>SCTZ01000189.1 GCA_004297765.1 Chloroflexota bacterium | reverse complement strand
GCCCGCCACTACGAGGACATGCCACATCTAGCTATTAATGGCCATCAAAAAGGAGAGGTAACTCAGGCGGCGCCTTGGCTGCGCACGAGTTACCGAAACGCGGGTAGCACGCGGCGGCCGAAGAGCTGGGTGGAACGGATGTCGGCCGTGCGGCCGAATAGGCAGATGAAATAAGTTACGCCTGCGTCGATGAACTCCTGGAGTTGCTTTATGCACTGGTCTGGAGTGCCGACAATGGAGTTTCTAGGCAGTCCCTCCCGCGGGCTCTGGGCGGTCAGACGGTCCAATCGATGGTGCAGCCGTCCTTCGTCCTCGTCGATGAACACGGAGCCCCACCAGGTGCGTTCGACCTCGGCCGGGTTACGCCCGATCTCGCGGCAGTGCTGATCGAGGATTTCGCTCTTGTGCTTTATCTCTGCCAGACTGAGCCCCGGACCGTTCCAACGGTCGGCGTATTTTGCGGCAAGCCGTAGCAGAACCTTCTCTCCGGTACCCCCTATCCAGATCGGCGGATGAGGCTTCTGCACGGGCTTCGGGCAGTCGGTGATGTCCTTGATGTGGTAGTATTTCCCCTGGAAACTCGCCTTCTCCGCAGTCCACATCTTCTTGAAGATCTGCAAGGCTTCCTCTAGTCGCTGCATGCGCTCACCGACGGGAGGGAAGGTATAGCCGTAGGACTCGAACTCCTTCTGAAGCCAGCCCGCGCCTACCGCGAACTCCACGCGTCCATTGCTGATGCGGTCGAGCGTGGACAGCATGTTCGCGAAGAGCGGCGGGTGGCGGAAGGCATAGCAGAAGACCATGGCCCCAACATGAATCGTGCTGGTACTTGCGGCCAGAGCGGTAAGAGTTGTGAACGACTCGGGTTGCGGGTTGCCAGGCGGAAGCGCTACCGTCACCAAATGATCGACCAGCCAGACGGAATCGAAGCCAAGGCTTTCGGCTTCCAGTGCATGATCGCGCAGCACCTCGAACGACACGCCCTCAGCCGGCGTACCTACCCCAAACCTGATCTTGCGCACAGCGACTTCGGTCAAAGTGGCTCTCCTTTCACCTCGCGGACGGTGCCCGTCTAAGTGGCCGGGCTCTCTTCGATTGTCACCGAATCGATGTGGACATCCTCAGTGGGCGATGAAGACTCGCCGCTGCGGCCGGTCCGCACCGGCACGCTGGCGATCTTATCCACGACGCTCATACTGTCCTCGTCCATGACCTTGCCGAAAATAGTGTAATTCTTCGGCAGACGCCCTTTCAGATCAACGTGGGTGATGAAGAACTGGCTGCCGTTCGTGTTCGGACCGGCATTGGCCATGGCGAGTGTACCGGCCTCGTAGTCGCGGGAGATCGGCTCGTCCTTGAATCGATACCCGGGAGTACCGGCGCCCGTCCCGGTCGGATCGCCCGATTGAATCATGAAGCCATTGATCACGCGATGAAACGTGACGCCATCATAGTAGCCGTCGCGGGCCAGGAAGACAAAGTTGTTGACGGTCATCGGGGCATCGCCGGGGAAGAGCTTGACCTTGATATTGCCCTTGTTCGTGTGCAGGACGGCCACATAGTCCTTACTCGCATCAATGGTCATCGCGGGTGGCGCTGGGTAGCTTTTCGGCATACGGTCGTTCCTTTCACAACTATGACTGGGTCTCGTCTAATTGGATGATGCAGGCGCAGCACCCGTTGCGGCTGGGACCTCGTCGATGGTCACCGAGGTGATGTGCACGTCTACGGTCGGGGACGAAGGCTCGCCGGTCGGACCAGGCTTGACCGGCACGCCAGCGATCTTGTCCACGACGCCCATACTCGCCTGATCCACGACCTTACCGAAAATGGTGTAGTTCTTGGGCAGCTTGCCTCCCGTCATGTCCGCCTGGGTGATGAAGAACTGGCTGCCATTGGTGTTCGGTCCGGAGTTCGCCATGGCGAGCGTCCCAGCTTCGTAGTCGCGCGTGATCGGCTCGTCTTTGAAGCGATAACCCGGGGTACCAGCGCCGGTGGCCGTTGGATCGCCCGACTGAATCATGAAGTTCTTGATGACGCGGTGAAACTTGACGCCGTCATAGTAGCCATCGCGGGCCAGGAAGACAAAGTTATTGACTGTGATCGGGGCTTCGCTAGCGAAGAGCTTGACCTTGATATCACCCATGTTCGTACGCAGAGTGGCCACATAGTCTTTCTTGGGATCAATGGTCATCTGAGGTGGTGCCGAGTAGGTCTTCTGCGGTTTTGCCGTCGCTTCCGACTTGGCTGATGGTGAGGCAGCCGGACTCGCTGAAGCCGAAGCGGCAGGCTTAGGAGCAGACTTGCTGGGGGCGGCCGTGGCCGAGGGCGCGGGGGCGGAAGCCCCACTTCCACAGCCGGCCATGACAGCTAGCAGCACGATACTTGACACCAGAACGAGGGCCCGTTTCAATGTTCCAACCTCCATCCGCGGCAAGGCCGGGGCGCGTATAGTATTCGGCTATGCAGTATATCAGATTCCGAAGGAGAACGCAGGCAGGCGGCAATACGTGATTTCTGCCAATCAGGCGTCTCTCATGTCGGTCAGATCAGTCCGATCGGTCGGATCGGACTGATCTGACCGATACTTGGCCTTTCGCCTACTGGGTCACCAGCACGGTTCGCCTACGTTCCCTTTACGATCGGCAGCACGGCCCGGAACTCGTCCGTTCCGGCCCTCTCCATGAGCTCGTACATCAACATCTCGGTGGAGGAGATAATCGCGCCAGTCTGGCGCATGCGCTCTATGCCGACGCGCCAGTTGTCCTCCGTGCGGGAGCCCACCGCATCGCTGATAACGTGGACGCGGTAGCGCGGCACGGCATGGAGCACGGTCTGAGCAACGCAGATGTGAGCCTCCATGCCTACCACGATCAGCGTGTTGCGCCCCGACGCATCCACACGCTGCGAGAACTCGGGGCATTTCAGAGCGCCGAACTCGGCCTTGGTGGTCACCTCCAGATCGGGTAGCTCGCTCGCTATCTCACTCACCAGCGGCCCGAGCTTGATTTGCTGGGAGGCCAGGATCGGCAGGTTCAGGATCCTGGCAAATCGGATGAGCCGCAGGACGTTGGCGAGCAGGGTCTCATGGTTGGCAATAGAGGGCATCAGTCGCTCTTGAATGTCGACGATGACCAGGGCAGTGTCGTTTCTGGACAATAGGTTCTCGGCTGTATCACCGCGTGCCATATCTTTCCTCCCCGTTTCGTCCTAATGGTGCCGAGGTAGACGGCCCTCGCGAGCCAGCGCGATCAACTCCTCCAGCGCTTTCTCTCCGGAGCGCGCGTCTTCCGGCAGATACTCTTCCTCGCGTCCCCGCGCAAAGGCGTCCTCGTCCAGCACCAAATAGCGGCCGTCGGGATACGCAAAGAGGTCCAGCGCCAGGTCGACGAAGCTGAGCTCGTTGTCGCTGAGATGGGCGGGTGTGCAGACGTTGCAGTACCAGCCCTTCAGCTGACCGGCTCGATCATAGATCTCGAAGATATTATACCAGCGGTCGAAGAAGTAGGACTCCACCCAGCGATCGCCAGGCTCGAGCACGATATAACCCAGGTCTCTGCGCGGATGCGAGAAGGTCGCCTCCACTACCACGCCCGAGTCCGTCTGCTCTATGATGCGGCCAGTCCAGACGTAGCTGGGCTTCCCTCCGTATAGAAGCTTCCGAATCGTGACCGCACGCTCCAGCACGCTCTTACCTCCATCGCACCCAGCGTGCCGCCAGGCCGGGGGTTCGGTCGCCTGAGGCGACCGCAAATCCCCGTTTCTATGCGGCGCGGGGAGGGGATTCCCGAACAAGTCCCCTGATCTTTCACTGGCAAAGAACCAATAGTAATTATAGGTCAGGACTTGCTGCCCATCGTCCCGTCGAGCCGTAGCCATTATTCAGGTATAATTGATTTGAGAATCTCGACCTGCGCTATTGCAGAATTAGAGGATCTGCTGGAGAATAGACTCGCGCCAGCCCATCTGCCATGGAGTCGCTCGAGAACAACTCCGAGCCTCCGGTCTGGCGATGCGCTTGAGAGGAATATGGACGGCAACGCGCAAAACATCTGGACGGGTTTTTCCGGTCCAAACTTGGCTTACCTCGCGGACCTGTATGACAAATTCCGGATCGATCCCAACGCGATCGATCCGGAGCTGCGCGCGTTTTTTGTGCGCTGGGGTCCGCCTCCTGCCCTGACGCAGATAGCACCAGCAGAAGAGATTGTCCTTGCTCCCACACCGGCCGCGGCCAACGTGGCCGCGGCTGTGCAGTTGAGCACGGCAATCCGCATGTACGGCTACCGCGCCGCACGCCTGGATCCCCTCGGGAGTGAGCCACCGGGAGATGCCGAGTTGCTGCCCGAGACGCATGGCCTTCGCCAGGAGGATCTGGCGGCATTGCCTGCGGCGATTGTTGGCGGACCGGCGTCTGTTGGGGCACCTGATGCTCTCTCCGCGATTCAGGCTCTCCGAGACATCTACGAAGGAACCAGCGGCTACGAGTTCGAGCATGTCTCGAACGCCGAGGAGCGGCTCTGGTTGCGCGCAGCGGTGGAGACAGGCCGTTTTCACCCTCCCCGCGATCCCGTCGACGAGCACCAGTTGCTGGAACGTCTGACGCAAGTGGAGATGTTCGAGCGCTTCTTGCAGAGCGCCTTCCCGACGCAGACACGCTTTTCTCTGGAGGGACTGGACGTTCTGGTACCGATGCTAGACGAGGTGGTCGGCGCCGCGGCCGAATCTGAGGTTCAGGCACTCATGCTGGGCATGGCCCACCGCGGGCGGCTCAATATCCTGGCACACGTGCTGGGCAAGTCCTACCAGGAGATCATCGCGGAGTTCCAGGGGGCTTTGCAGCGTCCCAACGTCTCGGCCTGCGGGAGCAGTGATGTGGGTTGGACGGGCGATGTGAAATACCATCTTGGCGCTCGAAAGGCGGTTCGCAACGGTAGTCAAGTCAGTATGGTGGTCTCTCTGGACCCCAACCCCAGCCATCTGGAGTTCGTCAATCCGGTGGTGGAGGGGATGACCCGCGCCGTCAGTGAGACCCGCACACAGGCCGGACCAGCCCGTCTGAACGAGGCGGCCGCGTTGACGGTCTTGATCCACGGTGAGGCAGCCTTTACGGGTGAGGGCATCTCGGCCGAGACGCTCAACCTGTCGCGCCTGCCCGGCTATCGCACCGGCGGCACCATCCACCTGATCGCGAACAACCAGGTAGGGTTCACCACTCCGCCGGCAGTCGGACGCTCGACGTTGTTCGCAAGTGATCTCGCCAAGGGCTTCGAGATACCGATCATTCACGTGAACGCCGACGATCCGGTGGCCTGCATCGCGGCCATCCGCCTGGCCTACGCCTGCGTGGAGAGATACCACAAGGACGTGGTGGTCGACGTAATCGGCTATCGTCGTTGGGGACACAACGAGGGCGACGAGCCGTCCTTCAGCCAACCGCGCATGTATCAGTCCATCTCGGAGCACCCCACGGTGCGTGAGCTATGGGCCCGAGAGCTGGTACGACGTGGGGTCGTCACCCCGGAAGAAGTCGAGGCGCTGGTGCGCGAAGCAATGGCACGTCTGCAATCGGCCCGTCGGTCGCTGCCCAAAGAGGGACTGGGGCCCGGACCCGAAGCCGACCAGGCTGGGCTGGAAGCCGGTGGCGCAAGTGGTGGGTTAGGACATGAGGAGCAAGCCGAGATTCGTACCGCGGTGCCGGCACCTATACTCGCGACCCTGAACGAGCAACTACTCACCCTGCCGCCAGGATTCAAGCTGCACACCAAGCTCGAGCCATTCTTCTCCCGGCGCAGAGCGGCGCTGTCGACACCCCGAGATGGCGCGGATCAAAGCCGAATCGATTTCGGGCAGGCCGAGGCCCTGGCCTTTGCCACGATTGTCTCAGACGGAACACCGATCCGACTGACCGGACAGGACACGGCCAGAGGCACATTTAGCCAGCGTCACCTGGTGTTGCACGACGTCGCGACCGGGGACACGTTTACGCCGCTGCAAAGCTTGGCATGGGCTCGGGCATCCTTCGACGTGTGGGATAGTCCGCTGTCTGAACAGGCCACCATGGGCTTCGAGTTCGGGTATGACGTGCAGGCATCGGATGTGCTGGTCCTCTGGGAAGCCCAATACGGCGACTTCGCGGACGTGGCGCAGGTGATGATTGACGAGTTCCTCGTTTCCGCCCGATCGAAGTGGGGTTTGTGCCCATCACTGGTGCTGTTGCTCCCGCATGGGTACGAGGGTCAGGGTCCGGATCACTCCAGCGCGCGGATCGAGCGTTTTCTCCAGCTCGTCGCCGAGGACAATCTGCGTGTCGCGAGCTGCACAACCGCGGCCCAGTACTTTCACATCCTGCGGAGGCAAGCGCAGCTCCTCCAACGAGATCCGCGGCCTCTGATCCTGCTCACGCCGAAGAGCCTGTTGCGCCATCCCCTGGCGGCCTCTCCTCTCGCGGAACTGTCCGAGGGACACTTCCAGCCGGTCATCGACGATCAGGAGGCACGCAAAGACCCCGCCGCGGCGCGCCGGCTGATTCTGTGCAACGGCAAGGTGTACATCGATCTGGTCACAGCCCGCCAATCCGCCAAGAGCCCGCCGCCCGATTGGATCCCCACGGCGATTGTCAGAGTGGAGGAGCTTTACCCGTTCCCAGCCGCGGAGATCGCGAGTATTGTCAACAGCTATCCGAAACTGGAGGAGGTCGCCTGGGTACAAGAAGAGCCACGCAATATGGGAGCCTGGACCTTTGTGGCTCCGCGTCTTCGCGATCTTCTGGCGGCTCGCTTGCCGCTCCTGTACATCGGCCGGACCCGTCGTGCCAGCCAGGCGGAAGGATCGTATGAGTGGCATATCCGTGAGCAGAAGCGCCTGGTAGAGGCGGCTCTGCTTCGGTCTCACACCGTAGCTAGGAGCGAATCGTAGTCCGTAACCCGAACAAGTACTCTGTCCGAGGTGTTGCATGCCTATTGAGCTCCGCGTCCCGACGTTCGGTGAGTCCGTGGTGGAAGCGACGGTGGGCCGCTGGCTAAAAAACGAGGGGGAGGCGGTGGAGGCGGGCGAGCCGCTGGTGGAGATGGAAACAGAGAAGGTTAACGTGGACGTCACCGCAGAAGAAGCCGGCGTTCTGTCACGCATACTGCACAAGCAGGGCGAGACGGTGCATCCGGGCGATGTGCTCGGAATCATGGAAGTCGAGACGGCGAGGCCGGTCGGACCGGAGGCAGCGGTCCCAACAGCCGCACCGGCACCTACGGCTGTGGCTGAGAAGAAGCGTGTTTCCCCGGCGGCTCAGAGGCTAGCCGAAGAACGAGAGGTTGGTCTCCAAGCCGTGCAGGGCACTGGACCGGGCGGAAGGATCATGAAAGAGGACGTCGAAATCGCCGCCCCGTATGAGGCTCCGGTCGCGCCGGCACCGGCCGTATCCGCTCCTCCGTCCGCGCCACCTTCGATAGCCGAGATACGCCCCGCCGTGGAGACAGGTCGCGGGGAGATTCGCGAACGTCTGTCACGCCGACGCATCACCATCGCGCGACGTCTAGTGGAAGCACAACATACGGCGGCCATGTTGACTACGTTCAACGAGATCGATATGAGCTCCGTGGTGGAGCTGCGTCGGAGGCGGCGCGAGGCGTTCCGGGCTACGACCGGGGCGGACCTAGGATACATGTCCTTCTTCGTAAAAGCGGTGGTGGGAGCGCTGAAGGCGTATCCCCAACTGAATGCAGAGCTACAAGGCGATGAGCTGGTCGTGAAGCAATACTACGACATCGGCATCGCCATCGGTGATCCGGGCGGTCTGGTGGTCCCGGTCCTGCGCGATGCCGACCGATTGACCTTCGCGCAGATCGAAGAGACCATCGCCGTGTTTGTCCAGAAGGCCAGGGACCGCAGCTTTTCACTCGAGGATCTGAGAGGCGGCACGTTTACTATTACCAATGGCGGCGTCTTTGGGTCCCTCCTCTCCACGCCAATTCTGAATCCGCCCCAGGTGGGCATTCTGGGTATGCACAAGATCAGCGAGCGCCCGATGGCCGTTGGCGGGCAGATCGTCATACGCCCCATGATGTATGTGGCTTTGACCTATGATCATCGGGTTGTAGATGGACGGAACGCCGTGCTCTATCTGGTGCGCGTGAAGGAGCTAATCGAGGATCCCGAACGCTTGCTGCTCGAAGCTTAGTGCGTCGTTCCTCAAGTGAGATGTCCTTTGTGGGACTTTCTTCAGCGGAAGGACCACGAGTAGACGCGCTTCGATCTCGATGACATCGAGATAGCTGACGTGCCATCCCCTCCTTCGCGAAGGGAGGGCGAGGGTGAGGGTCCCCCGGGTCTTCATTGGTCCGGAACGGCGATCCATCGGCGTCAGGGGCTAAACCCTCACCCTGCCCCTCTCCCTCCTCTGAAAATCGAAGGTTTTCATTCATCGCTGGTGCCCCGAAGGGGCATGATGAACTTTTGCGAAAGGGAGAGGGAATAGCGCCGCCCGCTCGCTGTACTTGTGGAACGACGCAATTAGTCCAACTTGCGAGGATATGGCGATTTCGGACCATGTAGACGGAGTTTCCGGTCGTGTGCAGGTAGTGGACCATGAAGGACGACGCGCCCTGATGGTTGACGGCGCGGTTGTCTCGGTAGCCGTGACGGGGGAAGAGCCGCCCTCGGGCTATTGGGCGGCCATGCTGCCGCGCATATCACCTCGCAACGCTCTCCTCCTCGGCCTGGGTGGCGGTACGTTGGCCCATCTGCTCAACTTCCGTTGGCCGGGCATCCAGCTCACCGGGGTCGATCTGGACACCGAAGTCATCGCGTACGCGCGGGAGCAGTTCGACCTCGATCTTCCCAACCTTGAAGTCATCATAGCGGACGCCTTCGACTTCCTGGCCGAGGCACCCCGCTGCTACGACTACGTGGCCGTGGACCTCTTCCGTGGCTTTGACCTACAACGACGCGTCCTGTCCAAGCCGTTCCTGTCCAATCTGAGGCAAACGATCGGACCGCACGGAGAAGCGGTCTTCAATCTGTTTCAGGACCGACGCACCGCGCGAAATCTGTCACGGATCGCTCGGGTGCTGTGGATATGCCGCGTAGACGAGGTCGGCCGAAATGTGGTCGTGCATTGCCGAGGCAATCTAGGACCAAAAAGCCCTGGCACTGTCCTTGCTCATGAGTAAAGCGCAGTAGCAAAAAGCCTTTCTCGTAACCCGAGAGAGGCGGATTGAGTACGCAGAGTCCGCAGAGAGGCGCCCACTTTGTGGGCGCCTCTCGTGTTTCTTGGCAAACCGTAACTTGAGAACTGTGTTGCTCTACGCCGCGGTGCGCCGACCCTGCCACTCGAACAACTGGTTGTAGTCGGACGACAATTGGTCGCGGATATGGCGTATCGTACCCGGCGAGACGGCGTCACAAACCACTGACATCACGGCCCGTACGTGGAACCAGACCGCGGGAATGTCAGTGCCGCCCTCACGGGCGCTGACCCGCTGCATGAACTCGTCGACCCCGTAGGCCTCACTAGGGATGGGCTCTGTCAGGAAGATTCCGATCTCCTGAGGGAGTTGTGACGCCAGGTTGCCCGACGCTCCTCCGAACAATCGCTCGCCCAGTGTCTCCAACGTGGACCGAATGATGCGCACGGCCTCTCCCTCGGAACCCAGGCGAGCGCGATGTTGGACTTGTCCAACGAATTCGTCGTATGTCATTGCTCTCTCCTCTTACTGCTACTGACGTGATCGGCCTAACTTTGATGTAGCAAAGCGTAGGCCAACGCGGCGAGCGCCCGGGCGGAGGAGCAGACACCACTACACTGCGGTAGCACTCACACTTTGCAGGCTACTCGATCGCTTCTCCATGATAGCATCAACCAAAAAACAACCATAACCTGGTAAGCTGAACTCGCATCTAGGCTCGCGCCCTTTGTCATGATCTCGTGCGCAGTGAATCTTCAGAAATCGAGATCCACCGTGCTTCTTTACTAGCTGTGAAGGAGCAGGGAGGTCTGAAATCGGCGGGAAAGGAGGTGACCAATGACCGCAAATCGGGAAGCGCGTCCAGAGTACGTCAAGCCGATGGTCGTCTCCAGTTGGCAGGAAGACCAACTGATGGGACATGGTGGCAAGGGGTGGGCCACCCCAGTATCCTCGACAGGATGCCTGCCCGGCGATCCGTTCTGTAAGCCCAAACCGTAGACTATCACGGACGCAAGCAATGTCTCCTTTGGGGACAGCCGGCGAAGACATGCTGTCCCCTTAGGGGGCGCATCGGGATAGAGGAGGTACCATGATAGTGGGCAGGCCGCGACGGCGTGACGACGTCGTTTTTCGCGAGGTTGGAGCGGAGGAATCCTTTCTCTACGACCCGGTGCGACGCTGTGTGCACGTGCTCAACGCTAGCGCTGGGGTCGTTTGGACGCTTTCCGACGGCACTCGAGAGCCCGCCGAGATCGCGGCGCAACTGGCCGAGCGATTCGATGTGCCGGCGGATGCTTGTGTTCGACAAGATGTCGAAAGGATGATCGAGCAGTTTCGGGACTTACAGGTGCTTTCCAGCAACGGGGATGTGCAGTGACAACGGGTCCGAGTACGGCAGTCATCGGGGTCTCGCTCTCAAAGAGGCGTACGTCAACCGGACAAGCCGTTTGGTACAGCTTCGCCGGGATCAATATCGAGATCATAGCGGACCCGGATTGCCATTGTCTGTTGGCCACAGAGTGGATCTTCGCTGGCTGCAGAAGGTCCGGACCGCCGGAGGTGGTCGACTTGCAGGTCAATCTTGCCCTATCCTCGAACGATCAACATTCGGCATGGTCAATGCAGGTATGGGACCACGCCAGCATGTTGCCGAATGGCGCTGTTGACGTCCTGCTCGGCCATGGATTTGCCGTGACCGGTGTCGGCCGGTATACACTGACCGCGCCCGACCGATCTGCGCTACTGCCGGCCCTCAATGAATTATCCAGTCTGGCAATCCTCGCCGCGCAACAGAGCAATGGGGCAGCCACCGTACATGCCGCCTCTCTGTCGAGAGGCGGACAGGGTCTCCTTCTCATCGGCAACGGTTTCTCCGGCAAGACAACGCTCTCCCTTGCGCTTGCCGCGACGGGAT
The DNA here is from genome assembly GCA_004297765.1 of Chloroflexota bacterium. Lineage (GTDB taxonomy): Bacteria > Chloroflexota > Dehalococcoidia > FW602-bin16 > FW602-bin16 > FW602-bin16. The sequence goes on along the minus strand of SCTZ01000189.1, from coordinate 30,560 downwards.
GGACGCTGCTGGGCGATGACGCCTGCGTTATCACATCCACCGCGATGATGGAGCCCCTCCCGCTGAGAATCAATCTCCGGCGAGGGAGCTTTGAGCTGCTCACGGCCACCTTTCCCGAGCTATTTCTGCGTTACCAGCCCGCTTTTGCCGCACGGGAGAGAGTGCTGGTGGACCCCGTCGAGCTATTCCCGGATTCCAAGCTCGCGCCGTGCCCACCGAGATGGGTGGTTGTGGTGGAGGGCTTCGGAAGCACAGGCGGACCTGAGTTGAGGCGTCTTTCGCGAGGAGTGACTCTGGCCCGTGTGGCACCCCAGCTACGGCTCGCGACTGTCGATCTCGTCGAGCGCCTTGATCGGGCGAGGGCACTGGTGGCCAACGCAGAGTGCTACGCATTGCGGGCAGGGGCCCTTGGAGCTACGTTGGAGACCCTTGGATATGTGCTGTACGCATAAGCGGACGCTGAGCAGCTCTGACCCAATCGTGCCCACTCCGGTCGTGCGATTCTATGCCGAGATGGGACGGCCTTTCGCTCTGACGATCGCTAGCGCCAGTATGTGGCCACTGATCCGTATTGGGGATCAAGTGATAGTCGATCCGAACCTTCGCACCTGCGCTCCAGGGAGCGTGGTCGCGCTGGATAACCGGGATGTCATCGTCGTCCATCGAGTGATCGCTAGCCGCCGCGCCCCTGATGGACGTACCCTGATCATCACGAAGGGCGATCGGTCGTCACGTGCCGATCCGGCTCTGCCGGTGGTGGCCGTCATTGGCACGGTCGTTAGGATGCGAAGGGGACGGCGGGAGATAGATCTCTCGAAGCTATCCTGGCGTTGCATTAATAAGCTCGTTTTGTCTGTCTCGTTGGCCGGTATAACAGTACCGTGGGCTCGCCGCGGACTACGTAGTGTCATCGCGATCGGGGTCGCACAGGTGTTGGCACACGGTCGTCGCTCCTCGGTGAGCGGGATCCGCCAGGGACCGGATGGTCATCGTCATCATCAGACGCCCGCGAGCGGCGATCTGCGTCGCGCATGCCGCAAGAAACCAGGGAGACCCAAACTCGGTACCACAGACTCTTGACGATACCCAAATCGATGGGTAAAATGCTACCAGGCAAACAATTATTTCTACCCTCGATCGTTTCGAGGTAGCTGTTCGGAGCGGACGCTGTTGCGACAACCGAGGTCGCCGCGTTCTGTTGCGTCCCTCGGTGTCACTTTGAAAGGTTCATATAGCACAGGGGAGCGATGATCCCAGGCCCGTAATGTGGTCACCTCGGCCTGGGGGAGCTACTGGTGAAACCGACCCACCATTCAGGGTCGGTTTTTTTGTTGTCGCCGACACCTCACGCCGGAGAGCTTCAATACCATGGGGCCGTCACCTGGACGGTATCGTATTCCGCCCAGGCAAGTATGTTGTTGGAGTGAGCAATGGAATTGTCGAAAACGGACTATGAAACATTCAGATGGAGGTGAGTCACCAGTGATCATTAGGTCGGTTCACAAAGCTCGCGTAGCGGTCCTGATCCTGACAATGCTAGCTCTGATGATGGCTGGCCTGGCACTGCCGGCTTCAGCATCAGGCGGCACCACGATCGGACTGCCTGGAGGCACGGTCCAGGCCACTGCCTATTATCCCCAGACCGGGAGTTACTTCGGCACCACCTTGACTTTCTCGGGAACCGGGTATGATGTCACCTCCGGAACCCGTTATCTTGGATGGTGCATCGAGGAGAACGTCAGCCTAGCCTTCCATGGTCGATACCCTAACATGTATACCGACCCGTTTAACGTGGCATTGTACTCCAGCTTGTCCCCCAGCCTTCCGCCCAGCGTAACGATGAAGGACGGTACGCCGATCCCGTGGAACAAGGTCAACTACGTCCTGAACCACAAACAAGGCACGTGGCCAAGTATTCAACTTGCGATCTGGCGCCTGGCCTGGGACACGAACACAGCCACGGGGAGCATGACCCAGGAACAGATAGACATCGCACAGGCGATGGTCGACGAGGCGAACGCCAACGCTGGCTTCGTGCCCGATGTAGGGGAAACCGTGGCCGTCATCCTGGATACCACCGGGCTGAACGGGACGACGCCTGTGCAGAAAACAATCATCGAGGTGACGGTCCCAGGCACGCCGGCCCCGCACATCACCCTGACCAAGACGGCCGCGCCGCAACTCAGCAATCCTGTCAAGGTCGGTGATTCGATCAATTACCAACTCATCGCCACCAACGACGGCAACGTTACGCTAACCAACGTGGTCATCAGCGACCCGACCCTGGGCGCCTTGACCTGTTCGCCGCAACCGACCAATCTGCCGCCGGGGTCCGCCCTGACCTGCTCCGGTAGCTACAAGCTGACCCAGGCAGACATCGACGCCGCCAAGGTGGACAACACAGCCACAGTCACCAGCACGCTGCGCAACGGCGGCACCGGTCCGACGGATACAGACACCGTCTCGACGCCCGTACCCACCGCTGCACTGGGTGACTTCGTGTGGCTGGACCTGAATGGGAATGGTCTACAGGACGCAGGCGAGCCGGGGCTGCCTAACGTGAAGGTCAACCTGTATCTGTCCGGCAGCAGCGCCATTCTGGTCAGCACGACCACGGATACCAACGGAAAGTACCTGTTCACCAATCTGCTGACTGGCAGCTACTACGTGCAGTTCGTGGCCCCAACCGGATATGTCTTCACGCGACAATACGCGGGCACAAATACCTCGGTGGACAGCAATGCTAATTCTACCACCGCCAAGACCGCTGACGTGACGCTTGTCGCCGGGCCAAGCGACCTCACCATCGACGCTGGGCTGGTGCCACCATCCCTGACTGCTGGCGACACCGCAACGATTGGCTTCTGGCATAACAAGAACGGCCAGGCCCTCATAAAATCGCTCAACGGGGGACCAACCTCAACACAGTTGGCCACCTGGCTGGCGACCAGTTTCCCATACCTTTACGGAGCACACGCGGGCGCAAACAATCTGACAGGCAAGACGAACGCCGATGTCGCGGCCCTGTTCATGAAGTTCTTCTCGGTGAAGGGGCAAAAGACCGATGCCCAAATCCTAGGGGGTGCGCTGGCCACCTATGTCAGCAACTCGGGGCTTGCAGGCACTGTAGCGTCCAAGTACGGCTTCAACGTCACCACGTTTGGTACGGGCTTCAAGCCATACAACGTTGGGACCCACGGTTCTGTCATCGGACTGACGAACAACACATGGTATACGGTCCTCCAGCTTCTGCAGGCGGCCAATCTGCAGACGAAACTCGGTACGTTCAACGCCATTGCCTTCAACACTATCTTCGACGGCATTAACCAGGGAGGTGACATCCCGTAGTAGTACGCTTTCACGGTAGTTCCTTGGTGATCGGTCAGACCGAGTCGGTTTCGGAAACCGACTCGGTCTCGTGGTCGCAACCACGAACTTCCTGATCGATAAGAGTACAAGTAGCCGCGCGCCGCGAGCATTGCGCCTCGCGACCAACTGAAGAATAGCGCCCACTGACCGGAGATGACGGTCGATCGACCGTCATCTCTGCCTTCCAGGATAGGCGCTCCCCCATTGATAAGTACGTCGTTCCTCAGTTGCGACGTCCTTCGAGGGACGCCCCATCCCCCGAGAAGGAGAGCTGCGGTGCCGGAGTCTGGTCGCATGAGGCGACCAAACTCCGGCACCTCGCCCTTAACTTTCGCTGGGACTGTGGGGCGCCGCCGGCCCCTCAAACAGGTGGAACGATGTATTCAGGCGTCAGGAGCACCGACATCAATCGCATCCCCCGATGCCACTCGGGGCGCCAGATGAATGCTTCCAATACCGAACGCCAGGACGTAGAGCCCAGCGACGACCAGTATGAGGAACTGGTAGCCGAAGCTCAAGGAGAGGTATTCCAGGAGCCCGCCGAAGACAGCCCCGAGAAGGTTGGATGCAAAGCCGATGTCCGGGTCCAGCGAATCCTTGAACAGCCGGCTGAAGATCAGGTTGGCGAGTAGTATGGGCGCGAAGACTAGCAGACTGGCGACGGCATAGCGGAGCGGCGCGCTTGGGATGAGCAGTCGCTCCGGAGGAAGCAGGTAGGCCACCGCCAATGACGCGAAAAGTGCCACAAAGAGAGGCGTAACACTCGCAATCCGCACCTTCTGGTTGATCACGACCGCCAGAAGCACCATGGCGAGCACGGCGAAGAAGACGAGTGAATTGACGAGCCACGTTGAGCCGAAAAGCAGGCTGAAGCTGACGACGCTCTTGGTCTCCAGTAGAAGAAACGCCGCGCCCATGAAGAAAAAGTGCGGCTGGAATCTACGGAGTGAGCCGGACGGTGCAGCAGCTCGTGTTAGCCCAAGCGCGACCAAGCCAACCAGAATCAGCGATACGATGTAGACCGCCGGAAGCGGTCGGTCGGGGATGTACAGGAATGGCCAGTCGTCGAGGGCTGGGACAGGCGCTGTGCGTGTGTGGCTGCCGGCTTCGATGGCCTGGAGCCGGCTTTGACCGAGCGCTATGACGTTCGGGAGCCGTTCGGCAACGTCGGTCTGTGCCAAGCGTGGCCCGGCCAGGAGGACTGCCGCTTTCCCTGAGCCGCCGTAGGTAATAACCAGCGGCGGTGTGCCGAACGTGCTGGTGAGCATCCCGGCCAGCTTATCGACAAGCCAGTCCTCGCGATAGTAGTTGTACAGGACCAGCAGACCATCGTCGGTCAGGCGTGCCCGTGCGCTGGCGAACGACTCGACCGTAAAAAGAAAGCTCTCTAGCCGTAGGTTCGCAAATCCGCTCGTCAATGTGAGCGAGTCGGGGAGGCCGAAGGCGATCAGGTCGTAGCGATCCTGGGTGTTGCGTAGATATGACCGAGCATCATCGACGTGAAGCCGCACGCTCGGGTTATCGTACGGACGGTTCGGGTTGAGCTTGGCGCCAAGCTGAAGCAGGAGCGGATCGATCTCGACTGCGTCCACCCTCTCGACGCCGTGGCGAATCGCCGCGGCCGTGTCGGTGCCGGTGCCGGCGCCGATGATGAGAGCGTGGCGGAAGCTGTTGTCACCGAAGAGCCAGTACGGCACGTGATAGAACGGCTCGCGTCGGTCGATGTCGTCTATCCACTGCATCGCGACGTTGTTGACGCTGATCTCCCACTGGCTGTCATCCGTCCGGTCGACAACAACCTTGTAGTATGGCGACCAGTACGTTCCGGCCGCCAGCAATCCGGCTATGCCGACAGCCGCGATCAGCAATAGGACGTTAGCAGCACCCCAAGCCCTAACGCGGGCACTGCTGGAAGGCCATGGCCGGAGCAGCAAAACAATCAGCGCTAGTATGCCGAACCAAACCGGCGGCGTTGCGCCGATGAAGCTGTTGACGGCGAACGCGACGATCCCGAGCAGGCTGCCGGCAATGTCCCACAGGTAGGCCTTGAGCGGCGGCATCTGTCTGAACAGGCGTCCGAGCTCCTGAGCCAGCGGAACACACAGCCCAACCACGAAAAGAAAAAAGAGCGGCACCAGGAAATAGGGATCGCTCTCCTGTCGCCCACCGGCCACGCTGCCGAAGAAGAGACTTTCCGGCGATTCGATGGTCAAGTCCCATCGGAAGAAGCCGACCGCAACAGCAAAGAGGACGAGCGCCGCCGGAAAGTACGGCAGCAGCGTGAAGCGCCGCCGGGCCATCAGCACACCCAGTCCGATGCCAAGGAAGGCGGCGATCAGGATGAAATTCGGGAAGAAAATCAGCGCCCTAATGTAGGAGGGCGTCCATCGGATGCAGATCAACTCGAAGTAGAGAATCGCGAAACTGGTGAGCAAGAGCCGCAGGCGCGGGTCGTGCAGATGCTTGAGCATGAATACAACCTCTGATGACGTCTCTATTCATTGTACATCCTAGAGACTTTCCGGTCAGGTGTCAGCTAGACAGCATTGCTTTCACTGCCCGCACGAATTCTTCTGCTCGTCATAAAACACACGCCTCTCGGACCAGCGGAGAAATGCCTTTGGGAACCGCTCGACGCGCTCTCTCCAATTCCGCCCTATCCGCTATGCTCGAACTCATGGCCCGCCCACGCGCCCCCATTATACCACTTCTAGCCTCTTCCCCTCGGTCGATACTGGATCGCTTCCGCCACGTGCCGCGCCTCGATCATCTCCATGCCGTCCAGATCGGCGATGGTGCGAGCGAGCTTGAGTACGTGGCGATCGGCATGGGTGAGCTACCGGAAGATGACTCGTATGAACTACTGCTTGGTCTCTTGGGTTTCAGTCAGGAGTTGCTCCAGCTTGGGCTTGAGGGTCGGCAGATCCTCCTGCACCGCCTTCCAGACGACTTCCAGATCGACACCGAAGTATCCATGGATGAGGCGATCGCGCATGCCTGCCATAGCTCGCCAAGGCAAACCCGGGTATCTGTCGCGGACGGACTTGGGAATGCCCTTGCTGGCCTCCCCCAGCAACTCCAGGGCGCGAACGACCGCATAGACGGTCTTTTCGTCGGCCGCGAACGCCGCGTAGTCCATGCCTTGCGTGAAGAGCAAAGCCTTCGCGACCGCGTCAAGCATGTCGCGAACGTAGTCGTCATACTCTCGCTGCGCCTTCATATCGTGAGGATTTCGCTCAGGATGCGCTTGCCGATGCCAGGCTTGAGTGCGCTTTTCATCACGAGGTCGACTTTGATGCCAAGCCGGTCGCTCAGTAGAAGCTCCAGCTCTACGAACGTCAGAAGGCTCGGCGTCCGGTCGAACTCGACCAGAAGATCGACGTCGCTACTCTTGCGCGCCTCGTGGCGCGCGTACGAGCCAAACAGTCCCATAGTTCGGACGCCGTAATGGTCCTGAAGCTCGGGGAGCGACTCCTTCAACCTTCGGATGATTTCGTCTCGGTCAAGAGTCCTGCGAGTCATACGATCTCCCATTCCCGTTTCTGCCGGTTCTTCCACCACTCGCTGCTGCAATAGGTCACTTGAACATCAATGGCAACGACCAGTCGGCTCCTTCTGGCCAAAGAACTCACGCCATCTCTCCCGATATCAGCAATGCTTTCACCGCCCGCACGAATTCCTCCGCTGACAGTATCCGATCTCGGGCCTCATTCTCGGACGGTAAGGACTCCACCAGGTAGTCCGCTTCTTCTCGCCATCGAAAGGCACGTATCAACGTCCGATGGAATCGCGGATCGAGTCTGCCGGTCCCGGTGAATAGGCGACCAAACATCGATATTACGCCGGAGTGTTTCTTCGATCGAACCCCCTCGCTCACCACGGCCGCCTTTGCCGCATAGAACATTGCGTAGTAGGCCCGGGAGACGGAACCGCCATACAGTCCTGCATCGGCGAGGGCCACAGCCTCTTGCAGAGTCCGTTCGGCTTTGAAAAGCCACTTCATGGGCTCTTCTAGGCTGCTTGCCACAGGACTATCCCTTCCTCTTCAACATTGCGGACAAAGCTGTACCCTCTCTGGGATTGTCTCTGGAAGTCGCCAGCCGTCATGAAACACAGGGAAACTAGGCGTGGAAAACCATGCTTCCACATGACATCGTAGACAGCGTCTTCCATGAGCTGCTCAGCAGAAGCGTCCCGAACGTCTAGCACGACAAGCAGATCGATATCCGATTCTGGCGTTGCCTCTCTCCGAGCCTCGGACCCATAGAGTACCAGAAGCCGCACATGCTTTCCGGCCTTTTCGAGGATCGCATGCTTTGCCTCGCTGATCATTGCCGACGCGTCTGACTGCATACGGACAGCCCTCCTATCTCGAGGATCAAGCTCGATGGTTCAATTATATCGCCAAACTAGCCTCTCCCCCGCGGCCGATACTGTATCGCCTCCGCCACGTGCCGCGCCTCGATCATCTCCATGCCGTCCAGATCGGCGATGGTGCGAGCGAGCTTGAGGATGCGGTGGAAGGCCCGGGCGGAGAGGTGGAGTTGGGACATGGCGGCCTTGAGGAGACTCTGACCAACCCCATCTACCTTACAGTGCTGGCGGACCTCGGCGGGAGCCATCTCCGCGTTGCAGACCAGACGAGTACCCTCGAACCGGCGGCGCTGGACGGCGCGGGCCGCCTCCACACGCGCTCGAACGGCGGAAGACGGCTCGCCCAGACGATCATCGGTGAGCTTCTCATAGGCCACGCGAGGCACTTCGAGATGGATGTCGATGCGGTCGAGAAGGGGTCCGCTGAGGCGCTTCTGGTAGCGGGAAATCATGTTCTGAGAGCAGGTGCATTCGCGCATGCTATCGCCAAGATAGCCGCAGGGGCATGGGTTGAGGGCGGCAATTAACATAAAGTTTGCCGGAAAAGTGACGGTGCCCTGGGCCCGGCTGATGGTGACGATCTTGTCCTCCAGAGGCTGGCGCAGAGCCTCCAGGCCGTTGGGCGGGAACTCCGGTAGCTCGTCGAGAAAGAGCACACCGCGGTGGCTCAGGCTGATCTCGCCGGGACGAGGAAAACGGCCGCCGCCCACCAGACCGGCGTGGGAGATGGTGTGATGCGGAGAGCGGAAGGGACGCTGAGTGATCAGGGGACGGTCTGTAGGAAGCATGCCAGCCACACTGTAGATCTTCGTCACCTCCAGCGCCTCGCCGGGCGTAAGGCGGGGCATAATGGAGGGCGTGGCTCGGGCCAGCATGGTCTTACCCGTCCCCGGTGCGCCGCTCATGAGAACGTTGTGCCCACCACTGGCCGCCACCTCCAGAGCCCGCTTGGCGTGCTCTTGCCCTTTGACGTTGAGCATGTCCAGGGGGTAGTCCTCGGCGCCGACCTCGAAGGCCAGACCGTCCGTCTTGTAGGGGATGATGGGGAGCGCGCCATTCAGGAAGTGGATCAGCTCGGATAGCGTCTGGACGGGCAGGATTGTCATGCCCTCCACCAGCGCGGCCTCGGCCGCATCCACGCTGGGCACGAAGACGGTGCTGATACCCCGCTCCTGGGCCAGAGCGACCATGGGCAGGATCCCGGCCGTGTGGCGGAGAGCGCCGTCAAGGGATAACTCGCCGAGGAAGAGCGCCCGTCGGCCGTTCAGAGAGGTTTGCTCGGAGGCCAGCAGGATGCCCACGGCGATCGGAAGGTCATACGCTGGGCCCTCTTTCTTTATGTCGGCCGGGGCCAGGTTGACTGTGATGCGCTTAATGGGGAACTGCCCGCCGGAGTTGCGGATGGCGGCCCTGACACGCTCTTTGGACTCCTGCACTGCGGCGTCGGGCAGCCCCACGATGGAGAAAGCCGGCATCCCGGGGGCAATATCCACCTCAACCTCCACCAGAGCCCCCTCCAGCCCGACGACTGCGCAACTCAGAGCTTTGGCCAGCATCATGCAACCCTCTTCTCTCGTGGTTGGCTGTATGATAATCGGCAGGTGGCTGGGAGTCAAGCTGGCATCACAACTTCCCCATACCCCCGCCGTCAAACGTCGCGCCGACCTCAGGCGCGATCGTAGAACTTCAGGTTGACATGTGACCTACCGCATGATACTTTGCTGGCGTCACGATAAGTCAGCGCCCAAGGTAGCAGGGGCGGGAGGCTCAGATGGATCGAGCAGTTAGCGTTCAAGGTCCAATTGTCTTACAGCAAGCTATCGATCTTCGAGACAAGGTCCGCGCGAACATCAAAGCAAACAGCTTCATCGAAGACGACATCCAGATGGAGCGCTACAACTACCTCGCTAGCGTTTCGGTACACCTTTTCCCCAACGACCCAGTCATCGGCAAGAGGCTCATCGAGATGCCCGACGCCAACCTGCAGTGGGGTCAAGCGGGGCCAGCAGTGGTATCTCGCCGCCTGGACGAGCGCCTATCGATCCTAATCGACAGGTTGCAGTTGATACTGGGTGAGCTTGTGGGCGTCAAGCGGCCGACACAGTCGGCTAGTGATGTCCTGCGCGCTGAGAGCGGAGAGGACCTGCAACAGATACTTGCCAAGCTCGACGACATACGACGTGAACAGTTCAACTTGCCACGGCTGGATGCATACCCTTTTGACTTCATCGCCAATCCATTGCTTCGCCTCATGTTGGCAAACGACTACATCGAGGCTCAACGGGCGTTCGCCGTAGGGGCTTTCAAAGCGTCAGCAATCTTGTCCGGGGGCATTATCGAGGGAATGCTTCTCGATGTTTTCCAAAGACCGGAGGTAGCATTACTGACGGACTACGAATCGGCCGTACAAGGATTCCGCACGATTGGGCCAAAGACGAATAAACAGATCGACTGGAGCGCAATAAGTTTGACAGCGCTCATCGAAGCAGCGGAGAAGATGAAGATCCTAAGCCAGCGAACTGGACGCTTAGGACGAGAAGCGCGAGACTTTCGCGATACGGTCCATCCCAATGCCGAGCTTCGCGAGGGGCGTGCTGGCAAGCCAGAGGCTCAGCTGCTCTGGGCAATTGTTAACATGGCGTATCGGGAAATAGGCGCGTTCTGTGACTCGTTGTAGAGAAGAATGGGGCACCTTGGCCCCCCTGCATACCTCCCATGCCCTTGGGGCAGTGCTTCTATCACCCATTCCAGCTTACATACGATCTGTCGGTTAGCGGGCGAGGCGCGGCCGTATTCATGGCACCCAAGGCGCGGGATGTGCAACTGTACGATTGCATACCCGCTCTAGCACAGAATGCAGCGCATTCACAGCATCACGCGTATTCGACAGGCTGATTCTAGCTCCATGGGCGAGATCGTTTCGATGCTTGCGCGCTTTCTCAATTGATGTGTAGAGCGGCTCGCTCAGTTTGCCAACGGTGTGGAGAATCTCAGCGCGCACGGCCGCGCTGTAAGTGCGCGGATCTTGGAGCTTTTCCTGGCGCTTCCTCAGCGTGATTCCAGCGACATATTCCTTCCAAGCCTGATCGAGGAATTGTTCAATGACGATCCAGGCGTCGATGAGCGCCTCTGCCAGTTGGCGGCGGGAATACGCCGCGTAGGCCCCTGCTACTAACGCTGACGCGGCCGGTGCCAAACGTGCAACGCTATTGACGCAATTGAGCCCCGCCGCGTCCCGTAAGATCTGCTGAGGATGGACGTTCAGCCATCCGGGGAAGTTGGCAACTTTATGCTGCAGAGCGATGGACGTAAGCGTGAGACGGTCAAAGTAAGTCTCGCGTCCGACTTCCGCTGATACTATCAGTGCACGATCCTCGATCAGTTTGCCGTAACCGATTAGTGCCGGCGACGCGGGTTCGGACACCACACCGTGGAGAGTCAACTCGCACACCAACTTGTTGAACGTGTCGGTTGCTCTTTCTTTAAATTTGGCCACGGCTTCACCGCGTCGCAGGGCGCTACCAGGACCAGGCACATCCCGATAAAGGTCTGGGAGATACTGTGGAGGGCGAATGAAGAGACCACCTCCTCTAGTAATCATCACCTCGGTGTCATCAACCACGACTTTGTAGATTATCTCGATGAGATAATCCAGGCTGATTTGGCCATCGTCGTCAAAGGCCCTGAGCGGGTACAGATAGGTGCCATAGATCGTCTCCCAGTCAGATGCCTGTCGAGTAAGGAAGCGGTCGTGCCTAAACAGAAGTGATCCCCCCAATCAATCGCGGCATCCCGCATCTGGTCTCTCACACGGGTGTGTCCCGAGCAGACCGTGTGAGATTGTCGGGTACCGTGCCACCTGTTCTCGATCGAGCCGCGGCTACGATCGGCCCGCCTAGTTATCGTGCTGTGCCTCGGAAGAAAGAGGAATGCCTGCGGCAATGGGAACCTCATACGCTAATCCGTCATCATATTTCCCCGAGGTCGCTCGGCGCGAGCTGGAGATCGACAGATCGATAGAAGGATGCCTATCCTGTCGGGCGACGGCGGTGGCGAGCATTTTCGTAGGCACGACACCAGTTCCCCAACGGCTTCTCCGCTATCCCATGCCTGCCAGTCTAGCATGGACAATGGACAATGCCAAGTAATCGACTACGTTCCACAATGAATCAAGATAAGTCCGGCATTTCACGCTACGAGGTAACCGATCAGGTATGGTCGGGCGGGGTCGGTTCAGACGGTCGATCTTGGCATGATCGTTGATTGCCAAACACCAAGCGCTCATAACTAACCTGCAAACTCCTCAACTCTGACGGTTACGTGCTCATCATTCTCCAGGACACCGTACGTAACGTACAACTTGGTAAGCTCATCGTACGTTAGCCATCTGGACCCTAACATGTTGTGGTTAAACAATTCTTCGAATATACGGTTCGTGATGCACTCGCTCATGAAGAATCGCGACTCGATTCGCTGGCCACCAGTCTTGGTGTTCTCCCAAAGCCGCTTGATGACACACAGGGGTATGTGATAGCCACTTGACGTAAGACGGCTATCGAGCCTCTGGACCTGATCAGTCAAGCGCAGAAAAGCCGAACAAAAAGGTAAACGGTAGGAATCACTCCTCCTGCTATCTGAGGTGAGTTTGCATAGGTCGTTTCCACAAAAGGCCTGGTGCAGCCTATCGAGCTGTTTGGTCAATCGGTCGTTTCTATACAGTACCCGCCCTGTCCAGGTCTTGTATTGCAGGGCCGCGAGGCGTACCAGCCTCCTATCCTTCCAGTACTGCTCGTAGATCAAATCAGCCCCGGTCGCGAACTCCGGGGGATTGGGATGGAGCACTCTGACGCGGAGGATCTGCCCCGGTGCCACTTGAAAGTCACGGTATGTCTCGCCGCATCCTTGCACTGGCGATGGTCTCGCGACGTCAAATACATCCCTAAAGATAAGTTGGTTTTCGGTGAAACGCTTTGTCCTGAGTTGTTGTGCCGCGGCCGTCAGAAGGCCGAGTCTTCGTTCGAGCAATGACAGATTATCGACCCTGGTCTCGAGCAGGCGCTCCAACTCAATGATTTCCCTGTTAATCAGTTCGAGGGCTTCGACCGGCTCTCCTCTGAGTTCTGTTTCGGCCAGAGCTCGCTGACGATACTCGCGAACTGTCGGGGATTCCCACTTTCGACCGAGAAGGCTTGTTTCAGGGTTGAACAAACTGGGAATCAACTCGACGCCCAACGCAAACGCTTCCTGATAGGTGGGTCGGCGAGTTTCCCCTTTCGCCGCGATACCCAAGACCTCCCGCAACGCACTGAGCACGTTGAATTCGAGGTCTAGGCGCTGGCGCGTCAGTGGATCAAGCTCGTCCTCGTCAAAGTCTCGGTAATTCATGATCTCTGTACTCAAGACGTCGTCTTCTCCGGTCTTCCAACAGGGGAGACAACGCGCCCACGACCGGCGAAAATGAGGCTTCTCACTGAAGTTCCCAAGCCGAAAGCGTCGGGTAGCCCGATGATGGAGAAGACCGGCATACCAGGGGCGATATCGACCTCCACCTCCACCAGCGCCCCCTCCAGCCCAACGACCGCGCAGCTCAGAGCTTTGGCCAGCATCATGCAACCCTCTTCTCTCATGGTTGGCTGTATGATAATGGGCGGATGGCTGGTAGTCAAGCGGCGATTAGGTGTCAGACTTTGCAGTCCGGGTTCATGAATAGTAGATGCATCGTTCCTGAAGTGAGTACCACAGAACAGAGACGCAGAGACGGCGCCACTGGCCCACTGCCAGAGACCGCCGCGGTCGCCTGAGGCGACCGCGGCGGTCTTGTCCGACAGGACACCTCACGTGAGGAACAACGCACTTAGCTGCATGCATGATGACATAGCTCACTGGCTGGAATAAAGACAATGCACGAGGGGCGGCTCTGGGTTGGATGCGGGGCTGGAGTTCCGTTGGGCGCCGATCACCCTCTGCCGCGAAGGACCTTCAGGAAATCGGCCGGGCTGACAATCCTCATGCGCTCGACCTCGCCCAGGACGAGGAGATCGTTATCGCCGGTTACCAGGTAGTCGGCTTGGCCCACCAGCGCATAAGCTAGAAGATAGTCGTCTTTGGCGTCACGGCAAACTGCGGGTATCTTCCCTGAGATAGGCGGGATTATCTCGGCAACCTGGCTCAACAGAGTGACCAGGCTGGTGGCATCCTCGGGACGAATCCTGCGGGCCAGGTATCGCTTGGCTCCGATGGTCGTCGAGAACTCTTGGACGAGCTCGGGCGGGAGAAGGAGCGTGAACGAACCCTCGAACGCCGCCTCGACAATGGCTGCGATCGTCTGTTGTTTGCTGGATGGCAAGAGGTAGCTTATAAGTAGGTTGACATCCAGCAGCACGCGCATCGGTTCGGCGATCACGACCTACTTACTTCTCAAACTCTATCTTGCCCTCTTGTGCCATATCTTCGACGATCTCGCGGGACAATCGTTCGGCCAGGAGATCCGCTTCCTCAGGCGTAAGGTCGCGATTTCGCTCCAGCACCTTCTGGCGCAACCCTCGTAACGCTTCTAGGGCCGCACGCCTGCGCGCCTGTTCCTTCAGGTTCTTAAGTTCTTCATACTCTTCGAAGTGCATCATCACTACCTTGGGTTCTCCATGGCTTTCAACGATGACCTCGTCCTTGTGCGCGAGCACCCAGCCGATGATAGCGCCGAGTCGGTTCTTGGCCTCGGTGGCGGAGACTGTTCTTGGCATCTGCGATGATACCTCCAGTTGGACGATCGGGCACAATCCCAGAGCGAACGTGCTGGTCGGGTCGATATAGCTATTATATCAGCTATTAACTAGCCAGGCCATTCTCCGCGATCAAAAGCGATCTTATGGGACGGGATGGACCGCTCGACGCCCGTGCACAGGCCTTGCGCGATCGCTCTCCCCGGACATAAGGTGGTGCTTGCTAGCGTGGTCTACATGGCGTATCATTAAACTGGTTGCGGTTCTTTGGCCCGTACGCATGCCCGCTGTGGTCTGGATCAGCAGTGGGCAGAGCAGGCAGATACGATGGCGCAAATGAGTTCTGTTTGGGGGTAGGCAATGCTCGACCGCATGATCAGGGCTTCGCAACTGAGTACCGACTTGTACGAGGAGCTGGAGAAGGACGAGGGCGCTACGAGACAGGCGCTGATAGTGGTCCTCCTGGTGGCCGTGGCGACAGGCATCGGCGCCTTGGAAGGCGGAATCGTCGCGCTACTTGTGGGCATCGTGTCAGCCGTCGTCGGCTGGGCCGTCTGGGCATGGATCACCTACTTCATCGGGACCACTATCTTGCGCACCCCCGAGACGAAGGCCAGTTGGGGAGAATTAGCCCGAACCACCGGCTTCGCGCAGTCCCCCGGCATACTGCGCGTCCTCGGCTTCATCCCCGTTCTGGGCGGTATCATTGTTCTGGTTGCTGCCATCTGGCAACTGGTGGCCATGGTGGTCGCCGTGCGCCAGGCTCTGGACTACCAATCCACTCCCCGCGCGGTTGGCGTCGTCATCCTGGGCTTCATCCCGTACATAATTATCCTTGCACTCGTCGAAATCGGCCTGGGTCTCGTTTGAGACTTTCTTTATCGATCAAGAAGCATCACCAGATCTCGCAGGGCAACGGCAACTTCGACAAGCTTGGTGGTGTTCACCATGTCAATGCTATCTTGGGGAGTGTGAATTACCTCCGCGAGGAGCTCCGCGAGTCGCTCTGATGTGAGCGCGAGGGCGGGTGTCTGGTTCATCAGGAAGAGACCATGATCACCCTGGTACCACGGTTGCCCTTCGACCATGCCCTCGCGCTTGGAAAACAGAGCGTGTATCGTGTCGGCAATGGCAGGGGGACAGTCATACATGGAATAGGCGGTATCCCCAAGCCGATAGCCCACTCCATCGAGATTGACTCCGAGTGCGATCTCGGCGAATCTGCCGGCGTTGATCGCGAGGTACTGCTGCTCTCCTGGACTGGAATAGTAGTCTTCCCCGTTCAAGGCCACGATCTCGACGCCTAGAGTGCCCGAATAGTTCTCCAGCAACCGTGCGAGGAGCAGCAGGACGACGACGCCACTGGCGTTATCAAGCGCGCCGGGTGTGCCATGCTTCGCATCGATATGGGCGAAAAGGACAACTCTTCGCGAGAGATTGGAGCCTTTGCTGGCGATGCCTTTGCTGGCGATGACATTGCAGGCTCTGGCAGGAATTCGACTCGCCTTGCTCTCGAGCGAGGTTTCCCCGCCGGAACAGGCGGCCAATCTAACTCCCTCTTCTTCGGTCATGTAGACCGATGGGATGTCGAAATCGCCGTCTTCGATCAGAGGGAACGGATACAGTGCACCCACCATCTCCGGATCCCTTGAAGTTGCAGCGATGATGGCCGAAGGCTTCTTTGCCTCGAGCAATTGGATTATTCTTTTGTGGCTGTCCGGGTTGTAGAACGGAAAGTTCTTGGGCATCAGCTGCTCTTTGGCGATGTCTCCGCGTAGCAGGATGATCCTGCCGGCAACTTCAGCAGTCTCCAACTCTCCAACGGTGGAGACTACAACCAGCGGAGCGCTGATTCTGCAGCCGAGCGAATATGGGCTAGCAAAGGCCTCGAAGGAGGCAGAGCCCGCCTCCAGACTGACACCGTCAGACGCCCACTCGATACACTCAAACATCGGAGATTCTGTCTCGAAGCCAAAGGGCGCGACCGCGTTGGCAAAGAAATCCGTCGCGGCCTGATTGCCTTTGCTTCCAACGCTGCGGCCAGGGATGTGAAGACAAAGCTCACGCAGGTATGCGTCTGCCTTTTCCGCCAGAAGAACCGCCTTCACGATTCCACCTGGTGCCGGACGACAGTGCGGCTTAGAGCTGTGGCCAGCATCATGCAACCCCCTTCTCTCGTGGTTGATCGTATGATAATGGGACGGATGGCTGGCCGTCAAGCCGTTGGCACCGCAACACGAGCTGATGAGGCAGACCACTCAGGCACGGACCCTGCCATCACGCAGGTACTAGACCGAACTGCCCATTTTACCTATCGTTTCCAAGTCTATCTTGTACTACACTGGAGCATGTAAACCCATTCGTCAGGAGCTGAGTGTGGCGTTGCTGGTTGAAGGGGGCAAGGTGGTCGATGTACGGGAAGGGGCAGAGGCACCGGCCGACTGGATGATCCTGGAGTCGGGGATACTGGCCAGACCCGAGGATATGCACGCCGCCACAATCTCGGATGACTGCGACAAGCTAGATGCCACAAATCTCTTCCTCGTTCCCGGACTCATCGACGCCCACGTTCACCTCGGACGCCCCAGACAGCCTTCAGCAGGATCGGATCACCCAGCCATCGGTAGGCAGGTCGCCCAGAGCGCGGAGCGAACGGTCCGCGCCGGCGTAACGTTGGTGCGCGATTTAGGAGATCGCTGGCCGCATGGACTGGAGGCGATCAAGGCAGCGCGGGCGTTGGAGGAATTACGTGTGGTTAGCGCGCTCAGTGGCATCAGCGCGCCGAAAGGCTACGGGGGGTTTCTCGGGGAGGTAGTGCATGATACCGCCGAATTACTCTCTGCGATACGTCGTTATCATGACGCCGGAGCCGGGTTGATCAAGCTTTATCTCACGGGCAGTGTGGACTTCGCTTCAGGTACGGTCGGCCCCATACTGTTCGACGAGCGCATTGTATCGACGGCAGCCAGAGCCGCTCACGACCTGGGGCTGCCGTTGGCCGTTCACGCCAATGGGGCGGAGGGGGTCATGGCCGCCACAGCAGCCGGCGCAGACACGATCGAGCATGGCATCCTCGCCAGCCACGATTGTCTACGGGCTATGGCCGATCGTGGCATCTACTGGGTTCCCACGCTCACTCCGCTGTGGCGAGCTCTACAGGCTGGTGAGAACAATGCGGATGAAGATGGTCTCGCCAGAACAACCCCGCTGCGACGCGTGTTCGAGCAGCACCGGGAGTCGATGGCAAGGGCCTTTGACCTGGGCGTCAAAGTGATCGCGGGAACGGATGCCGGGGCTCCTGGAGTGCCGCATGGCTGCCTAATCGATGAGGTGGAGCTCTTTGTTGCGGCTGGGGTACGTCCCACGCTGGCGCTGAGGTCGGCCACCATCTGGGCCGCCGAAGCACTTGGTGTTGAAGACGAGGCGGGAATACTCAAGCCAGGTCGACGAGGTGATATGTTGTTGCTGCGCCGCGATCCTCTCCAGGACAGCGCCGCGCTGAGAGAGATCAGCCAGGTAGTATGTGGCGGGAAGATCATCGCGCCGAATCCGGGCCCTGACAGCAGCCCTCCCAAGGACTAAAGGAGTGAGCTTGCTATCAATCGCCCCCTTAATATTTCGGAGAAGGACAAATCGATGAAGAACATGCTTATCTCATCCAGAAAGAGCGCACTGGCGTTTCTGTTGTTGGCTGTTCTGATCGGCTGGAGCCCGATGTGGCCATCGTTCTCCGCACCAGCGGCGCGCGTGGCGGAGGCTGCGGCCAACCCATACGATCTAGGGCTGGGGTATTTTCAGAACAACACGGCAATCACAGATGATGCAGCGTGGCAGCAGGTGAGCGACGCCGCCCATGTGGCCTTGATTCAGCGCAGTTGGTGGGAAGCCGCGAATCCGGGGGGCGCGTCTTTCTACGATGCCGTGGCGAGCCAGATCAGTCTCGCCAAGAGCAAGGGCTTGAGAATTTACCTGGGGCTAGACTTCTTGTCCGGAGATCGAACAAGGCTGGAGCTCCCCGCGGAGCTAAGCGGTCTCACCGGCGGCTTTAGCAACACCCAGATACGCAATGCCTACGTCGACCTGGTGCGCAAGGTAGCGGCCGATTTCCAGCCACAGTACTTTGTCATTGCCGTCGAGATAAACATGTACAAGAGCTACAATCCAACCGATTACAGCGCCTATAAGAGCTTGTATTCGTCAGCCTACAAAGCGATCAAGGCTGCTAGCCCGCAAACACAGGTGTCGGTCAGCCTTCTTTACGCCGACTACAATGGCGCTAACTGCATCGACGGCGCCGACAAGACCAAGTTCAAGGGCTACGTCGGAGATTTCAACAACAGGCAGAACACGTCCGATATCCTGGCGGCCTCCACCTATCCGTTTTGCTATTTCACCCCGGCGTCGATCCCGGACACGTTCATCAGCGACCTGGCGAGCTTGTCATCTCGTCCTTTGTTCATCGCGGAGACAGGCTGGATTAGCGACGACTACCAGTCAAGCCCCACGTTTACCTTCCCGAGCGACCCAACAAGACAGGCCTCCTACGTCGATCGCTTGTCCCAGTTGACCGACTATGCGCGAGGGCGTGGTTACAAAATAAGTGCGGTGACCTTAGTGTCCGTGGTTGATCCGGATAGCGCCTATTGTGCCAATATTCAGCGGATCTATCCTCAGAACGGTTGGTACTGTCGACTCGGACTGGTAGACCAACAACTGGCTCCGAAGCCTGGTGTGGGAGGAATGCAGCTTTGGAAGAGTCGCCTGGGAGGATGACGAAGTAGCTCTGCGCGTCCGGTAGATCGGATTCTTCAGCACTCTTGTCTTTGATCTCAGCCGATCCGGTTGCCATCGAGACCGTCTGCCAGGTATAATCCGCATGCGGCCGGGGGCGGCGCAGATCGTTTGGCGGAGGTGCAGGTCAGATGGTCCTGTTGGAGTCCGTGTTCCTCAGCGTGTTGATCGGGCTGATCGCCGGAGGGCGGCTTGGGCGTCTGGGCGGAATCCCGCTGCGGCGTGGCTATCTGATCATTCTTGCCGCTCTCATGCAATCCTACGTCGTCTACTCGGCAAAGGCGGAGATAGTATCAGGACTCGCTCTACCGACCGTTATTCTGCTCGGCTCGTATATCATTCTGATCGTGGCTTGCGCGGTCAATCTGCGGCTGCCCGGGATGTACCTGGTCGGTCTCGGTCTACTGCTTAACCTGACCGTGATGACGGCCAACGGCGGCTACATGCCCATATCTGCCGAGCAACTACAGGCCGCGGGCTTCACTCGCGAACTGAGCCAGGTTGAATCCTACTATCGGCTGCCACGGTCGAAAGACGTCCTGATGCCCGCCTCGGAGATCCGCCTGGCGGCGCTGTCTGACGTTCTGGTGCTGACTCTGCCGCTGCCGCTCGACAATCGGTATACTCGTACTGTGATGAGCGTCGGCGACGTCCTGGTGGCCGTGGGGATCTTCTTCCTGGCGCAGGCCGGGCTGGGCAGCCGCCTGGCATTATTCAAGCTGCAGCCTGTCGGCCGACCTCGATCGCAGCATTCCCCCAGCTCAACCGCCACTTAGGCCGTGCCCTGGTCCTGGCTGCCCCACAAATCCTATGTTATAATGATCATCGGCCGTTGTCGTGCCTGAGCGGCCGAATAACTGGGAGTTCTATCCGGGCGCTTTCTGCGTCGGGCCCTCGTTCGGTGCTCTATCACGGCTGTTCTCCCTTATGGTAGACTCACCATGAAGTTTCGTTTGACCAAGCGATGGATCATCGCCGTCTGCTGCTCCGTTATCATTGTCGCCATGGCGGCCCTGGTCGTGTCCACGCGCCTGGCGTCCGGTGCGCAGCCCAAGATGGTTCCTATAAGTGACATGCTCAACCGCGCCGAGCGCGGCGAGTTGAAGCAGGCCACGATCAGCGGCGACGTCGTCACGGTGGTCACCACCGACGATACGAAGCTCCGCTCGATCAAGGAAGCGAACTCACCATTGGCCGATATCCTGAGGAAGAATGGTATCGAGGTGACCGTCGCTCCCGCCGAGGTTGGCTTCAACCCGACATCTCTGATCGCCTTGTTGCCGCTCGCGTTGATCGGAGCGGTGCTCTGGTTCAGTCTGCGATCGGGAGGCATTGGCAACGCGGCCCTATCGGTGGGGCGCAACCAGCCGAAGAAGGTCTCACCCAACGCTCCGACAGTGAGCTTTGCCGACGTGGCTGGGGTGCACGAGGCTAAGGTCGAGTTGGCCGAGGTGGTTCAGTTCCTCAAGTTCCCTCAGAAGTTCCGGGCCCTCGGCGCGCGCGTGCCGAAAGGCGTGTTGCTGGTCGGCCCGCCCGGCACTGGCAAGACGCTCATCTCCAAGGCCGTGGCGGGTGAAGCTGGGGTGCCTTTCTTTAGCATGAGTGGCTCCGAGTTCGTCGAGATGTTCGTCGGCGTGGGTGCATCCCGCGTGCGCGGTCTATTCCGCGAGGCGCGCAAGAACGCTCCGTGCATCGTGTTCGTGGACGAGATCGACGCCGTCGGTCGCCATCGCACCGGGGGAGTGGGCGGCAACGACGAACGTGAGCAAACGCTCAACCAGCTACTGGTGGAGATGGACGGCTTCGACGGTCACTCCAATGTGATTGTCATCGCGGCAACCAACCGCCCAGACATCCTGGACAAAGCTCTTCTCCGTCCAGGCCGATTCGATCGTCGCGTCACACTGGACGCGCCCGATCTTCAGGGGCGGCTGGCCATTCTGCGCGTCCACGCTAATGGGAAACCGCTGGCCGAGGACGTCGAACTGGAGACCATCGCGCGCCTCACTGCTGGGTTCTCTGGCGCCGATCTGGCCAACCTGATCAACGAGGCCGCTATCCTGGCAGCGCGGGAAGACAAGAACACCATCGGACGCGCCGAGATGGAAGAGTCCATTCTACGGGTGGTGGCTGGTCCGGAGCGCAAGAGCCGCATTATCAGTGAAGACGAGAAGGTCATCATCGCGTACCATGAGGTGGGGCATGCCCTCGCGATGCGCCTGGTCAAAGGCGGAGATCCGGTCCAGAAGGTCTCGGTTATCTCGCGCGGTCATGCTCTTGGCATCACGGTTCAAACACCACGGGAAGATAAGTACCTGCGATCGCGCTCCCAGCTACTAGCTCGCATGGCCGCAGCCATGGGCGGTCGAGCGGCCGAGGAGATCGTCTTCGGCGACGTGACCACGGGCGCCGAGCAGGATATCGTCTACGCCACCGACATCGCGCGGCGCATGGTCTGCGACTTCGGCATGAGCGACCTCGGGGCTATCTCTTACCGCCGTCGAGATGAGCAGGGCGGCGACGGACTCAGCGGAGAGATGGCCGCGCGCGTGGACGAGGCGGTGAACAAGCTGGTCGACGAGGCTCGCAGCCTGGCCCTGACCATTTTGACCGCCTACCGCGACAAGTTGGATCTGATCGCCACGGAGTTACAGAGCCTCGAGACGATCGATGGCGAGGAGCTCGACGCCCTCTTGCAGTCCGAGCCACGATCTCTCTCCGAATGGCAAATCCTCGCTGCGGCTCGTTCTCGGAGTAGCCTGGAGGCCATTCAGTCTTAGGCTGGTCATGCCTGGGAGCGCCCGCCTGAGGCGGGCGCTCCCAGGACCTTTCGCCCGTCAGGTAGAGCGTAGCACAGCACCAGCACCCTCTCTTTCTCCCGTCCCTTGCGACGTTGGCCCGGTCCATGCTATCGTTAAAGCGGTGGTTTGCCGTTCGACATCGGCACGCTAGGAGCGACTTATGGCACGACCCGTACGACTAGCATGCATCCAAATGCCCTGCTTCGGCATCGATCATGCCAGGGAGGCTCTCGATTACGCCCTCGCGCGCACCGCGGAAGCGGCTGAGACGGGGGTCGATCTGGTCATTCTGCCCGAATGCACTTACCCTTCCTACTACATCAGATCACGTCGGGCTTTCGAGCAGCTTGCCGCGCCTCCGCCGTCAGAGGCGCTCGCGCTCTTTCAGGGGCTGGCCGCTCAGTATCGCTGTCACATGGCAGTCGGTATGGCGATGGATCTGGGCGACGAAGACAAGCTCAGCAACGCGGCGATCTTAATCGGTCCTGCCGGGGAGATCATCGGACGATATGCCAAGACATTCCTGTGGCACTTCGATGCTCACTGGTTCACACCCGGCGGACAGTATCCGGTCTTCGAGACCGCCCTCGGCCGCATCGGACTGATGATCTGTGCTGACGGCCGTTTGCCCGAGATTACGCGGGCGATGGCCCTGCAGGGGGCCGATCTGATCGTCAACACAACGGCCTGGGTGAGCACCGGTCGCAATGCTCAGCAGCTTACCAATCCGCAGTTCGAGTACATGATCCCGGTTCGCAGCCGCGAGAACAATGTCTGGATCGCTTCAGCCAACAAGGTTGGCATGGAGGAAGAAAGCATAGTTTACTGCGGCCGAAGTTGCGTGGTGGATCCCTCTGGGCGGCTTGTCGCCGCGGCAGCGCCAGACTCCCCGGAGATCCTGCGGGTCGAGATCGATCTGGACGTCGGACTCGGTCTGCCGATCGGCCGGCGTCCCAGTAGCTATGGAGTCCTGGGCAAGGAGACCATCAACCTGCCGGTCATCGCCGCCCTGGACGAGGCAGTTATCGTCTCCTCGACCTGTGGACTGGTCGCGGCTCTCCAATTAGGGGCCTACGAGACGGCTGAAGGATTTCTGCTGCGCGCCCAGCATCTGATCCATCTCCTTGCGACACAGGACGTCAACGTTATCGTCTTCCCGGATATCCCCTCAGGCAGCGAGGGTACAGAGACCTATACCTCCGCGGCCTGCCTTGGTCCACTGACCGCCATGACTCAAGAGTACGAATGCTCCGTGGTAGTCGTCCTGGCCGAGCAGCAAGGGGGGGCACGCTACAAGACGGCCTACTTTATCTCAGCCGGCGAAGTGCTCTTCTCCTATCGTGCCGCCCATCTTTCGTCGGACGAGCTCAGGTCTTACACGCAGGGCAGCGGGGAATACGCGGTCGTAAAGACGCCCGACCTGGGCAACGTGGGCGTCATGATCGGAGCGGAAGGATGGGTTCCAGAGGTTGCCCGCTGCCTGATGCTGGAGGGAGCGGACGTCATCCTGTGGTCCGGGGGACGGGGCGAGCCCCAGGACACGCTGCTGGCTCGCTGTCGAGCAGATGAGAACCGGCTCTTCGTGATTCGGGCGGCCATAGTTGGGCCGGAGAGCAGCGCGGTCGCGGCGGCCCCGGGCGGTCGGGTCCTGGGTGAAGGATTGCCGGGCATCGAGCAGGCAGTCTTCGCCAGCCTGGACTGGGCCGATGCTCGCTGCAAGAACATGACGCCGCACACCAACGTCGTGTTGAACCGCATGCCCGCGACTTACGGAGCGCTGTACGAGTAGCCGAAGATTATCGTCGGCGTCGAAGAAACTCTTGGCTTAGGACGTAGAAGACGAGCACAGCCATACCTACCAGAAAGCCGAGCATGACATACCGGCCGATGGCAGGAAGTGCGAAGCGCGAGACATAGGAAAAGAGACCAAGGGCGATGAGCAGCCCGATCAACTGCTCTGTCGTTAGAAAGCCCCAACGCCGAGCCATGATACATCTGAGTGCCATCATCCAACTCGTCCAACCGCCCGGACGAGCTGATTCCTGCCGATCGGCCACATTCTGAGCATCGAGCCGCCGAAGCAGCTCCTCGATCTCCTTCTCGAACTTGTTCGCCATACCGCCCCACCCCCTGGCGGCGTGAACGCTGATTGGGTCTGACCAAACCAGCTTGTTGCCGTGAACACGTCGGAACGCTGAGCTAGGGCCATTCTTCTTCGTAGATAATATCGGACAGGTCACGCCGCGGCCGGGGCTCCGGAATGCGAGCCGGATAGCCCACGGGCACCAGGGCCACGACCCGGACCTCCTCGGGAATGTGCAGCAATTCCTTGACCATGGGCTCGCTGAATACGCCCACGAAGACCGTGCCGAGGCCAAGTCCGGTTGCGGTCAGCATGATGTTCTCCACCGCAATGCCCATGTCCGTCAGATAGTAGTCCATGCCACGGACTGCGCCAGATTTCTTGGGATCAGCGCAGCCCACCAGAACCACTGGCGCAGCGGCGATGGCCTTCTGGGCCGGGTTGCCGCGGTAGTCAGGCGAGTTCAGGTCGCCGTAGTACTCCGCTGGCGAGGCGGCACGTGCGATCGCGCGCCGTTTCTCCGGATCGCGGACCACGACGAACGTCCAGCACTGCCGATTGGCCCATGAGGGCGAGAGACGAATCGCCTCGAAGATCTCCTGAAGTTTCTCTTCTTCTATCGGCTGGTCCGTGAAGTTGCGAATGGCGCGACGGTCGGCAATCTCCCTCAGCATGCACTGTTCTCCCTTTGAATGCTTCATGCCCCTGGGCACGTCTTCACCGTCTTACAGGGTAGCATCTGATGGCATGCGGGTCAAGGATGATCCAGCTGGAGGGCTCGATCACTATGGGTCGTGCAGTGGAGAGGACGCTAGCAAGAGCCGTCAGTCCAGATAGTCCCGCAACCGTTTGCTTCTGCTGGGATGGCGTAGCTTGCGTAGGGCCTTGGCCTCGATCTGCCGGATTCGCTCGCGCGTCACGCGGAACTCAAGTCCTACCTCTTCCAGAGTGTGGCGGCGCCCGTCTTCCAGACCGAAGCGCAGGGCCAGGATGCGGCTCTCTCTCGGTGTGAGTGAATTGAGCACGCTCTGCACCTGCTCCTTCAGAAGTTGATAGGTCGCGGCCTCGGTAGGCTGGATGGTCGCTTCATCCTCAATGATGTCGCCCAACTGGTTGTCCTGGTCCTCCCCTATGGGCGTCTCCAGGGAGATCGGTCGGCGGGACAACTGTCCAATCTCGCGAACACGGCCGGCGGCCTGCTCCACGCGTCCCCTGAGCCAGGACGGCAGTGACGGAAGATCCTGCAGGATGGCAGAGGCTAGCACCAGATCCCGACGCGCGATATCATCCTCGGGAGTCGCAGAGCCGCCACGGGCCTGCTGGGCCAAAGCGTCTTCGGACTCCTCATCAAACAGCCCCATCATCAGCGCCAGCTCTTCGTCGCTCGGCTCCCGACCGAGTTCCTGGGCAAGCGTGCGAGACGTCTGAGTGAGCTTGTTGATAATCTCTACCATATGCACCGGAACCCGGATGGTCCGCGAGTAATCGGCGATGGCCCGACTGACGGCCTGTCTGATCCACCAGGTAGCATACGTACTAAACTTGAAACCGCGCCGGTAGTCGAACTTACCGGCTGCCTTCATCAATCCGAGATTGCCCTCCTGAATGAGATCAGGAAAGGCTAGCCCGCGACCCTGGTATTTCTTGGCGATGCTGACCACCAGGCGAAGGTTGGCCTCGATGAGCCTTCGGCTCGCCTGGTCAACCGCGTTGCGAACCGACCACAGATACGCGTCCAGCAGCGCATCCATTTCAGATAGCTCACGCTCAACTGTCTGGGAGGAGGGCAACTGTCCCACGGGAACCCCCCATACAATACCATCAACCTGCTTGGAGAGAAGGCGCGTGTCAATGGAGAGGCTCACGAGGTGTCGCGTTACAACGGCGCTGGCGATCCTGAGGCTTGCCGAAAGCCGCTCAACAAGGTCTCCATCGTGGGGAGAATCAAGACAACCGCGCACCGTAGCATGGCGCCACAAGGTCGCGGTGCAGGAGGAGTCAACTCCCAGGATGTCTGCAAGCGCCGCCAGAACGTGGCTTCGATCCGCCACGCGCGCGTAGATAGCCGCCATGATCTGGCTGGAGTTGGGCTCGTCGTAGATGCGACGCAGGTCGGACTCAGTCTCCGCCAGACACGCCCCCTCCTCCAAACGTTGGGCCAGGCGAATCTCCTCCTGAGATGTCAGAAGCCCGTGACGGCCAATCTCGCGCAGGTACATCTTGACGGTGTCATCAAGTGAGTCGCCGTCGGCGGATGCCTTTGCCGCTGCCAGCGCGGCGTCGTCCTCGCCTTCGTTGACCTCCTGCAACAAGCCCACGTGCTCTT
This sequence comes from Chloroflexota bacterium, assembly GCA_004297765.1. GTDB lineage: Bacteria > Chloroflexota > Dehalococcoidia > FW602-bin16 > FW602-bin16 > FW602-bin16. The sequence goes on along the minus strand of SCTZ01000189.1, from coordinate 4,097 downwards.
CCTCGAGCCACTCGCCACCGCTATTGACGCTCTCGAATAGAGAAGTCATTTACCCCCCGCTGCCACGTCCAAACTTCATGGCTCGCCGTCCGGGCACGAAATTCCCCCAATAGTGCCGATGACGCGACAGGTTTTTCAGAGGAACAGATCTTGGCGTATAACCCGGATATGAGCCTCAAGCAACAGAAGTATAGCACGCGCAGAGGCGAAGGATCAAGAGACGCCTGGTCGCCTGGAACTCAGAGGTGGCATGGAAGCAAGGGGAGTATGCTCTGTAGACCAAGACGTGGCGGCCGGAACCGTAAAGGAGAAACGGCTGCCATGTCCTGCCTCGCTCTCGGCCCACACGCTGCCGCCATGAGCCTCCACGAGTTGCTTCACCAGCGCCAGTCCCAGCCCCGATCCACCGCTCGCGCGGGTCCGAGACTTGTCCACACGATAGAACCTATCGAAGACGTGCGGCAACTCGTTCGCAGGAATGCCGCTGCCTGTATCGGCAACGCTGACTCTTACCATGCCAGAGAGTATGCCATCCTTACCTGGCCCGTCCGCGCTGAGTGTCACGGACCCGCCCGCGGGCGTGTAGCGCAGCGCATTGGCGATCAGGTTGTTGATAATCTGCAGGAAGCGATCCCGATCGACCCGAACAAACGAAGGACTATCTCCGACTTCCGCCTGCAATCGGACCTCACGGACCGCAGCCTCCGGCTGGTTGACCTCAATGCCGCGGATGAAAAGATCGGAAACGGCGAGATCGGACAATTCGAGACGGAGTTGTCCGGACTCGGCCAGCGAGATCTCGCGCAGATCGCTGATCAGGCGCGACAGATGCCGCGTTTCCTCGTGCGCCGATGCCAGGTTGGCCGGGGTCGGCGGGAGAACCCCATCCATCATTGCCTCCAAGCTGCCCTGAATAATCGAGACCGGGGTTCGCAACTCGTGGGCCACGTCGGCCAACATGTGCCGGCGGGTCTCCTCACTGCGAGCCAGGTTCGCGGCCATGGAGTCGAAAGCAGTCGCCAACTGCCCAATTTCGTCTTTCCCGCTGATTCCAACTCGGTGCGACAGGTCTCCGCCGGCGATGCGCTGGACGGCGACGGTTAAACGACCAAGCGGAGCCACGATGCGACGGGACAGAACAATGCCAAGTACGATGGCGCCCAAGCCCGAAGCCAGGCCCGCAAGCCACAACGAGTGGTTCACCGCATCTACAAAGGCGTGCTCCGCCTCACCGTGGGCCGCGGCTGGGGGACCGAACGGCTGCCCCATCATGCCAGGCATCCTCTGGTCGCCCATCATGTCCTGCATCCGCTGATAGTGCTGGACGTAGACGTCGAACTCGCTCAGCGTGATGCGGCTCATGGCGGCTGCCACGATACCGACGGCCAGGGCGCTCACCAGAACAAAGGCCAAGGCCAACTTGAAGGTGAGGCTATGCATGGGACATGTCCTCCAGCTTATAACCCACACCATGCACGGTGACGATTAGCTGCCCAGCCCCGGACTGGACCGACTCCAGCTTCTGCCGAAGGTTCTTGACGTGCACGTCGATGGTGCGCTCATAGCCCTCGAAGGCCTCGCCCTGTGCGATATCCAGCAACTGCATGCGCGTGTAAACGCGCCCCGGAGTGGTCGCGAAGGCATTCAGAAGCTTGAACTCGGTGGGCGTCAACTTGAGCAACACGCCACCCCAGCGGGCCTCATGACGATCCCCGTCGACGGTGAGCGTGCCAGGCGTCGCCTGCTTCGCTCCGGGCATTGACTCGCGGCTGCGCCGCAGGACAACCTTCACGCGTGCCGCGACCTCACGCGGGCTGAACGGCTTGGTGATGTAGTCATCCGCGCCCAACTCGAGCCCGACGAGCTTGTCTACCTCGTCGTCTCTGGCTGTAAGCATGATAATCGGCACGTTCGATTCGGCGCGCAGTCTGCGGCAGACCTCCAGACCATCGAGAACGGGGAGATTGATGTCAAGCAGAACCAGATCCGGTCCTCTCTCGCGCGCCTGGTCCAGAGCGGACTGCCCGTCAGGAGCCACCAGCACCCCGAACCCATCCCGCTCCAGATAGAGCCGCACCAACTCCACGATCTTCGGCTCGTCCTCCACCACCAGCACGGTCGCCATGTTTCAAACTCCAACCTCGCGCCCAATTGCACTAGTGTTCTTGATTCGTCGAACTTGTTGCGAATGAGTCAAGTTTTCACGCGACAAGATTGGCCTTCTGCACCCAACGGTCGATGGCTGTTGCAAGCCTATCGAACGGTTGTCGTAGCGTGATATCGCCGGATGGCTGTTCCGGCAAGATGGTAGCCAGCCCGGGCCGCAGGATACGCAGATAGACCCGGTTGAAGAAGAGCGTGATCCGCAGACCTTCGTCCGTCAGTTGGTACCGATGGGTCTTGGGGATCCGTCGGACCAGCCCATGCAACCGCAGGCGCCGCAGGTCGTATGTCATCCGGCCTTGGGTCATCTGGCTGGGATCGAGACCCAGCAGGGGAGCCACCGACTCTCGTAGCTCGCGATTGGAGAAACCCTGGGGCAGGAGACAGAACAGTGCCAACGCGCTGAAAAGGGACTGGACGCGTGGGTCCCCGAAAGGGAGGGCTGAGGCGCGCTGCCCGTCCACCTGGATCGGTCGGGTCACCGCGCGAAAGGCGTCTTCGCCGATGGCACAGTCATGGCTGATGCGTTGGGTCGCCAGAAGCGACCGGTTGGCCTGGAAGCCGACCACCCGCAACGCGGGCAGATTGTGCAGCCGCTTGCCAATCGCGAAGTCGCGCGTGTCGTTGATGGTTGTTTCGGTCCGCAGGGCTCGCCCTTCCTTGTGATATTGCTTGACGCGGGTCTTCTTGTAATCAACGTGCAATGAGGGGATGACGCCGTCGGTGATGACCCGGGTCCGAAATCGCCCCGGGGTGCGCTTCGTCACGCGCCGGTTGAAGATGAGTTGAACATGATCCGGGCGCCCGAGATCCAGGTTCTCGCGGATCACTTCCTCGAAGAAGATGCGACCAGTGAGGGGGCGGTCCAGCACCTGGGTCAGGGCGAACTCGACCTGCAGGATCGAGATGTCATAGCTGTAGCCCGCTTCCCGGTCCGCGGCAGTGAAGGGGTTGGGCAGGTAGCTGAGCCACTTCCGGAGCAGGCTATCGATTAGGGTGGGGCTAAGTTCGTCGGCAATCGTCTGGAGGCGCGCCGGATCGGCACAGCTCTGGAAGCCGTTGTCCAAGGTCACATACGTCACGCCCGCCTTGGAGAGCTGCTGCTTGGCGTACTCGTGCCCATTGAGATACAGCTTGGCGTTGTACGGAAAGTAGGAGCAGAACTTGAGAAAGAACGGACCGAAATCCCGGTCCTGACCGTAGAAGTAGTAGTGGTTGACCATGGCCGTGGAGCGGACAATCCAGGCATAGGACTTGCCTGTTTGCGGATGCCGCCGCTTCTCCGTCCGGAAGACGCTGGTCTTCTCCTGGGCTTTGCCCACGAAGACGATCCCTTCCTCGGCCGTAAAGGTCGCGCGCTGGGCGGCGGCGACATCATCCTTGCGCTGCCCCTTCTGGAAGGTTATGACCGGGATCTGGTGCTCTTTGGTGAACCGGTCAATGGCCGCGACGAAGGCTGTGGTGATGGGCTCCATGAGGGACGACGAGGCGAAAGTATGCCCGCGATGAAAACGGAAGAAGGAGACAACCCCCAACTCCCGTTGGAGCCGCGGCACATAGACGTTGAGGTACAAGCGATCGATGCTCTCGACTTCCAAGGTCACATGATCCTTCAAGACGTCAGCAATGGTCCGTGGTACAATCATGGCAGCCTCCGGGTGCAGGCGGTCCGCAAGGACCAACCGACCGCTGAGCGGTCTAATACGGGACGGGTTATACCCTGTCTCACTTGTTCCTGCAACCGGAGGCCTTCCATTGATTCTCCAACCACCTAATACCACGATACAACTTGTCGGTCTGAGGCGAAGCCTCGTTAGTGTTCGACCACACTGGTTTTGTCATTCTGAGGCGCGCACGCCGAAGAATCCGCGCCCTGGGGATACGGATTCTTCGCGCTGCGGCGCTCAGAATGACAGATAGCGTCTTCTCTGTGG
>SCTZ01000188.1 GCA_004297765.1 Chloroflexota bacterium | reverse complement strand
GCAAGACGCGGAGATCGAGCCGACCGAGGTCGACGATGGGGATCTCAACGTGATCATGTTCACCGCGGGCACCACCTCGCGACCCAAAGGCGTGATGATCCGCTACGGGGATTTGGCAAGCTATGCGCTGAACACGGCCGAGCCGGTCAGCGAAGATGACCACTATACCCAGCTCATGGTGGCCCCGTTCTACCACATCGCGGGACTGACCGCCATCATGCTTGCGCCGTACTCGGCCCGGCGCATGGTTCTGTTGCGGCAGTTCGATCCCATGCGCTGGCTGGAGACGGTCCAGAAGGAGCGCATCACCCACGCCTTCGTCGTACCGACCATGCTCAAGCGCATCATCGACGAGCCCAGTTTCGGTCGCTATGACCTCTCCAGCCTGGAGATGCTGTCGTACGGCTCGGCCGCGACGCCGCCGGGCGTGCTCCTGCGCGCCCTGGAGCTCTTCCCGCGCAGTGTGGGCTTCATCAATGCCTACGGTCAGACGGAGACGACGGCCACGGTGTCCATGCTGGGTCCGGACGACCATCGTCTGGAGGGCACGCCGGAGGAGGTCGAGCGCAAGAAAAGCCGTCTGCGATCGATCGGGAAGCCGCTGCCGGATGCGGAGATACGCATCGTGGGCGAGCAGGGCGAGGCGCTCCCGGCCGGACAGATCGGCGAGGTGGCCATCCGCACCGCCCGTGCCACCCAGGGCTATCTGGCAAAGAAGGGCGAAGAGGGTCACATCGCGAAGCGTGATGGTGGGGGCTGGCTATACACGTCGGATCTGGGGTGGATTGACGAAGAAGGGTACGTTTTTCTGGCGGGGCGCAAGTCTGACATGATCATCCGTGGCGGTGAGAACATCTCGCCGGAGGAGGTCGAGGCCGTCCTGTATCGGCATCCTGATGTAGAAGATGTGGCCGTCATCGGCGTGCCAGATGATGAATGGGGCGAGTGCGTGGTCGCCATCGTGGTGCCGCGTCGGGAGAGTGCGGAGGAGCCGAGCGCCGAGGAGTTGATCGGCTTCTGCCGGGAGCGTCTGGCTAGCTACAAGAAGCCCTCGGCGGTGCATTTGGTCAATGAGCTGCCACGTTCCGATCTAGGCAAGGTGCGCAAGAACGTCCTGCGAGAGCAATTCGGCGCTCGCTAGTTGTGTCGTTCCTCAAGTGAAGTATGCTGTCGGATAATCATGACACAACTCGAATTCTGAGGGGTAGAGGGACGTAGCCAACAGAAGAACAGCCTCCTTAGGTACGCTTGAGGAATGATTAGAACTCCATGCGACCGAAAGGGGGCTGTTCCTTATGGATTCTAGCGAGGACCCGCCTCAGGCGGCACTTCATCCCTGACTACGCACGGCACGGGACGCGCTGGGTCTATGGGACGCTGGCCCATCGGGAAGACCGGGTCTGGATCGAGACCGCCGACGCGCTGGGCACGGCCTCCTGGCTGCATTTTCTGGACGGGCTGGAGAGCTTCGTTCCAGAACCGGCAACCGCGCCGCGATCCAAATTCACCATCCGGGTCGCCAGAACTACTGCCAAATCACTGGCAAGCAGCCTGCCGAGTCAGACCGCTGCGCGAACTGCATTAAGGGAGAGGAAGACCGAAGAAGAAGGTTGAACCCTTGCCATCCTCGCTCTCAAACCATATCCTACCCCTGTGCCGCTCGACGATCTCTTTAGAGATGTACAGTCCTACGCCCATGCCACCATAGTCGTAGGGCGTTCCATCGTGCGCCCGGTAGAAACGCTGGAAGATACGGCTCTGCTTCTCTTTCGGGATACCGACCCCGTGGTCGCGCACAGTCACAATCGCCTCGCGACCCTGCACCGCAACCGTCAAGTCAATGTCGCCGCCGGTCGGGCTGAACTTTATCGCGTTATCGATGAAGTTGACCAGTACCTGCTCGACCCGTCCACTGTCCCCTTTGATGGTTACCGAGCCGGGGCTCTGGAACCGAATGCAGTGCTTATCAGTAGTCCTGGACATGCGCTCGGCAGTCTGAGCGACGAGCGCGGACAGGTCGATCACCTCAGTCGTCAACTTTAGGCGTCCTATGTGCAGTTGCGAAATGTCGAGCAGATCCTGCACGATCGCATTGATGCGGTTGGAGCCTCTGTCGATAGCCTCGAGCATCTCGTACTGTCGCGAAGACACCCCCTTCCGCGGCCTTAGTAGTGCCTGCGAATAGCCTTTCATGATCGCCACCGGCGTCTTTAGCTCGTGGGCGGCCACAGCAATGAAACTATCCTTCATCTTATCCAACTCGATCGCCTCCGTCACATCACGCGCGACGGCTACGGCGCCTAAGATCTCCCCGTTATGGTTTCGAATCGAAGAGGCACTGATACGGATGTAGATGTCTCGCTGGCGGAGGGCGTTGTAAACCAAGCACTCCTGTTGCATGACGGTATAGCCGTTAAGCGCGCGGGACATAGCTAGTTCGGCCGGTGGAATAGGCTGGCCATCGAGATGGCGGATGCGTAGCAGTTCGGGGGCGCCGATCAGCGCTTGCTGAGCATCCTCGATACGTTCAAGACCTAGGAGTCGCAACCCCGCGTCGTTGACCAGCGTCATCCTCCCCTCAGCATCACAAACGAAGACGCCATCTACCATATTGTCGATAACGGCTGTCAGTTGTGCAGCTCGCTTCCATGCCTCGGTTCGAGCCTCTGCAGTGTTACGGTAGGCCACCGTCAGTGCCTCATTGTGTACTCGAAGCTCTGCGTTCTTCTCTTGGATCTCCTCGGACTTCGCCTGCAGCTTCTCGTTACTATCTTGAAGCTGTTCGAGTAGCCGCTCCTGCTCCTCCATGGCCCGAATGCGCTCGGTAGTCTCCATAGCAGTGCTCAGAAGTCCCCATGCGTCTTCGTCAGGCAGGCGCACTCGAGTCAGTGTCCAAGTAAAGTAGCCCGTCTCCATGGGCCCATCTGGTGACCGCTTGAGGATGAACTTGTCATCAAGTCCCTTGTAAGGCTCGCCCGTCTCCAGAACTCGCGTGATGACATGAGCAGCGCTGAGGTAGGCTGCCGGCCATATATCTGCCATGGTCCTGCCTAGAATCTCAATGCCCGGGTACATCGCTTGGTAGGCAGGATTTACCATCTGAACGGTCAGGTCACTCCCTCGCGCAACAAGAATACCTGCAGGTGTATAGTTCACTACCGCCTCCAGCAGTGCGCGCTCCATCTCCGCCTGCCGTGTTGCATGCTCGTGCTCCATCTCCGCCCGTTTCTGCTCGGTGATGTCGCGCACCGTGGCCAAGACCGAAGCAATGCCGCCTGCGCTGTCGAAGACAGGGGTCAGGATGTATTCGTAGTCGCGCACTCCTTCGACCGTCGGGAATTGGGTCTCGCCAGTGACCGACTCTCCCGTGGCCGAGATGGTCTTCACCTTGGCCTCGAAAGGCTCCATGATCTCTGCTGGAAGGCCCAATTCGCGCCATGTCTTGCCGATCATCTCAGAAGGCTGCATGCCGAGGGCCTTGGCGCCAGCTACGCTCGCGTAGATGTAGCGGCCTGCAAGATCGTACAAATAAAGGTGATCGGGGGTCGATGAGAGGATGGCGTCCATGACTTGGCTGCGCCGCTCAAGCTCCTCGTACAGCGCATCCTTTCGCGCCAATCCTTCGCGTGACTTATCCTCTGGAGTTCGCATTCTGCCAGTCACCTCCTGCCCCGGCTCCTGAATAGGTGGCAGGCTCAAGAAAGACGTGCTGCTCTTCTTGACCACGCTCTAGGCGCGTACCGCTCCGCCGTGCGCCCTAACGATCAGCTAGGGGATATACTGTGCAAATCCCAGACCCTCTCGTCGGCCGACTGTCTTCGCCCGGAAGTATCGCCCGAAGACGTGCGGCAGGTTTTTCGCTAGGGCAAACATTAAGTGTGCACAAGTTATCATACACCAATTTGCCTTGGTTGAGAGACTCCTCGATATCCCCAATGGGACGATAATGATAGGAAGAATGAGGGCAAAGGATGCCCTTATCGGAGCAACTCAGAGGCCGCGATTACTCGCCGAATCTCATTGACCCCTTCGTAGATCTCGGCCAGTTTCATATCGCGGAAGATGCGCTCCACAATGAACTCAGCAGTGTAACCAGAAGCCCCGTGGATTTGCATCGCGTTGCTTGCGGCACGGTTCGCTACCTGAGATGCGAACAGACGTGTCCGGGCAGAGTCATGGATAATGTCCACTCCTTGCGAGCGCTTGTAGGCAGTGGCGAGCGTCAGGTAGCGCGCCGCGGACACCTCGGTCGACATCTCTCCAATAATCGACTGGATGGTCTGGAATCCGGCAATAGGCTTTCCCCGCTGCGTTCTGGTCCTGGCATACTTGACTGACTCGTCGAGGGCAGCTTGAGCCATCCCCACACATTGCGCCGAAATGCCGAGCTTGCCAACGGCTATTGCGGTAGATACTTACGCTTCTGTTCTTCCGTTCCAAGATCGTTGATCGTGTTGCCCGCCCGAGCTCAGGGGGTCCGCGTAAGTTCCGTTGTTCGAGTTGACTGCCTTCAAATCATCAGCGCGCTAGGGCGGATGATTGCTGCTTGCGAAGGGCGTCTCTAGCAAATAGGGCGGCGCCTAGCGCACCAACAATCTGTGGCTCAAAACATATCTGGGCCTTCATGCCAAGCTTGTCCTCTAGCCGCTTCACCACGCCAGCGTTCTTGGCGATGCCACCTGTGACGGCGAACTCCGGGGCGAGGCCCACACGTGTCAGGAGGTTGGAGACACGGTTCACTAGCGCCTGGCAAGAGCCTGCCAGGATATCGTTCTTGTGCGTCCCACGCCGTAGCAGGGAGAGGATCTCGGACTTAGCGAAGACTGTACAGGTGCTGGAGATCATCGCGGGCGCATCTTGAATCTCCAGCGATAACTGCCCGATGTCATCGAGCCGAACGTCAATGAGCCTGGCGACCACTTCCATGGAGCGGCCGGCGCCGGCAGCACATTTGTCGTTCATTACGAAGTTCATCACCTTGCCATTCTGGTCGCAGCGGATCGCTTTGCAGTCCTGTCCTCCCATATCGAGGATTGTGCGCACATTCGGAAAGAACCAATGCGCACCCTTTGCGTGACAACTGATCTCCGTGACGTTCTTGTTTGCGAAAGGTACGACAACGCGACCATATCCCGTAGAGACGATGTATTCGATGTCCTCCAACACAAAGCCTGTGCCGTTCAGCGCCGCGTCGATTGCCTTGCGGGATGTCGCCTGACTATCTGCCCCGGTGGGAATCACGCTATAGGAAATGATTTGATCATCCTTCAGTACGAGGACGTCCGCAGACATGCTCCCCACATCCACGCCGGCGGTGATCATTGCCGTCCCCCTTCAATAGCGTAGAGAGCTGCGCCCAAGGCACCGACCATGACGGGGTCATCCGGCACGAGAACCCGTCTCCCCGTGCACCGCGCGAGCGCATCGACAATGCCACAGTTCAGGGCCGCGCCTCCGATAAGCACGAGGTCGTCGTTGATGCCAACCCGTCGCAGCATTGCGGTCGTGCGCAGCGCAATCGAATCATGTATACCACGCGCGATGTCCTCGCGCGGCACCTGGCGGTGAATCAGGCTCACCACTTCAGACTCGGCAAAGACGGCACACGTGCAGTTGATTTCCACCTCATTCTGTGACTGCAGCGACAAGACGGCCATCTCGTCCAAGGAGAGCTCGAGCGCCGTGGCCATTGCCTCCACGAAAACCCCAGCCCCCGAGGCACACTTGTCATTCATTACGAAGTCGTGCACCCTTCCGTATTCGTCACAGCTCAACGCCCGCGCATCCTCGGCGCCGATATCAACAACAGTACGCGCCGACGGGAAGAGATGAGTCACGCCTTTGGCATCGCAGGAGACCTCGGATACAGTGCGCTGGGCAAAAGGCACCCCATTCCGACCAACACCGGTGGCCACGATATGGTCCAGATCACCGCGGGGAACTCCTGCTTTCTTCACGGCAACCGTTATCGCTTTTTCCGCAGCAACCACCGTCTCCTCGGCAACGGAGATCGCCACCGTCGCCATCACCGTGCCATCAAGCCGCAGAATCACAACCTTAGTGGTCTGGTTACCGACATCGACACCCGCCACAATCCTCGCTGACTGTCGATGACCCTTCATAGAACTGGACATGATAAGGTCTCCTACCACGAGTGAGTGAGCGCGGCTGGCACGCATGCTATGTGACATGGTCGTCGTTGCTGCGTGGCATCGGGAGTGCAAGCCGAACAAGTGTAAGATATCCGCCTCTTCTCCTTATCGGTGACCCTGACTATGAAGTTATCGTAATCGTCTGCCCACATTTCTAGGACGTGGCGAGCACAGGCAGCGACGCATTGCTCACAGCCAGTACATCGCTCACCGTCGATAGTGATGTAGAATTCGCCCATGCCGTCCTGATAGCCATAGTTGTAGATCACCTGATCCTCCCCCACGAAAGATGTCTAAACATACAAGAAGCCCACAGGGCGGATAGCCATGATGGGAGAGCGAGCTGAAACCTGCCATCTTCATTCGCAATGAGAATAGAGGTATTCAGCATGGTTGACAATCGATCTTTTGGCCGAGGTCGATTCTCGACCTTGGCAGTTCCGCATTGTCCTCGATATGTTGTCAGAGCTTCTTTCAGTGCAAAGATCCTGGTCGGCGGCCGGAACCTGGTTCCCTGGACGGACGCGCTCCCGGAAGCATCTCGGGCTACCATGCCGCGCCGTCGCTTTCTAGGGAGCCTCACCTTGTAGCTGCCTCCAACTACCATAGCTCGCTATCCAAGTTTTTTGGGCAAGCCTCCTAGAAGCCCAGTGACCTTCCCTCGCTATAATATTTCTGGAGACAGTAACCTTCACAACCTACTACAGCCCGTCGCGGATCGGCTGGGGCTTGACGAGCAGTCGCTGCGCAAGCGCAACCCGCGCCTGATCTACGCCGACGCCTCTGGCTACGGCTCGAAGGGGTCCGACGCCAACACGCCGTTGTTTGACCACACGGGCCTCGCCCGCTCCGGCATCATGACGATGGTGGGCGAGTTGGATATGCCGCCGTGAAGAGTCGGGCTGGCGATGTCGCAGCATGAGCCTCCTCTTGGCGCAGATGGCAAGGCGGCTAGCGATGGATTCTCTAAATTTGCCGCTGGGTACTGCTTTGCAGCACAAGGCCAGTGCAAGGCTGGCGGTCCCAAATCTCAAGGACGCAATCGATGGGCCGAGGGTCTTCGCCGAGGAGCGGACGCCGATGTGGAAAGGGCGCTAGAGGCAGGCAGAACTAGCAGACGGAGGAAATGACGTGGACTTAGGTTTGCGGGGCAAGACAGCGATTGTCACCGGGGGCGGCTCGAACATAGGCCGGGCCATAGCCCTGACCCTCGCCCACGAGGGGGCAAACGTGATCATTGCCGAGCTCGACGAGAAACAAGGGCAGGTTGTCACTCAAGAGATCGCGACCCGCGACGGGAATGCGATCTGCACCAAGACCGACGTGACGAGCTTACAATCGGTGACGGCGATGTTCGAAAAAGCCGTCTCTACCTTCGGCCAAGTGCACATCCTTGTCAATGTCGTGGGCGGAGACAAGCCCCAGTACTTCCTCGAGACCGACCCCCAATTCTGGGACTGGGTCATCAACCTCAACTACCGCAGCGATTTGAACACGCTAAAGACCGTCCTGCCGCACATGGTCGAGAACGGCTACGGTCGCATTGTGAACATCGCGTCAGACGCCGGCCGGATGGGCGAACCCAGGGAAGCCGTTTACGCCGGCTGCAAGGCAGGAGTGATCGCCCTGTCCAAAGCGATCGCCCGCGAGGTCGGACGGAACAACATTACAGTCAACGCCATCTGCCCGGGCGTTACGATTCCGCAAGAGGATGCGGAGATCGGGGCGTTGAGCACATGGTCGAAATCCGAAGTAACGGTCGCCTACCGCGATCCCGAAGTGCAGCAGAAGGTGGCGAGGAACTTGCCACTGCGACGGCTGACTAAGGCGCAGGACATTGCCAACGCGGTCGCTTTCATGGTCTCTGACGCGGCCGGCTACATCACCGGGCAGACGCTCAGCGTAAGCGGCGGCTACACGATGATGTGAGCATAAGGTCGGCGACGCGCGGCAGTTGGATGAAAAGATATCAGAGGAATTGATCCAGATCTTGGTCGCTGTCCGAGTTAGGAGCTCGCAGGATAATAGTCTGTCCGGACCAAACTACAAGACATCGGCGCCAAGATGCGAGTACAAGTTGAGGTATGAAAATGGTTGGGGTTGACTGGAGAGAGCAACTCGGAGACCGCTTGATAAGCGCCGAACGAGCGGCCGAATTGGTGCAGTCCGGTGACCGAATCTATTTCACCATGGGCCGAGAAGCACATGCCGTCGGCCTCGCCATTGCAGCGAGGATGGGCGAACTGCACCACGTTCAAGTCCGCTGCTCCACTCCCGGCTACGATTTCGGCTGGTACGATGAGGGGTGGCAGGATGCATTCGAGGTTTCCCTTACCATGCCGACCGGGGTCAGTCAAGAGGCGTTTGATGCTCGCCGCGTCGACCTCGTCCCTCGCTCGATTATCAGCCAAGCTCGCCCGAACGCCGACTGGACGGAGCCAGATATACTCCTCACCGAGGTTTCCCCGCCCGACCGGCGTGGTTTTTGCAGCTTCGGACAGTCGCTCTGGAACAAGAGAAAGCAGATAGCGGACCAGCGAAGGCATGGAAAACCCGTGATCGCTGAGGTTAACGAGAATCTCATCCGCACGTTCGGTAACAACTTCATCCACATTTCGGAGATTGACTACTTCGTGGAACACGTTGGCAGCGGTAGTGCCGTTTCTTCTGGAACGCTGGCCGGTCGCGCAAAGAAGGACTTCGAGCCGTATCATAAGGCTATCGCCGAGCTAGTTCGCGAGCTGATCCGCGACGGGGACTGCCTTCAGATCGGGGTCGGGCGCACAACCGAGCCACTCGCGACCTTGGGCGCGTTCGATGGCAAGCACGATCTTGGCTACCATTCGGAGGCGACTCCACCCGGCATCATCACGCTCGTTCGAGAGGGCGTGATCAACGGAAGTCGCAAGCCCATCCACCCCGGAAAGGTGATAGTCACCAGCCTGGGGGGCGGCACCAAGCAGGAAATGGAATGGGCTGGCGAGAATCCCATCTTCGAGCTCAACGACTTCGACTACGTGGCCGATCCCAGAGTAATCAGCTCGAATGACCAAATGGTGGCTATCAACAATGTGTTAACCATCGACCTGTGTGGGCAGATGACCGCAGAGACCGTCGGCCGAAGGGTAATTGCAGGGCCAGGTGGCCAGCCCTCCTTTATGACGGGCGCCATGTTGTCTAAGGGCGGTCGTTGTATCCACGTGCTTCCGTCGACGGCTCTAGACGGAAAGGTCTCACGCATCGTGCCGGAACTTCCAGAGGGGACGGTTGTCACCGTGCCGCGCTATATGGCGGACTACGTCGTTACTGAATATGGAGTAGCCAGACTGTTCGGCGAGAGCTTACGCAAGCGGGCAGAAGCTCTGATCGCCATCGCCCACCCAGACTTTCGGTCAGAGCTCCGCAAGGAAGCGCAGCGCAGACTGTGGCCCTAAGGCAAGGCTCTTCTTGGAGAGTGCACCAAGCTCTTGATGAAGGGTCACCCTCGTGCACCTGCTATGCTGTGCGGTTGTCGAGCACCAGTGGCGTGCTTTCCCGCAGCGTGCCAATAGGGACGAACTCGACCTCGGCTCCAATGCGAATCGCTTCGCGCAACGCCCTGATCACCGCCGGCTTGGTAGCTGCTTGGTCAACCTCCGGTGCTGCCTCGATCCGCACCGTTAGCACATCTCCGACCTTCGGGCGATCGATCACCATTTGGAACCGCCCGAGGCCTTTGAATGAGAAGAGGGCATTCTCGATCTGCTTCGGCACGATAAACATACCCTTCACCCGCGGGATGTCCCCCACCCGGCCGACGATCGGCCCCAGACGGGGTGTCTTGCGGCCGCAAGAACACGGCTCGTGGCTCATGAAGCCGACAACGTCGCCGGTGCGGAGGCGAATGATCGGCATCGCCTTGCGGAAGAGGGAGGTGACGACGATCTCGCCGCCGTTTCCCTCTGGCACAGGCTGGTGGGTCACAGGGTCGAGAACCTCCACGATGTGGTGGTGGTGGTGGTGCATGCCGGCCCGGCCGTCACACTCAAAGCCGACCATACCGAGATCGGCGGTGGCGTAAGTCTCGCGGATATGCATCCCGTACATCTGCTCGAGATTGGTGATCGCTTCCTTGGGCTTCAGCTCGCCGCCGATCATCGCGACGCGCAACGCAAGGTCATTGCCCAAGTCGAGCCCCATCTGCTTGGCGGTTTCGGCGAGTTGGACGAGAAAGGTCGAGAAGGTGAAGATGGCTGTGACCTTGAGAGCCTGCATCGCCTCAAGATGCATCTTCGTGTTGCCCACGCCGCCAGGCACGACCGCACAGCCCACCTTCCGATAGCCGCAATCGCCCAGAGTGCCTCCTATCACCCACTGGTAGTTCGATGTGACGTTGGCGATGTCATCGGGACGGAGGCCTGCGGCCCACGAAGCGATGGCCACCGTCTCGGCCATCCCCTCAAAGTCTTCAGCCGTGAAGGGCATATGAATTGGGCCGGGTGCGACGTAGATACGGGCGAGGTCCGCGGTGGGCACCGACAGAAAGCCGCCATAGGGAGGCTTCCTCTGCTGGGCATCGATGATGATCTCCTTAGTGATGAAAGGAACGAGCGCGCTAAAGTCCTCAAGGCTGTCAATGCGGGTCGGCTGAATGCCGGCGGCACTCCAAACGTTATTGTAGTACGGGCAGTGCTCGTAGGCCCATTGCAGCATTTGCTGAAGCCTGCTCAACTGATACGCGCGCAACTCGCCGATCGACATGGTCTCGTGCTCGGGATCCCAGAATGACCGGTCACCTCTCACTAGTACCTCCTCGTTGATATGCGCAGCGCGTGCCCTGCTAGCGGAATTGTCCGCGCGGGAAGAACGTCGGCGTCGGGCCGGACGTTTCTTTCGAATCCATTGCCGCTTGAACACCCGCGCGCTTCGGTGCAAATGCCCGCGCAGCCGGAGATAAGCGTTGTAGTAGCCCACGTTAGATCGCTAACTGCAACCACGGCCGCTCTTACGTCAGCCAAGGCATCGGGATGCCAGGATGCCGGCCCGATGCCTTGGCCATGGAGACGCCAAAGTCCCTGAAGAAAATGGTGCCCGCGAAGATAATGGTCGGCTACATCGCAGACCAGCCCCCGTCTACCGGCATGGGGACGCCCGTGACGAACGAGGCCGCGTCTGAGCACAGCCAGAGCACAGCCTCGGCAATCTCATGCGGCTCCCCTATGCGATTCACGGGATGATTGGCGGCCATCTGGGTCTCGGGGTATCCTGCGGCGATGAGACTCTCCACCAACGGCGTGCGGATGCTTCCTGGGCACACAGCGTTGATCCGAATGCCCGCGGTAGCGTACTCCAAGGCGGCCGTACGGGTCACCTGCACTATGCCTCCTTTGGAGGCACAGTAGGCGGGGGCGGCCGGGCTGCCGTACAAACCCGCAAAGGACGAGGTGTTGACGATGGCCCCCCCGCCCTGCTTTAGCATCTGGGGAATCTCGTACTTCATGCACAGCCAACAGCCCTTGAGATTCGTGTTTACCACGCGATCCCAGTTCTCCTCCGTACAATCAGCCGTCGGGGCAAAGTTTCCAAAAATGCCGGCGTTGTTGTGGGCACAGTCTAGACGGCCAAAGGTGCGGACAGCCACGTTGATTAGCCTCTCCACATCGGTAGCCTTGCTTACGTCAGCCTGGACGTAGATCGCCTCGCCGCCAGCCGCCTTGATGGCCGGCACTGTCTCATCCTTGCTTTCGTCCACGATGTCTGACACGACCACCTTGGCTCCTTCCCTGGCGAAGGCTATTGCCGAAGCCCTTCCAATTCCCGAGCTTGCCCCGGTTACCAGCGCAACTTTCCCTGCAAATCGCCCAGTCATTGCATACCTCCCCAGCATATTTGGACCCTCTCAGAAAGTCTCGTCCTATTGTACCGACGGGCAGTTGTCCCTGCCCTAGTGTGAACTACCAAAAGAACGGTGCAGCCGGAGAAGAGTGTTGTAGCCACCCACATAATCCATAGCGATTTTGACGCCTTCGAGGACAATGGACTCCTTTGCCCAGCCGAAGTAGAACTGAAATGGTAGTGTCAGGTATGCCATAGGGGTAAACATGATCGCGCGTTGCTTACCCGCTATGAATAGTCTCGTCGCTAAAGCCCGATAACGACCGATAGATCGTTAGACCGGTCTCTACGACCAGGGGCGCCAGGCGCTCGACGGCGGCGGCATCGAGTCGGTTCGCCGGCCCTGCAACCGCGACCGCAGCTATCACGCGGCCATCGATGCCAAACACGGGCGCGCCGATCGCGGTCACTCCCTCGATCGTATCGCCCACGACGATGGTGTAGCCCAGCCGGCGGCTGTCCTCGATCCGGGCGAGCAACGTTTCTACACTCAGTTGGCCCTCCCATCGCGTCCCGGCTAGGGATGCTACTACCGCTCGAACCTCAGCCTCATCGAAGTCCCACATCAGAATGGTGCCGGAAGCTCCAGTGGCAAGCGGACGTAGCATCCCGGCTGGTATCACGTAACGAAGCGGATGCGTTGCCTCGCAGTGATGGATGCAGACACGATGATAGCCCGACCGTACGTGGAGACTGACACCTTCCCCCCCCTCTTGCTGGAGACGCCATAGATGCGGCGTCGCCAGCACGACCATGGATTCCTGAGCTCCGCGTCTGATGGGCATGCCGTCAGCAAGCAGCTCTGCTGCCGGGCCAAGCCGGAAGCGCCGCGCTTCCGGCCTGTCCTCGTGGGCAACGAAGCCGCGATGCTCTAATGTAGCTAGCAGCCGGTAGATTGTCGTGCGGTTTAGCCCTGTCGCCGCCGCAATCTCGTTAGCTGTCGCCGCCTCGCGCTTCACCGCGAGGCACAACAGCACGTCCAGACCGCGTGTCAAGGCGCGTGTGGCTACAATGCTATCGGGGATTATGCTCTCCTCTCGACTCATCCGTGGTCACCGCCTTCTCGAAGTTCTTATCACTAGTTGACACCTGGGTAGGCAGCTACTATAATACCACACATTGAACGAATAGTTCATACTATGAACGTCTACTCGGGCAGCGATTCGTGTCATGTGAAGTGTACTGTTCTTACTTGATCATTGGAAAAGGCTGATTTGCGCGAAATAGTATCATCCTAACGCGCAGTGGGCAAGGCGCAGCAGCAGGAGGCAGCGGTTGTGAGGCGGCTCGCAAAATGGCAGTCGGCCTTCTCGTGCTCGGCGGCAATAGCCTTCTGTCCCGCTCCTTGACCTTCCTCAACGAGATCAGAGTCCCTACCCTGCCGGTATGGAGGTTCTACAACGGTTCAGATGATTAGTAGGCATGAACGTTCAGCTATCACAACTACCCTCCTACCAACCGAATGGCCAGGAATGTCTGCGTTCCTGCGGGCTCTCAATGAAGCCGAAAACCTTGAAGCTACGCAGTTCACGATCCTTAGAGCGGCCTTGGAGGTGGCACCCGCAGCGCAAGCCGCGATCCTACTCGCTGACGACAGTGGTATGAGGCTGACTCCGGGCCTCAGCATTGGTTTCCAGCCGGCAATAGCAGGTGCCTCAGATTGGCGTTTGGAGCCTTCGCAGACGCTGAACTTCACAGAGGGCAGACATCTCGTCCTGCGAGCCGATACCGAGAATTGGGATGGAATGCCCGCCCTGGTGGGCTTTTGGCTCTCCAGAGGACGGTCAGTCACGGTCTCGCCAATTTGCCACGCCGGGCGGCTTGTGGCACTCCTTGTACGGACAGTCGAGAACCGTGTGCCGTCAGATCCCAGCAAGAACCCCACGCTGTTGTCACTGCTTGAGCATTCTGCGATAGCCATGGAGAAAGCCCTTGCGCTTGAGAACTTCCGACGAAGAAGAGAGGAGTTGCCAGCCGTCCTTGACGTTGTGGATGAGCAGCGGTTGGTGCTGGAGCGAACTCTGTCCATTAACGATGAATTCACGCGCATGGTACTCGATGGGCAAGGTATCGGGGCCGTCGTTGCCACTCTCGGTAGGATAGTTGACAATCCGGTGGTCATCGTGGATCGCTTCTTCAATCTGCTTGAGCACTATTCGACAGAGGATCGCGACGGCCTCGATAATGGCCACCGTTTCATTATCACCAATGGCAGTTGCCCGAGCGCCGTACGCTATGATCCGGAAGTCCAGGCGGTAATGGCGAGCTTGGCAAAGAAGCGGCGCCCGTCGCGATTGATGCCGCTACCACGCCATGGGTTCGATAAGCCACGGGTGGTGGCACCGATCGTGGTTGACCAAGAGATAATAGGACTGATAAGTGTCCTGGAGGGCAACCACCCCCTTGATGTGCTGGATCTAGTGGCGGTAGAGCGCGCGGCGACGGCTATCGCGCTCCGGTTGATGAAGGAGCAGGCGGCAGTAGAGGCCAAGTACAAGCTCAAAGGCGATCTGATAGAGGCATTACTGACTGGTAGCTATGGTTCAGATGAAGAGATTATTCTCAAGCGCGCGGCCTACCTTGGCATTGACCTTCACGTGCCACACGCGGTGCTCGTTGTCGGCGTCGAGGGTTCCGCGCTTAGCACGCGGAAGGAGACTTCCGAGCATGAACCACTCAGTCCTCACGCCAAGGTGCTCGCAGTGCTGGAACGGGCTTGTCGGCGCAAACTGCCGGAGGCCGTTGTCACGGCCAAGGACGACGAGATCATTATACTTGCTAGCTTCCGTCCGGCAGCTGGGACTGATGGCCTCTTTGAGACGAGAAAGATAGCAGACTCTTTGCATGTCGAGGTGCCCCAGTGGCTGCCGGGGATAACCATCTCGCTGGGAATTGGCGGCCCCTGCAACATATTGGCTGACTATCTTCAGTCGTACGAGCAGGCGAGGTGTGCCCTCGATGTCATCAAGGCCTCTCGCCTGCGTGGCCGTATCCTGGCTTTTGATCAACTGGGTATAAATGGACTGCTTTTCGATCTCCACAATCGCGATAAAGCGCTCCGTTTTATGGAGGATACCGTCGGCGGTCTGTTGGCGTATGATGAGCGCCACCACACCCAACTGGCCGAGAGTGTACATCGATACCTACTGCACGATCGAAACATCGAGCGGGCCGCCCAGGTGCTCTTTGTCCACCCCAACACGCTCCGCTACCGCTTGCAGCGTGCCGCGACAATCCTGAAGACCGACCTAGAGAGCTCAGAGGCAATATGCAACCTTCACTGGGCTACGAAAGTACTGTACGGCCTCCATTCGGACTAGCGGTCTGTCCTCTCTGTAGACCCTATCGCCTGCTCGATGGATTGCTATGGGCGATGGGTTAGAACAGTCCTACCGAGCCCTTCTTGTATGCTGCGGTTTCTAGAAAAGCGTCGATGCTCGATTTCCAGTGCTCCTCAGAGAAATCACGTAGGTCGATTATGTCACTCTGGAGTTGGAGAAAGGGGATGTCGATTTTGGACTGGATCAAGTTCTTGGTGTACAACTGGCCAACCGTCGTCGCGCGGCACGACTTTGTCGCGTGCATCACCATCCCGTCGATCTGATAGTCCCGGATGTACTCGAGGATGAATTCTGCGTTGGCGTTGCCCGTGTTGCGCCGGGCCTGCTCGTACTTCTGGGTCATTCGCTGGAACGTGCGATAGGCGAGCTTCTCCAGTGGGTGGGTGATATGCTTGGGAATCTCCACCGGATCAAAGCCCCGGTAGACCCGCTCGATCACGAATACCGCCCCCCGATCCTCGAAGTAGTTGAAGATCCACATCGTGTGCCAGGGTGGCAGCCCGCCTGCCCAAAGCAACCGGTAGCGTTCGTCCTCAATTACTCCCACACCGTTCGCCACCCGCTCGCGCAACTCCGCACGCAGCTCGCTGTAGAAGTCAAGCGTCACGTCGTCGCAGAGCCGAAAGAGCGCCGGCACGAAGACATTGAAGTGATCTTCCGATGGCATCGGGCCGGGCACTGCTCTACGCAACTGGTCGCACTCCCACCAGACTTGGTAGACCTGCTGCGCCCGCTCGAAAGCGCCGTCCAACTTGTCAAGGTCGAGCTTACGCCTCGTCTGATTTTCGAGAAACTCGACCAGCCCCTTGAACTGCTCGAGCTGATAGGCTACGTAGTAGCCCTCGACATCCTTCAGGTCGCAGTGCACCGGCGGCGCGACCACATCGATAGCGTAGGTCGGCACATCGATGTATTTTCCGGCGGCTTGGTACCACTTGAAGCGGGGATCGCAGGCGGTGCTGGAGCCGAGCATCATGTCGGGCCGTGCCATGCCGCCATCTGGGGCTCCTTCCGGAATGGCACCCAACTCTTGGCGCGCACGCTCGAAGCCCAGACCGGTGCGCACGTAGCCGCACACGACGCCGGAGTAGCCGTCCGACTCGGCGCGCAAGATGTAGTTCTCGGCGACGCGCTTCGCGGCGCACAGGCCGGCGTAGTTCTCCGTCCAGATCGGCGTGATGCCCATCGCGTGTAGGATCTCGTCATACTGCGAGCCGACCATACAATATGCAACTGGATCGCCATTCTCCTTGGCGCGGTGGGCACGCAGGTTCATCTCTTTGACGATGCCACGTACCTTGCGTGCGGTCAGGGTGGCCTTCCTCGCAGTAGTCTTCTCCGTCATCGCTATCTCCAAATACCGCGACGATGCCTAAGTTCAGAGTATAGCTGTTTCGAACCAGCTAGCGTATCCGCATCTTCGCCAGGCGCTGTTTAACAGGCCAGGTGCCAGCCTCCCGTGACGGCAGAGCGATCGTGGCTTTGCCGGGGGCCGTGATTTCGTTGCGTTGGTTCTCACCCCAGATCTCTAGGTCGACAACATACTCGCCATCCTGAACACGCTTGCCGACTACCTTGCCCTTGATCCAATGTGTATCGCCGACGACGTTGAACCGGCGTACCTCCCCGTACATGCGCGTGATGAAGCCATCGTCGCCCGCCCAGTTCGTCAGCAGATTCGACAGCCAGGACATGCGCTGGCAGCCATAGTCGTAGGCGCCGGGGATCCCGATCTCGTTCGCCCGCGTGTCTTGCATATGCACCAACTCGGGGACGTCAATCTCGCCGGTGCCATTGTCGACCATCCCGACCTTCGGGTGCTTCTTGAGGTAACGGTAGAAGTAGCTGTGCGCCTTCATAAACGGCGAGCCGGCGCCCATCAGCCAAGCGTTCATGTCGCGCACACTGAGGGGTCCCTTGATCACAGAGGGAAGTTCCTCGCCAACTTGGACGTCCTCCCAGAAGCGTGGCTCGGCGCCCCGAATCACCTCTTTGTCATAGTCTCCGATGATCTTCGCCATCTCCTCGGCCGTGTAGCTGGCGCGCTCGATGTTTTTGTACTTACCGACAGAGCCCGCCGCCCTGCGCTCGGCGCGAGTTGTCCAGCCCTTCGCCTTGGCGATGATCTGGTTCTTCTGGTTGCGGAAGATGGTCTCGTCCGTGGTGATCCAGATCCTACCGGCCATACGGCTCGGCTTCTCTTCGATGGAGAGAAGCTTGACGACGACGGAGAACTCGTCCCCCTCGAGGATGGGTTGATACCATTCCCAGTCATTGCCGGAGTGCCAGCCGTGAATGCCGGCCATCGTCCCGCCATTCCCCCTCGGCCAGTAGATGCTGTAGAGGAACTCAGGAGGGGCGACCACTCGCCCGTAGGCAGTTTTGGCAGCATAGCTGGGACTACAGTACAGCGGGTTTGAGTCGCCCAAACCTTCGCAGAAATGGCGGACGGTGTCCCTGGTGGCCTGGGTGTTGAAGTAGACGTCGGGAAGAAACTCCACGCCGATGCGGGAGCGCACCTTCTCCAGTTGCTCGGGGGTAACGACCGCGTGGCCCTGCGTGGCTTCCGTCGTCATAAGTAGTCTGCCTCCCAATTGTGTTTTCGCGCTTGCGTGCTGACGCTTGATGGCTTGAGTTCGTCTGTGAAGGTCCCTCGCCCCTCCGCTTCTCGGGGTGGCCGGCAATGCGTGTTCAGAGGATGAACGATACGTTCGGTGTGTGGTATTATAGTGACTAATCAACCATCTGTCAAGCATTCTAGTAGCGGACATCTGCGTTCTAGAGAGCATACCGATATCGGACCTTTCGATGCGAACGCACTTGAGCTGGCCATCCAGCTCAAGGATCAGATACAAGCAAAGGTTTACGCCTATTCTCTCGGCGAGAAGCTGGCAACGGTAACATTGCGCAGGGCATTTGCCGTCCGGACCGATGAGGGCGTCTTGGTTCAGCTTGATCCCACGACGCTCGATTCCATGGGCGTGGCCAAGCTCCTCGCCGCAGCCATCCGTCGGACGGGAGGGGTGGATCTGGTACTCTGCGGCCGCCAGGGGGCGATTGGGATGCCGGACAGGTGGGACTCCTATGCGCCATCCAACCAGCTCCGTGTGTCCAAAGTCCGCGACATCATGCTGTCCGAGCGGAAGCCATTCGCGACCGTCATGCCCGCCGACCTTGGGTTCTCCAAGCCTCCGCTGGCGATGATTGAGACATGCGGCCTCCAGACGCCGCCGAGGCAGTGCCAACGTGCGGAGTTCGTCGATGGTCAAACGGCTGCCGAGAAGGCGGTGAAGCTGGCCGAGCGCATTTTGGATTTGTTGCCGAAGGGATAATGCTTCGTCCCGAAAACACAATCATGGCGTCGGCGACCCTAGCCCCGTGACCCTCGGCGCCAACCATGAGAGGATTGATATCGATTTCAGCAACTTACTCTTCCAGATCGAGTGCAAGTCGGAGTCTGGATGGGCTCCTATTCTATTTGCCTCGGATACTCGTAGAAGCCTTTCCCCGTCTTTCGTCCCAGATGCCCTGCTTTCACCAGATCGGCGAGAACCTGAGCCGGCTTATCGCGCGTCTCACCCGTTTCGGTGAAACGTTGCATACGTGCATCGTACACGATGTCGAGCCCGATCAAGTCAGCCAACTCGAAAGGCCCCATAGGATGGCCGAGAGCCAGCTTCACCGCCGTGTCAATGCCTTGCGGGGTGGCGTAACCATTATCCGCCAGCCAGTAAGCTTCTTGTGAGAGCCTATGCAGGATGCGGTTGACGATGAACGAGCTGATCTCTTTGTTGATCTTGATCGGCATGCGGTCAATGCGCCGACAGAGCTCGCAGGTGATCTCGGCCGTCTCTTCTGAGGTCCATTGGCCCTTAACCACCTCCACCAGTTTCATGACTAGCGCCGGGTGGAAGAAATGCATGTTGCAGGCCTTGTCCTTGCGCCTGATGCCCTCGGCGATCATCGAGATCACAATACTCGACGAGTTGGAGGCTAGGATGGTGTGCGGTAGGCAAACATCATCGAGCTTCCCGAACACCTCGCGCTTGATCGCGAGCCTCTCGGAGACCGCCTCGATGACGAAGTCAGCGTCTGCTGCGGCCTTCTCCAGGTCGCGCTCTGCCTTGACTCGAGAGAGCGCAGCCTCCATCTCTTCACTAGTCATAGTGCCCTTGTCCACTCGACGAGACAAGATAGCTCTGTTGCTGGCTAACGCCTTTTCGAGCAGATCGTCGCTTATATCATTAAGAACGACGTCGTATCCGTGCAGTGCAAACTGCTGCGCTATCTGTGATCCCATCGTTCCTGAGCCGACGACGCTTATGCGCTTGATGTCGTCTACCGTCACGTTCGTGACCTCCTGCTGTCAAATCCTTCAGAGAGCCCTCTTCAGCGCCCATAACAATAGGGTACCGCGGCCCCAGCTAGCAACTACCGTCCATGCCACGAGGGCTTGCGCTTCTCTAGGAACGCGGCAACGCCCTCTGCCTTGTCTTCCGTGCCGCACGTAAGCGCGAAGAGCCTGTTCTCGAACTCTAGCGCACCGGCGAGGTTCATCTCGTAGCCGAGGTTCACAGCGTCCCTCGCGCATCGCAGGGCAACGGGTGGCTTGCTGGCCAGCTTCCTGGCCAGCTTCTTGGACTCCTCCATCAGCCCGGCGGCCGGGACGACCTTGTTGACAAGGCCGATGCGGTAAGCCTCCTGGGCATCTATCAGATCGCCGAGGAGCACCAACTCCATCGCGCTGCCCCTGCCGACAAGACGGGTAAGGCGCTGCGTGCCTCCCAGTCCGGGGATAATTCCGATGTTGATTTCAGGCTGGCCAAGCTTGGCGCTGTCGGCGGCGATGCGCAGCGTGCAGGCCATCGCGATCTCGCACCCCCCACCCACGGCCGCCCCATTGATAGCGGCGACGCTGGGCTTCAGGAGGCTCTCCAGGCGATCGACCACAGCACGGCGAGCACGATTCCTAGCGCTCAGCGCGCCGATGCTATCCCTAGCCTGTAACTCGCCGATGTCCGCCCCTGCGGCGAAGGCGCGATCGCCGGCGCCGGTGACAATGACAACCCGAACGTCGTCGTCCGCCTCCGCCTTTCCCAAAGCCTGACCGAACTCCATCATTAGCGTGTGGCTGAGCGCATTCCGCACCTCAGGGCGGTTGAAGGTGATGATGGCGAGGCTGTCCTCTTTGTTGTAGATTACCTGGCTGTATTCCATCCGAGCATTTCCTCCTTGGCGTCCGGTCCGAATCCAAGACCACTTTCTACCTGTCGAGGCTGCCACGTGCTTTTTGCTGGTAACTCGCTCCTACCCCACGGCTGCCTAAGGCTCGATCTCCTTGAGGTTATCATCAATAATAAGCTGAGGCTCTATGAGCGCCTGCACGTCCTCCGCTGTGACACCCGGCATTGTCTTCTTAAGCATCAGACCGTCCTGCGCAACCTTGATCACCGCCAGGTCAGTCTTAGATACTCCAGACATTCCCGATTCAATCGGGTGCCCTCCCTCGGGGAAGTGCCTATGCCGACGATGCGATGTTATCCAATGGGGGAAACCGAAGCATCACACCAGAGTGTGATTGTAGGGGTGAGCCTGACGGGGCACGAAGAAGGAGGTAACACCGGCAGAAAGCGATCCAATTTGCAGGGTCAACCAGGGCTCCAGCCGTCAGATCAGCTTCAGCACCTTAGCCTTCGCGACAGCCGCTGGGGCGCTGTGCGCTTCCAGCTTGTCGTAGATGCTCCTCATGTGCGACTTGACCGTGTTCCTGGACACAACGAGCGCCCGCGAAATCTCCAGCGGTGAGTTGCCAGCCTCGATTAGCCGCAGCACTTCCAGTTCCCGTTCGCTCAAGAGCGCTTCTGTTGCCTGAATCGCCCGGGCGCGGCCCCTTGCACCGGGCAGTCCGAAGGCACCTGGCTCGAATGCCGCGAGTAGAGAACGAATGTACTCGACCGATGCCCTACGAGTCGGTGAGGAAGGCTCTCGATGCCGCGCTTCGAGGAGCCTGGATAGCAAGGCCGCCATCGGCGTGCCCGAGTCGACGAAGGTCCGCACATAGCCCTCGGGTTCGGCCAACCAGAGAGCTCTCATCAGCACGCTCAACGCATTGTTCGTCTGCCCTAGCACTTGCAGGGCCAGTGCCTGGATCCCCAGGATGCCAATCACATTGCCGACCCGACCCGCCGACTCGGCGGACTGCAGCAGTCGTTCCAGCAATCGGGCCGCTTCCGCAGCCCTCCCTTGCGCGGTCAGAACCCGCGCGAGCGTCATATGGTTCCCCTCGCGCGAATACTGCAGCTCATCGTCCGCCGAGAGTCCGCATGCCTGCATCCAACGCGCAGCCGCCTCCACGTTGCCTTGCAGCAGCCACAGCCTGGCCCTGTGCGCCTCGATTCGAGCCAACTCTCGGTCAGCGTCGTTCGTTCGCGCCAGTTGCGCCGCCTCGCTTAGAATACTGAGCGCTCCTTCCAGGTCGCCCTCGGCCTGACGTACACGAGCCAAGATTCCCTGGCTGAACAAGAGCATATCGGCCATCTCCCACTGGCTGGCCACGTCAATGCCCTCCGTGGCATAGGTCCTCGCCATCCCGAGCTCGTTCCACTCATAGTGCAACAGGGCGAGCCCCAGGCTGGGCCAGCCGCCCACCAGAAATACATTGTTGTGCCGCTCTGTGGCGAAACGCACGGCCTTTGTATAGTTCGCTTCGGCCTGACGCAGGTGGCCCTGAATCGCCTGCACGTAGGCCAGGTGATTCGACATCGCTAGCGCGACAAGCATGTTTTCGGAGGACTGCAGTACCCTGACGGCCTCGGTCAGTGCCTCATTTGCCCTCACGACATCGCCAGTCCACGAATACGCACGGCCCAGATGTCCCAGCATTCGCCCGCGTTGATACTCGTCTTCTCCAGAATCCTGCTCTATGGACTGGCGAGCGAGCGCGATCGTCAGCGGAGCATCATGCCTAAAGGCCGCGATGGCGGCTCGGGTGGCCAGTATGTGGCTGTGCGCCCGCCGAATGTCATTGGGGCTCTGAGCCGACTCCGCAACCCCACCAAGAGGAGCCGCATCATGGCTCAAGCCGAGCGCCAGCTCGGCGTGCCGTAGCCTCTCCTCCGCGGCGTCTGCCTGGCCTGTCGAAAGCAGCGCGTTAGCATGCCACACGCAGAGCATTGGCCGCCGACGCATCACTTCGGACGGCAACTCTCTGAACCAGCCAAATAATGTGACCGCCTCGCCGTGCTTCCACATGACAGCGGCGAGCTGCTCGATTAGATCGGCGGCGGACTCGACCTCCCCCGCTGCCAGCGCGTGGCCTACTGCTTCGGTCACCAGTCCGTTTTCGGCATACCAGAGAAACGCCTTACGGTGCAGGTCAGACACCCGGCCTGGGTCTGAGCGCCGCAATTCTGTTTGGAGACAGGACGCGAAGAAGCCGTGGTAGCGATACCAATGCCGTTCGTCATCCATCGGCACGGTGAACAAGTTGGCTCTCTCCAGCATTTCCAGGCTCGCCTGCCCCTCGCCCTGACTCAATCCCACGACGGCTTCGCAAAGCGGACCGTTTAGTCGCTCCAGTATGGCTGTCCGCAACAGGAACCGCTGCACATTTTCGGGCTGGCGGCGCAGGACCTCTTCCCCCAGGTAATCGGTCACGTGCCGATGGCTGCCGGAGAAGGCCTGCACGAAGCCGTGGACGTCGTCTGATTGCTGCATCGACAGCGCGGCTACTTGTAGCCCGGCAGTCCACCCTTCGCTGCGCCTGACCAGTGCCGCGACATCCTCAGCCGAGACATTCAGTCGCATTACCTCGTTCAGGAAAGACGTGGTCTCTTCAAGCGTGAATTTCAGGTCACCGGCCCGTAGCTCACATAGCTGACCCCGCACACGGAGCCTGGCCAGCGACAGCGGTGGATCAGTGCGGGTGGCAATGATCAGATGCAGATTTGGTGGCAAATGGTCGAGCAGGAAGGCTACACTCTTGTGAACCGTTTGATCGACAATGAAGTGGTAGTCGTCCAGCACTATGGCCAAGTCAGCTTGTTCCGCTGCGACCGCGTTGGTCAACACGCTCAGGTACGATTCCAGTGGCGGGAGTTCTGACGAGCGCAACATCATCAGTACGTCCCCACCGAGATGGAGACGCAGCGTCTGCAGCGCGCTGATGATATAGGCCCAGAATCTGGTCGGCTCGTTGTCGCCTGAGTCCAGCGTCACCCAGGCGACAGGAGACCTGCTCTGGGCTATCCACTGACCCAAGAGTGTGGTTTTACCCGAGCCAGCGGGGGCCGAGATGAGCGTCAACGGGCAATGAAACGCTCGCGAGACCCTCTCGGTAAGACGGGGGCGCTCCACCAAATCGGTCCGCACAACCGGACGGAGCAGTTTAGTGCTCAGGAATATGCTGTCGCTCAGCCGCTGCGGCCCAGACTGCGGCTTGGAATCCACCCTTGCGACCGTGTTAGATGCAAGGCCAGCATAAACAGAACGGGAGACATCACCCGAGGCAGTTTGTCCGAGCGCCAATGCGCCAGAATCTTGCACAGCCAAGGCCACAGCCACCTCGTTCAACCGCTCCAACGTGATCCTTGCTGCTTTCCCGAGGTACGCTCGCCGCGCCTTCCCTGATACCTTCCGGTACGCTCTCCAATAGTCGCCGCTGCGATCCTGGTATGCCCAGAAAGTTCCCTCGGGGCTGACGAACGAGAACCCAGTGGCCGTCGAGAGCCAGGAGTGCCACTCAAAAGACCCGACCTTTACGCTGTTTTCTTCGCCCCGTTCCCGCCAAGTCAGTATCTCGCCCTGCACCGTAGGCACGGTACGCGCCATCTGCATCCACCCTGTCCATGCAAACCGACTTGCTGCAAAACTGCCAGCGGGAGAATCTTGCAGTAAGTATAGTTCTGTTCCACCACGTCGAGCCGGCCACAGGAATCGAGGGAAACGGAGCACGCCTTTTCAGCCAGGGATAATAGCACGAACAAACAAGACTGTCAATCGGCTCGCTCTACTGCTCGCTCTCCTAATCCATACCCAGTGCCTGCTTGTTTAAGAAAGAGAAGCCTCCGAGTAGCGCGGATGGTCCTCGTCTCCGCCCATCTACGTCGCCTCGACGGGCTCCTTTCCCCCGGTCGGCGACCGCCGGGCTTTCTTCAGGCTGTTGTACCGAGACACCGGAGAACTGCTCCTCCATCGATTCTGCACGCGCGGCGTCCTGCTGCCGGAACCAGTTCTGCCAGCAGAACGAGAACGCGCAGTACACCGACTGTCAGTAATGCCGGATGACCTGGTCCTCCCGCACCTGGAAGTCGCCAAAGCCCAATTCCTGCTTCGGCTGCTTGTAGCTCTGCTCCACCTATTGCCTGCACATCCGGATTGGAGGTCCGGCGGCACCGGCGGAGCTACCAGGTGCGCCGGATAGGGTCCCACTGCGCAACATCGCCGACCGCGTCGCCGAGAATCGGATCGAGGAAGGCTACGGCGCGCTGGTACCCGATCGATACCTCGGGCTCCAACCCGACCTCGGCCGCCAGCTTGCGGTACGCCGGGCCCCAACCGGGTGGCGGCGGGAGCAGCGTGGTCGGCAGCGGATGGGTGCCACGCGCCTCGAGTGTGGCGCGGAGTGCGCTCCGCAAAGGACCGGCCTTGAACTGGAACAGGGATGAAATGAGGCGCAGATCGACGAGATCCTTGGCGCGCGTGCTGGGATGACCGCCGGCATAGCTCCGAGTGTAGGCATGGACCTTCTCGGCCACGTGCTGCTCGAGCGGAAGCGCGGGGACCTCGACTGGCGTGATCTCCGCGAAACTCAAGAGGTCGGACCCGCGCAGCCGCTCCGGTGAGCGACTGGCGGATCACTGAAGCTGACGTCTACAATGACCTCCTCGAACGGTCGGCCTGCGAGCTCCGCCGCGACGTGATAGCGCACCGCCGCCCCCTCAAGCGCAGCCTCGAGCCTGGCGGTCCTTCGAATATCGAACTGGAAGTGGTCGCCCAGGTCGAGCGCCTGCGCGGTGAGGAAGTCGGCGGTCGCTGCCTGTTCGTTGTCGTAGCGGGCGAGATCCATGTCCCTGGTCGTGCGAAAGCGCGCCCCAAGGCGCATATGGAGCGACACCGCGCCCTTGAGAATCCAGCGGTCGTAGGCCACCACCAGCAGGCGTGCCATCAGTCGGTCGAAGATCACAAGCTTGCGCAGCCGCATCACCGGAATACCGGCCTCGCGCGCCGTGGCGAGCAGGCGCTGCTCGAGCGCCGTGCGGAATGCGGCGGCCGTCGCGTATCTCACGCTGCGACCTTTATGAGCGCGCCCTCGATCAGAGTAGCCACCCGTCGGCCACGTTCGGCGGCGTCGCGTCGTAGTTGGTCGGGAAGAACCATACCTCGCTCGACGGCCTGCGCGACCGCCATCTCGATCTGCTCAGGCGCGGTCCCGGCCTCGGCCGCGTCGAGGATGGTCCGTGCTGCCGAGGTGATGACCATGCCGCCTCGGATCGTGCGATCAGTCGGCCGTATCAGACGTTCTGTCGTGTGGATCTTCACCCCCGGAGCCGCCGGAAGGTAGCGGCGGGAGCGGGGGACGGTGAGGTGCACCGCGTCTGGGATGACATCGCTCAGGTCAAGCAGATCGAGCGCGCTCTCATGCGAGATGACAGCCACATCCTTCCCGGCGGCAAGCCAGGCGACGAGCACCTCATCGCGTGGGAAGGAAGGGTATTCGCGGAGGCGATAGAGGCCGCGTCGAACGCGGACGAACCGCCCGCTCCTGACGTGGTGCGAGAGCACGGCAAAGCTGTATCCGCTCGCCCGGGCCTGCTCAGCCGTGAAGTAGCCGCCCTGCTCCGAGGCGATCTCGAACAGGCGCAGGCGATCGGGATAAGTGGCGGGGGACACGGCCCCGTTCATCGTTACGTCAGTCATAGCTCAAATTCTCTGAAAATGCACCATAAGCATCAAGCAGCCGATATAAGTCCATAGCGGCGCCTCACTTTGGCAGGCTCAGCTCTCAGGCATTGCTGTGGCACCACTCCCAGCAGGATGAAGACC
>SCTZ01000187.1 GCA_004297765.1 Chloroflexota bacterium | reverse complement strand
TCTGGCGCTGCTGGCGAGCGTGGTCCGATGCGCCCCCACCACCCCAGCTCCAGGCTCTGCTCGATTCCGTCCAGATGGGTAGACCGCTCAATCTATATCTCCGGTGTTAACAAAGTACCGGTAGTCCGCAGACCTACAAGCTAACTACTTTGTAGGTGTGGGGTCCATGCTCCCCAGACGTCACCTGGCGATAGTCTGCTTTCACCCCAGTTCTGGGCACAAAAAACCCCAAGCGTACGTGCCACCCTTTCACCACCCGCCATGAGTGTGTTTTCAAGAGTGGCGTCCACTTGGGACTACTATCAGCTATGGTTTTGACGAGCTTCCACCCCTACGCCAAATCGTGATCCCAGCGTTGCTTTCCTACCAGTGGCAATCTTCGCAAACAACGAAAAAGCCGCCTGTTGGCGGCCACACTGTAATACATATCTATTAAAGTGTCAAGTGCGCTTATACTTGTACGGGTCCTTGCTCCGCAATTCTACGTTCGCGAGATATTCCGCGACAGCTTCAGGTGTTGTGAGCCAGTCATGTCCAAACTTCTTTGCTTTCAGGCGACCAGTTCTGGCCAAGAGGGCAAGATGCGATTGACTGACTCCAAACCGGGCCGCCGCTTCTTTGAGCGAGACTAACCGCTCTTCTTCCAACGGCCCCTTGGACTACTTCAAGTTACGGGTATTATACCAGCACGGGACGGACAACCGATACTCACACCACGTGGCTGGGTTCCCTGGGATTCCGAGAATCGGAGCCAAGGCGAGTTTAGGAGAATGCAGGATATAGCACAAAGGGGATGGTCATTGGTCCATTGGGGAATTGTTCAAGTGTTTGTGTCTGACAACTCTGTGTGGCAGAGCGTGCAGGAGGTTTAGTTGTCGATATCTCACGAGGTTGGCTCTTTCTTTGATCGCTCCGCCTCAAGTTCAAGTCCAAGAGGCCGACTTTCCTCAATGGGGTAGGTGGGATTCTCTGAGGCGCTCTTAGCCTTGTTGCCCCTTCGCCCGATGAAGTGGAGAGCCTCGCTGGTTTCCCATAGCACAGCTTCTAGGCGCGCCTTCAGTGTCGGAATATCGGTCTCATGGACTGCCTCATCGGCGAAGCTAAGGTGAATCTCCATGTCACCGATGTGGCCGTTCAAGACCGTTTCCTCGTACTCGGTAAACGGCTCGACCTTGTCGCAGTCTTGTTCATCCCGCGGTACCGATAGTGTGTCTCGCTCATGTTCTTTCATAGACGGTCTTGTAATGGTAAGTCCCATTGTAGCATGCCCTCGGCTGGTCTAGCGGTAGGATTAGCCTTTGAGGCGATATGGCATCCAGGTGAACCACCGTTCGATCCCGAACTTCCTGGTCCAGGACTCGGTGTCCCGCCTGTCCCGACGATAATCGGCAAACCGAGTGTTCCAGAGCTGATCTGCCAATTCGGCGCCGATGCGTCCAAATCCTGCTTGGCGGTACGGTTGCGCAAGCGCTGCGTCGCCAAGTAACCGTGCGATGAAGGTGCAGTAGGCGGAGTTGAGAGCGTTTTGGACACGGAAGACGAAGGGAGGAGTAACCTTCTGTACTTCCTTGTGTAAGCCCAGGACGAGTTCAGCAATGTTGGCTCGGAGGGTGGCTTCCTGGACGGGACGAAGGTCCGGGTAACCCTCGAATAGAGAGGTTTCGATGCGAAGATCTGAGGGGAAGTTGGCCACCTGACCGACAATGCCCGCATGATAGACAGCCGCTATCTCCTCAGAAGGCACAGGGAGGTCCCCACAGCGCTGCCAAACACTTGGCGCCAGGGCTCGTGTTACCTGATTTTGCTGCTCCGGTCCAATAAAGGCCATTAAACGCTCGTCTTCCGGCTGAGCGAACAGCCGCAAGGCATGGAGACACTCATGACTCACGAGGTAGTCGAGTGCAGGGAGACCTTGCGGGATGATAAAGATGGTGTGCGGCTCATCATCGTCTTGGGGATAGGTGATGTGTGCGTACGAGCCGTGAATATCCGGTCTCCTATAGCGCAATACCACGGGGTGGCCAGTGTCCTGCTCGACTTGGGTTATCAGACAACAGACTGTTTCACCGAGACGGTGTCGTAGGCTTTCAGGCGTGGATTGGTAATACCTTCTCTCGGATTGGGGCATGCAAGTTTCATTGTACCACTCTATCGGCAACCAGGGCTCGGATGAAAAGAACGGGGAGATAGGTCGTGAAGGGTCTTGTTGCTGCATTAGCGCCTGGTTACTCAACTCTTCTTGGCAGGCTTTGGTGTCTGGACCGCTGCGGCAAAGATCTGCTCTACCTGTTTCGTGCCGTTCTTGGTGGGGATGGTGCGCAAATGCTTATATCCAATCACTGTAATGACCTCGCCCTTGGTGCGTGTTGCTGCTGCCTGTTTGGCTTGATCATCGAAGAATAGCACTGTGTGCCAGACGGTCTTCTCTCCGGTGTGGATCGCCAGCGGCATGCGGGCTACGAAATGTCCGTTCGGGGTTTCGCGCAACTCGGGAACACGGCCAACTCTGCCAGTTATCACGACACGCTCAGGCTTCTCCGGCTGGGCAAGTTTCTGCGCTGGCGGTTCTGAAGTGGCGCTCTCGGCGTTGGCATTGTCGGCAGGCGAAGGCAACTGCTGTGGCGGCAAGACCTCATTTGCCGCAGCTTCAGGCGCTGTTGTCTGGGCTGGTGCAGGCTGGTCATCGGGTACAACAGTCAGAGTCAGGCTGCCATTAGGGTGGAGAAAGAGGACAGTGCGAGAGGCCTGATCGCCGCCTTCCACACGCAGCCACGATTTCTCAATTCCAACTCTTGAGACGTTGGCCACATCCAGTTGAAGTGAGGCACGGCGATACCGAACCAAACCACGATCTGGATAGAGCTCAAGCTGGGCCGCCAAAACGTCGAACCGCTGGCAACGCCCCAGGACAACGTCCTGCCGCTCCTGGACCGATGCTTTGAGGATGCGGCTAATGGAGTCGAGATTGGCGGCCTCAGCCTCTTGCGCTGGTGAAAGAGACTCAGATATCGCTCCAGCAGCCAATATCGTCTCTGTCTGACCAGGGGCCGGGCCATTTGATTCTCGTGATGGATCAGCGTCGACAGGGTGCGATTGGGGTTCTCGTTCGATCATAAGGTGGTGTGCTCCACGACCGCAGCCTTGGCGCCGTCGAAGTCGTAATCGTCTTGCGGAATCTCCTGCTTGATCAGGTCTGCCATGCTGAGAATCTCGGCGGCAGCCTGACCTTGAGTATGGGCGACACCTTTGGAAAGTCGATGGGCGAGGGACTCGTCGTAGAACAGCAGGTATACCTGGTTCTGACCGGATAGCGCTTCGAAAGTGGCACGCTGATCGGCTTCTTCGATGTTTGTAAACGTTTCGAGGGCCAGGGGGTGTTCTGGTTGGTCGTAGAGTCGAAGTACAGTGCGAATGACTGGTGCGGTGGGGTGCATATGTAGCTCGTGGCGGAGGTGGATCGGGATCCGACCGCGGAGACTTTCGATCTCTCGATTTGGTGCTTTTATGATAAAGACCGTGCCCTCATTCGTTTCGTGCATCAAGCAAGCGAACTGTTTATCTTTGAGAAACTCGGCCAGTTCTGGTGGAAGCACAGATGGGTTGAGGGGTTCGCTACTGCTAGGGGAATAGTGTTGGTCGTGCTCTTTGGACGGCATGTGGATCAATTGTACCATGCGACCGTCCGATATCATTGCCGAATGCATTGGCCTAGCGGGGTAGGGCAAGCTAATCGTTGGCTGCAGCCAACAAACCTTAACTGCCGCGACAATCGGTAGCTGTCATGCCGGTATCCCAACAGCCCAGCATGCTTCCTTGTCAGCAAACTGGCATGTTGGTTATCCAGCAGAGGATGAATTTCCCGGCGCCGCATTTTCATTGGGTATTGGGTCCCGTAGGTGATACGCTAATTTCATGATCGTCTTTGTCGCATTTTCTTGATGACCTGCTCGACATGCTCCTCTTTGGCAGCATCGGCGATGGCCTCAATGTCCTCCGGGTGGCTCTTTGGCCTGACGGAACCAAAGGCTGTCTCAAGAGTGAATTTGGCGGGCACTAGGCGCACCTCATCGTCATCGATCTGGAAGGCTACCTTGTCCTTGGGTCTAAGATGTAAGATTCTCCGCACCTCAGCGGGAACCGTGACCTGTCCTCGTTGGGTGAGGGTGGAAAGAATTTCTTTCACAGTAACGCCCCCAGTACTAAGTTGCATACACGAGAGAAGCCTTTAACCCACGCTCAATAATCTCCCGCAGCACCGCCGCCCGCGATCTCCTCGTGGCAAGCGCGCGCCGGTTTATCTCTTTTGATTGGTCTGGAGAGATTGATTCTGTGCATCATAGCGAGCGTGTCTTCGTTCTTTGCCACCCTGTTTGGCGTCATTGGCGTCATTGTGGCGGTATTGTGGCGTCATTGGCGGCAATGCAGCCCAAGCAGTTTATGCGTCGTCTCGAACGAATCCAGGCGGACCCTATTCGGGCCTGGTCTCACTTCGTCAGTGGAGCAACGTCAATGACTTGGGCAAGTATTCTTTCATTCTTTGAACAATCTGAGTTGGCGTGTGATGTGCTTTGATTATGAATTCTTTTACCCCTAATTGTCGAGCCTGCTCAGTCTCCTCCGGATGACTTAGGTTACTCAGCATGAGAACCGGAATCTCTCGATACCGCTTCTGCTTGTGCCATTGCCGCAACAGCTCAATCCCTGTCATTTTCTGCATTACTTGATCAAGAATGAGCATATCCGGATCTTCTAGTCTCAACAGTTCAAGCCCTTCCTCGCCATCAGCGGCGGACAGGACACCAAAACCGGCCAAGCGAAACTTCGTCTGATACATTTGAGATAACAACGGATCGTCTTCCACCAAAAGAATCTTTGGCATCCTTTTCGGGTTAGACGTTGGCATATTATCCATTGGCTATCACGGTCTCATGGCGAGACTGTCCTCCAGTTCGCTCCTGAGTGCCTTTAACAGTTGGTAATTCAAACCAAAATGTGCTCCCTTTACCTTTTTCTGATGTCAATCCTAGTCTGCCACCAAACCTATCGATTAATAGCTTGGTTATATATAAGCCTAAGCCCGTGCCTAAGACTCTTCCGGCACTGGATTCGGCTCGGTAGAACTTTTGGAAGAGTCTATGTTGTTCGTCCTCCGTCATGCCATACCCGGTATCACTCACCTCAAAGCGGATCCCCGCGGCCGCTGTTTGCGACAGCTTCAGGGCTACTGCGCCCTTATCTGTATACTTGATGGCGTTGGACACAAAGTTGGCTACTACCTCGTGAATGCGGTCTTGGTCAACGTACACCCGATCTTGAAGGCCCTCATCCGCACCAACTATCGCATATTCAAGTCCTTTTTGCTGAGCATCGAGCTTGAACTCGTCAAACACCGTCTTGCACACATGACACAGGTCAACTTCGCCCATCTGGTATACCAGTCGATTCTCCTCAATTCTGGCTACGCTGAGCAGATTATTGACCAACCGCACCTCTCTTTCCGCACCTTCGATTGCGCCGGCGAGAAACTGTGCCATCTGCGGTGAGATGGGCCCGGCGTCACCGTCGATGACCATTGAGAGATAACCTCGAACCGCTGTTAGGGGAGCCCGCAGTTCATGGGCTGCCACATTCAAGAACTCGTCCTTACGTTTGTCTAATTCTCTGAGCTTCTCATTGGCCACCCGCAGGTTGGCAGTCGCTTCCTTCACTTTGACTTTTAGCTTCTCGCTAAATTGCTGAATCTCCTCAAACTGCAGAGCGTTTTCAACGGCAATGCTCAGTTGCTTGGCAAACACCTCCAAGACATCGATATCCTGACTTGTGTAGATACCGCCACTCTTTTTGAAGCCTAATGCCAAGACTCCCAGCGGTTTGCCCTTGATCCTCAGCGGCAAGACGCAGCCTAAATCCTTTGCCCTCAATTCCTCTTTCTGCTTCCCTTCAGGCAGTTCATCGAACAGATACACTGCCTGGTGATTGAAGAACCTTGTGAACTCCCATGCCTCATACCTGCGATGTCCGCCCCGGGAGATGACGTGCGTCAACTCATCCTTCTTGATCACCAGGAGCACCGCGTTGTCCGTCCTAATGGTGGCCATCAAGCCCTCCAGGACCTTATCTCCCAATCTGTCTAAGGAGATTGTGCTGGAGAGGATTGTCCCCATGTGATTGAGAAACTGCTCCGAGTCGTAGCGGTCCAGGAAGAAGACTCTATCGGTCATCTTCTCAAATAGCCGCTTCAATGGCTGGAACGTGAAGGCTACGAACAGAGTGAGCAGCGCATAAACCAAAGCCGCGCTCGTGTCTAAACTGCCGCCAAGAAAAGAACGACTGATGAGGAAGATCGCTCCCACGTAGAAGCCGGCAATGACGACCACCAGCGAGGTAAAGGCTAACGACCGTGCGACGATTGGACGGATATCGAAGAAGCGATGCTTGACGATCGCGTAGGCGGTTAAGGCGACGTATACCGAGACCAGGACATTGCCGAACGGAGGAATGGGAATCCCAAACCAGAGAAAGTAGTTGGTCACGCCGCCGCAATAACCAATAACCATTCCCCAGAACACGTACTTGATCTGCAGCCTGGTCATTCCGGTCGCATGTCGGAGAGCCACGTACAGGAGTGAGGTGGTATAGCCAATTTGAACCAGCCAGAGCACGATGAACAGGTAGAAGAGAGGCCCTGGCTGTGGCCAGAAATTGAAGGGTGATATCGGCCGGACTGAGGCGACGAACAGGGACGTAGAAACGTTGATCAGGAGGAAGAAGGCAAAGATGACGTAGGATAGCCGGAGCATACGAGCCCGTCTTCGTACCAGACCCACGAGAACCGTTACCAAATGCAAATAAAAGGCCGGGATGCCGGTGGCAAAGACCATTAGAGCTCTGGACCAGAAGAGCGCCTGGCCCGGTGTAGTGGAGACCTGCCAGATGAAGTAACAGAGGCTCCAAAGAGAGATGTTGAGGGAGAAGACCGAGAAGGTGAGATTCAAACGATTGCGGGGATTTCTAATCAGGACGATGACACCAAGGATGAGGGTGGTGACAACGTTGATCAGCGCTGATAAAGCGTAAAACTGCATAGGAGTCGCGTGTATGGACTGAGTATAGAAGGATCGAAGAGAAGTTACAATGAGGAGTTACAGCTTGGCCAGGGAGGTTAAATCACTGCCTGAGGTCGAGTCGCCTTCTGTGCTTCCACGAGACAGTACAGCTCGTCTGGCGTTAGGTGAGCCCTACAATTTTTCGGTTGAAAACCCACTCTTGGCCGCACAAACAGATTGGCAAACGTCTCTGAAGTGCGGTAGATCATGTCTTTCCAGCCGATTACGTCGTGGAGGAACGACTGCTCCCTATTCTCCTTGATGTTCGACGCAATTAGCCTTCCTCCGTCTTTCAGAAGATCATAAAGCTGAGGCAGGAAGTACCGGAGGACCACCGGATCGGGCAAGTAATCCATGATTCCCACGGCCTCAACCACATCAGCAGGCACGTGCCCAAGCTTTGTGCTGATGTCCCTAACGACGTTTCCTTGTATGGTCTCGATCATCCCCTTCAGCTGCATTCCGGCCGCCAGTTTTCTGCTGTACGTCAAAGCATCGCCATCCAGGTCGAACATCCTGGCATGCACCTGTATCCCCAGTGCTCGCGCCTGTCGAACGGCGTCAAGAACACAACGAGCAGATCCGGAAGCGATGCTGACTACTTCGACGGGCGAGCCTTGATTACGCCTAGCGCGTTCCAGGATAGACTCAACCAGCAATCGGGTGGTGATGGTGCCTCTTTCCCTCACGGCGCGGGCGTTCTCAAAGCCATCAAACCATCTTCTAGCTGTCCCTCCATCGTCACAGCCGTCCAGCCCGTCAAAGCGAATGTCACCGTGAGAATAGACCATCTCTAGCGCTGGGTATTTTTCTGTATGTCTGGCAAAGCTGGCCAGAATTGGACTGAGAGCCAGAAAGGCCGCGTGCCGTCTGGCTTCCGGCAGAGCCCATATCCGTGCCTGTTCTGCTTCGACCAGGTGAGCATCTGCTCTGGTTGTTGGATCAGCGGCATATTCATCGATGACCAGCGGAATCGCCTTGTCCAGTAAGCAAACGAATCTTTCGCCATCTCGGAGGGAGAACTGCGTGTCCAGGAAGACGGAGCCATCTTCTCGATCTGTAGCTTTGATTGGCATGAATTCTTCTATTGGTGAGACCATAGGGAAACAGCTTGGGGACAGTTTGAGGTTTAACCTCTATCTCTGAGGGGGAATTATATGCGGTATCGATTATAATTGCAAGCCTGCTACTTATTACCAGGTCGCCGCTTGGGTTTCGGGCCTGGCTTTGTTTCCTGGGCTAGATACTCGTGGACTGCCCGCTCGGTCGTCACCCAGTTGCGGCCAATCTTCTCGCCCCGGAGCATTCCCGTGCGCACCAACAGCCGCAAATGGCCAGGTGAGAGACCGCTGATTCGGGCAGCCTCGGCCAAAGAGATGTACTTTGGCACCTACACTGCCCCGGCACCGCTGATGCCTGAGATTGGGCCCTCGGCAGCATTCTACCACATGGAGGAAGGTGTGGTCCTGTCGTTCGTCTTACGGTTTGGAGAGCTGATGCCCTGAGTGGTACTCAATCATTCGGAAGTTCTACGGAAGGCGCCACTTATTTTCCAACTTTGGGCTAGACTGACGTGTGTAGGGATCACTTCTCCGCGGTTTCGTCCGCCAGCACTTCAAGAAACTCTGCTGCCGTAACGATCTTGATTTGCTTGAGGCGGGGATCGTCCCTCAGAACCAGAAGATCGTCATCCCCGGTAACCAAATAGTCAGCCTTGCCTCCCAAGGCTGCTGCCAAGACCTTTTCATCCTTGGGATCACGGACCTTCACAGGGAGCCTGCGTCGTGGTATCGCTTGGCGCGCGAGCAGGGATACCAGATTGAGAAAGACGGCAACTTCTTCGCTCGTCAACCCATATTTGTGAGCAAACTTGGGCCGGGATAGGACTTGCTTGTATTCTTCCCGCAATGGTTCGGAAACAAGCAACTGAAAAGATCCCGCCCGCCAAGCCTCCAATAACTCGTACGGCAAGCCGCGTTTGAGCAGTAATCCACTGACGATCAGGTTAGTGTCAACGACGGACTTTGGAGGGTTTCTTTTGCTCATAGATCTCCTGACGGACAGCTTCCACTTCGGCTGTCACGTCACATAGGACCTCGTCCGGGTCCTTATCCGCGTTGCGTTCTCGAACCTTCTCGACGACTGCCCAGTCCTGCTCTCGCTCTTTGGCCAGCCGCTCGTAATCCTCCGTGCTTATAACCACAGCCACGGGCTTGCCTTTCTTCTCGACGATCACAGCCTCTTTGGTATAGTAGACCAGGCCCAGAAGATCGGCGAAGTTCGCGCGTGCGTCGCGAGCTGACATTCTCTTGGTCAACATACATCCCCCCTTTCTGGCAACATTATATCGCTCATGTGTACATAATGTCAACTCTGACCATTGGTACTCTTGTGGCGTTAGACGTGAGCGT
Source organism: Chloroflexota bacterium (assembly GCA_004297765.1). GTDB lineage: Bacteria > Chloroflexota > Dehalococcoidia > FW602-bin16 > FW602-bin16 > FW602-bin16. Next base: position 3,774 of record SCTZ01000187.1, on the reverse strand, counting down.
CAAGGCGGTCTCGATATTGGCTGGACAAGCAACGTTGCTCCTCCTTGTCGCATTGCGGGACTTCAGCGCGGCAACCATCAATGGTTGGCAAGCCGGCCTTCTGGTATGCCGGCATACTTGCCTGACAGCATACTGGCAAGCTTGCTGTCCAGCATGCCAGCACCCCTGGCTGGTCACTGTGCGTCCTCCTCATGAACCGAGACAGTCCGGCGAACCGACGCGGGTTTCTGAATTGCTTCTGGCTCGACTTCGGCAATGGCGGTCTTCTTTGGCGTCAAAAGTAGTTGGGCGTACTGCTCCTTCACAGCACTCAATTGCGTCATGGTACACCGGGGCGTCGGGAACGTGCGCGTGCGAATCCTGGAGGTCTTCTGCCCGACTTTAACAAAGGCCTGGCGGGGTTTGAGATCGGTCAGAGCCTGTGCCCAGCCGTGGAGGATCTCCTGGACGGTGAAGTAGAGAGGATGGGTGCGCTCGACCTGATAGGGATCAACGACGTTGTGTTTGATCAGGTACGGATCGTAGCGGGCAAAGCGCGGAGCAGCCCAGGCAGCATCGTCAGGGCCGACCTTGAAGCAGATCTCAATCGCATTTTGCAGCGCACCTTTAAGGTGGCTTGAGAGCTGGCTCCAAGTCTGATGCGCCAGGGTCAGATACAACCCGTACTTGCGCGCCAGACTCAGAACGCGCGAGAGCGACTCCTCGCTCTGGGCAGAAAACATGGAGAATTCATCCATGATCAGGTGATACTGCCGGCGCTCGTCTTCGGGCAGATCGGCTCGGGACAGGGCCGCCACCTCATAGCCAACAGTGATGAGGCAGCCCAGGAATCTCTGGGTGTCCTCGTCGAGTCCGCCGAGGTTGAAGAGGACGCTGATGCCCTGATCCATGAGCTTGCGAAAATCCAGCGCATTGGCCTTCTGTCCGAGGGTGTAGCGCAGGGTCGGGGAGAAAGTCAGTAGAAACACGCGCCGCAGCGTGCTCTCGATCATCGTTGGCGCTTCCCGGCCCCAGCGGTCGAAGCGATCGTGAAAAAAGGACACGACCTGGGGATCCGAGACGCGACTCAGCAGCCCGTCCCGGAAGGACTTGACCGTCAAGAGCTTGGGCATGGAGGTGATGGGAAGGCTATTCTCGATCAAGACTAGCACTGATGCCAGGAGGATGTTCTCAAACTGCGGTGCAGCCCCGTCCGAAAGCGCAGGCCAGGCGCGTTTGCAGACCTCGTTGATCTGGTTGGCCACCTGATGACCCTCATACGGGACTGCCAGAACGTTGAAGGGCAGTAGCCGGTCCTGGCGGGAAAAGTCCACGAACAGTAAGCGCTCGAAAGCGGCTTCGTTATCAAAGTAGCCTGTGGCGACAAGCGAGGAGAGAACGTCGCGGGCTAGATCGGCGTGGGGATCGATGAGAGCACAGCCAATGTTCTGGTGGAGAAGTTGCAGGAATAGGCTTGCCAGGAGCTTGCTCTTGCCCTGACCGGTCGTGCCAATGACGTGCTTATGGGTGGCGATACCATCCTGTCCCAGAGCCAGGGGAAGGTTGAGCAGAGGAGGCCCATAGGTACCCAGGGTTAGCCTGGCTGATTTGGAAGACAGAAATGGCAGCAACATTGGCAAACCCTGCTGGTTAAGCCTGTCAGCTTAGGCTGACACGCGAGGCAAAAGCGGCAGGGGGTTGGGATCAAATGGTCGCCGCCAGATAGTAGCAAAGAATGCATCGTTGGGATCGGCGGTTGCAGGATCAAAGGCGGACAGGCGAAACAGATCAGCCTGGTCCTGCGCACCGGTCGAGGCGAGCTCGGTCTCGGTCCAGCGGATCAACTCGCTTAGCCGGCGCGTGCCACTTGTGGCAACGATCACCACCGTCAGACTCTGGCTACCGAAAGCTTTCTGATACGGACCTTGGGCGTAGCGACAAAAACCTCGGACCTTGCGTTGGAAAGGCTTGCGCTCGACGTGACCGCTACGATCGAGCTCGATCGCCAGGCAGGATTGCAGGTCCCCTTGACGAATATCCAACCAGCCATCTGGCACGACACCAATGCGGTCTTCGCCGTCCTCAACGTAGATCGGCGTTCTTTTCAGCTGCCGCTCGTGGATCATATTTGCAAGCTTAATCGAGGAATCCTGTCTGGCTAACCGCTCGGCTAGGATCAATAGATCGTTGACGGCCAGCGTGTGCTCCAGAAATAGCCACTCCCTTTGTCCTTGCTCGCTGGCGCGAAATCGCCCCTTTGGCGCCGCGCTCAAAGCCTTGAGATAGCCAAAGCCTTTCTTATCCAGGGCGTAGATAGCAGGGGAACTGCCTGAAGGCGTGGGGGTAGGTAGGAAGAGCCGCTGAACGTAGCCGGCGTGAAAGAGGCGCTTGAGATGCTCTCGTGTGTAGGTCAGAGATCCTTGGCTGAACAGGAGCCGCGTCAACTGCGGGGCGCTGAGAAAGTGGAACCGCCCGAGAGCGCAGAGGATCAACTGCTCTGGTCGGCCGATTCGGATTTGGGGATAGCCTTCCGCTCGGCGGAAACGAGGAAGACGGGGCAGCGCTGGTGGGGCAGGGAAGAGCGTGTCCATAAGGACTCCATCAAAGGAGCGTTATATATTATGGCTTGCGCGATATCGAGCGTCAAGCAGTCCACTTGATTGCAATCGTCGATTCCATTCCGTTAGGTTGGCCCTTGAGACAGCCGTCCAGGCGTGATACACTTCGCTTATCCACATGTAGCGTCGTGGCACATGCGGACGCTCTATGCCAAGTCGCGAACATCTAGAACCATCTATCGAGTACACATCGTCCACCGACCATTTCTCCGATTCTTCTCCTAAGGGCAAGCCCGATGTCCTGTCCCGTCTTGAGCAGGCAGTCGGTGAGATCCACGACAGTGAAACTTTCCGCCGCTACTTGGATGTTCAATCAAGGTTCCATCACTACAGTTGGGGAAATGTAGCCCTTATTCTCACCCAGCAACCTGATGCCACCCTGGTGGCGGGCTACAACACATGGCTTCGTCTTCATCGCTACGTGCGTAAAGGTGAGCAAGGTATCCGAATAATTGTCCCTATGCGCCGCAAGCAAGACCCCGACACTCCTGACGAAGAAGTACGGGTCTTCTTTGGGACTGGCGTAGTCTTTGACATTTCCCAAACCGAAGGCGAGGAACTGCCGGGCATCGAGGTGCCCGAGTTGCACGGAGACTTCCACGAGGGCATCGAGCTTTATGACAGCCTGATTGCCTTTGCCAATCATTCTGGAGCTTCGGTGCGCGTTGCGACCGAGGACTTGAAGGCGGGCACAATGGGCTACTACCTGCCTCATCAAAAGTCAATCGTGCTCCGTCCTGCCGAGCCTCTACAAATGGTCAAGACTTTGGCCCACGAAGTGGCGCACCATGAGCTCGCCTACAACTTTCCCGATGACAACAACCTAGCCTCGACCAAGGGCGAAAAAGAGAGCATCGCTGAATCCGTGGCTTATGTGGTCTGCGCGCATTTTGGCCTGGATACCGGCGTCCGATCCTTTCCCTACATCGCGCTCTGGAGCCGAGACACGGCGGTTCTCAGACATGTGTTGGGCACGGTGCAGAAAGTGAGCGCACGGATCATCGATGGGGTAAAGGCCAGCAGGAAGAACAGCGGTCCGGAGCTATTGGATCAATAACGGTACTTTGTTAACACCGGAGATATAGATTGAGCGGTCTACCCATCTGGACGGAATCGAGCAGAGCCTGGAGCTGGGGTGGTGGGGGCGCATCGGACCACGCTCGCCAGCAGCGCCAGA
>SCTZ01000186.1 GCA_004297765.1 Chloroflexota bacterium | reverse complement strand
CATTACCTTCATCAACGTGGACTTTCCAGCCCCATTGTCTCCAACCAGCCCGACCACCTCACCAAGGTATAGTCGGAAGTCCACCTCATCTAACGCCCGCACACCCCCGAACGACTTGGATATCTTCCGCAGTTCTAGGACAGGTTCTTCCCCCTCGCGACGATCGGAGGCGCAAGCCTTGGTCTTTCCCAGAACCTTCTCACTCACATCAATCACCGTCCCCTCTGGTCATTTCTGACCTGCTGCACACCTGGGGCGTACTGGAGATGTGCACATCTCCAGTACGCCGGGAACAAGCTACTCAGCCGAATTGGCAGGAGTTCCGCTCAGCCATTGCTCTCAGAGCAGTAGATGCTTCTAGCAATCCTGAACAGACGTCTTTAGGTGGGTGGTAGGCGGAAAAGCTAGTCTACCTTCTCTCCTTGCATGTCTTTGTGTTCGCGGCGGGTCCTTTGCATAGATCGTCCCACGTCCACATGCCTGCCTTGACGACGTCACCAACATTATCGATGGTGATGTTGACCGCTGGCAGTCGAGCGGCCGGGACCTTCATGAACTCATTGTCGAATTGGTCGTTGACGAGTCCCGCGGGAGGGTCGGTTTTCGTCACCGCGGCAATCACTAGCTTGACGGCGGCATCGGCCTGGATGGCATAGTACTTTGCGATAGCGTTTTTCTGGTATCCCAGCATGACATACTGGAGCTCCGGCACGGTAGCGTCCTGTCCGCCGTAGACGGGGATTTTGCCTGCCAGATTCCTGCTCATGAGTGCCGCGATGGCGCCTCCAGCCGTGCTCTCGTTTGACGCGATGAACGCGTCGATCTTGTCACCAAACCTGGTCAAGAACTGTTCGGCGGTCTTCTGAGCGGTAGCCGGAGCCCAGTATTCGACGTAGTCTTCTGCTACCACATTGATCTGACCGGATTGGACCAACGGCAAGATGTATTGGTCCTGACCTGACTTGATCTGCTCACCCCAGTAAGTGCCCTTGCTACCGTAGAGCCGAGCTACCCTTACTCCCTTCGGCATCTTACCAAGCTCTTCGGCGATCCACTTGCCGCCGATTTCGCCCGTCTTGCGTGCATCAAAGGTAACCAGGTAGTCGAGTGGGCCGCCATAGGCATCGTGCTCGTATGAGACCACGGGGATGCCGGCGTCCTTGATCTTCTTCAGCATGCCGCCAGCAAGAGTAGCGTCGACGGAGGCGAGGATGATGGCCTTGGCCCCCTGGGAAATGGCGGTGTCAACCTGATTTACCTGCTTGCTCGCATCGTTATCGGCATTGAGAAGTACCACCTGCATGTTCGGTGCGTATTTCTTGGCAGCCTTGTTGACTTCGGGAACATCCGCCAGTTCCCATCGGATGCTTGTCCTGTTTGGAACCAACATGTAGATCTTCCCGCTGAGCGCAGCACCGCGCTGGCTCGTGTTCGCGTTTGCGGCCGCGGATTGCCAGGGCAACGCCTCCATTCCTGGTGCGCCGGCCGCTGCCGCTGGTGAAGCAGCCGATGCCGCGGGCGAGGCAGGTGATGCCGCGGGCGAGGCAGGTGATGCCGCGGGCGAGGCAGGTGATGCCGCGGGCGAAGCAGGTGATGCCGCGGGCGACTTGGCTGATGCCGCGGGTGAACTAGCTGGTGCTGCGGGCGAGGAAGAAGTGCCGCAGGCCGATAGCAGCGTCAACATCAGCACTGTGACTAACAGAATGACAGGGAGTCCTCTACCCCGGGCGTATCTTGGCATGATCATCTTTCCTTTCGATTAGTGAGTCATCCGATCCAAGAGACTGCAAGCCAGAGTTATAGGTGCGTTCGCTTTCTGGGCGCGCTACTATGATGAGATTCCAATTGCCGTCCCGTCAGGCATAGTTTCATCGGTCACCGGGGTACGCGGTCGCGAAGACAAGGTGCACCTTGTCTTCGCGATAGCCGTCGCAACTAAGCGATGAGTTTCATCACTGATACGAATCGATCAGATGCTGCTTGAACCAGCGAGCCGCTTCCGCTCCTGCGATCTCCAGTTTCGAGCGGTTTGAGTACAGGCTCATGTGGCTTATCTTAGGGAGTACGCTCAGCTTCTTCTTTGTCGTGGGGATCAGGTTGAATACTTCGATTTCCTTGTCCCAAAGAGTGTGGTCGTCTTCCTGAGCCACGACCATCAGCGTAGGTGTGTTTATGATTCGTTTCACATACGGATAAACCGTGTAGTTTTGCAGTAGCTCGACAGACTCGATGGTATTCCAGTGCTCGTGGTTGGGAGCCTCGGTTTTCTTGATGTCGTTGAAGATCTCATACACGTCCTGGAATGGCCACGTTGACAGCGTCGGATCGGAATCAGGAGCCGACATGGCGATTGTGCCTCCAGCGCCTTCCCGGAACCTCAGTCTTCGATCCGCCAGAATGGTTGCCTGTAGCTCGGCAAACCGCTTCTCGCCGTGTATCCGCTGCATATTAACATACCCGTCAACCACAGCCACATTCGAGACGATGCATTTCACCCGCGGGTCTGTTGCTCCGACGATGAGGGCATGCCCGCCACTGTAGGAGATGCCCCAGACACCGATGCGCTCGGGGTCAACTTCGGGCAGGGTCTCCACGAAGCTAATCGCGTTCTTGTAGTCCTCAATCTGATCCCACGGATCCAGATGTTGCCTTGGCGTGCCATCGCTGGCGCCAAAACCTCGGTAGTCGAAGATGAGCGCCGCCATTCCCGCTTTTACCAGGAAGTCGGCGTAGTGGGGCATGACGATCTCTCTGACGTAGCACCAACCGCCTGCCATCACAGCCATGGGGAAAGGGCCGTCTCCCTGGTCAGGGGCTACTAGCAATCCGCGACACGTTACGCCCTTGCTCTTGAATTCAACCTCGCGCTTCAAATCCGGACACCTCCAACGTAGTTTCGTGATGGGGTTGGTAGCCCCGCCAATGAGAATTTGACCCATTGCAGGATCGACGGCGTTATCCCCACTTGCCATCAATCCTTCGGCCAGACACTAGACTTATGTGCCATCGGGCACACGTGTCTGGGTCAGCGGTCGCACGCCAGTACTGGTTGGCTCGCTTGATAAGCCGTCTAGGTCAGTCCAAGCCTCCTCTTGATTTCCTCCCGCAGAACGTTCTTCTGAATCTTGCCGCTCAGCGTCTTCGGGAGACGCGAGACTATCTCTAGGCGTTCTGGATACTTCTGTTTGGCAACTCGCTCTTTCGACAGGAACTCGGTGAGATCCTCAAGGGTCGGGGGACGGTCGGGATGCTCAGGAACGATGAAAGCGCAAGCTTTCTCGGTCAAGCGTTCATCGGGCATAGCCACGACTGCCACTTCGTGGCAGAGTGGGTGCTTGAACAATAGGTCTTCCACTTCCTTTGAGCTGATCTTTTCGCCACCGCGGTTTATGATGTCCTTTTTGCGGCCCGCGAACTCTAGATAGCCGTCCTCATGCTGTGTGAAGAGGTCTCCCGTGCGAAACCATCCATGTTCTGTGAACTCGGCATTGAGTGATGCTTCCAGGTATCCAACGAACATCTCCGGACCGCGAACCAGTAGCTCTCCAGTTTCGCCAGGCCGGCAATCGTTTCCATCATCGTCTACGATTCGATTCTCCCCCAACATTGGGATGCCGTCGGTCATTGCGCGCTGATGGATTGAGCTTGCTAGCGAGAAACAGCAGAACGTTGGGTATTCACTCGACCCATAGACTCGTCCTGCTTGAACACCGTACTCAAGTGCATCGTAAATCAGCTTTGGGGGAACTTCGGCGCCTCCACACGCAAAAGTCTTGAAAGGTAGACTTCCTGCCGGTAGCCCTTGATTCTTTGCCGTGTCAACAATGTCCTGGAGGAAGGTGGTTGCGGCGACGGTGATCGTGCATCGCTCGTCACGTATCAACTCCACTGCCTTGGTGGGATCCCAAGTATCAAGAAGTACGGCTTTCGTTCGCAGGATGAATGGAAGAAGAAGCGCATAGAGGTAGCCCGCTATGTGTGTCACAGGGGCAGGCATGAAGACCACGTCTTCGGATCCCCAGCCGTGCCATTCGATCATATTGAGGTCCTCGGCTATAAGGGTGTTGTGCGTGTGGATTACACCCTTCGGATTCGCTGTGGTCCCCGAAGTGTACAACAAGAGCACGGGATCGTCTGGCGAACCCTCATAGCAAGTTTGGCGGGATGCGATTGGACTAGTTACAGCGGGGAGCTTTGGCAGAGATACAACTCCAGGCCGGTGGGAGTCACCTGCCGTCACGACTTGGCGAAGGGTGGGGATGTCCTGACACAGTTGAAGCGCCATTCCCACGTAGTCAAACTGCCTGAAATGCGCTGGCACCACATACACAGCGCTCTCGGCTTCCCGCAGGATAAACTCCATCTCTCGCTCTCGGTAGATTGGTATCACCGGGTTGCTCACTGCACCAAGCTTCAGAATCGCTTGATTGAGCACGACAGCTTCTACCCAGTTAGGCAACTGGAACGTAACAGCTTGGCCGGGGCCTACACCAAGGCTGTACAAGAAGTCGGCGACGTCTAAGGCCCAGGCTTCCAGTTCGCCAAATGTGTAGCGCACTCCACGATCAACGATGCCGATCAAGTCGGGTTGAGAAGAAGCGAGCTCAGCACCATAGCTGGGCAACAGCTTCCCGCTCCAGACTCCTGCTTGCTTGTACACATCTGTTTCAGCGGCAACAAATGTGGGTGATATGATCCTCGTCATCAGTGACCTCCAGAGAGCTGGGGAACCAATGTAGCTACACGTACTGATCCGTCTCTCAACTTCGGTGTATCGTAGACCGTATTGACAGAGGCTAGAGTCACCTGGCGTCGCGATTTACTGCACAAGGCAATCCCTATGTACTGGTCTGTCAGCACTTGCGCCCACCTCCGCCCTCCTTCTGGTGCGATATATTACACAGCCTGCCTCCCGTTGTCAACACTTTTCCGTGCGGATTTTCACCCAACATGTAATTGGCGCCGTCCCTGCTGGCTGTGTGCACTAAATCGTACCCTCTCCGCCGGACGGGAGGCATAAGGTGAGAATGGGCATGGCATCCCCCGGTTAGTTCGCGGGGACTTGAGAGTGGATCTGCTCGGCTTGCGTCGTGCAAGTCCACACTTCTGTGTGGTGCCGAACGCGACGGCCGAGATCGGCATCGGTTAGGCAGGAAACTACATCGAGTGCCCATCCTCCGCTCTTGTCGAATCACTAACTCGCTGTACCCTGAGGAAAGCTTGATCAACCGGGGCTCGCGAACGCCTGATTGATTAGTACTTGCGATCTGCTGCGATATACTGTACACTCCATGGGTAGAGCTGTTACGATGTGCAGAATTAATACACTCAGTGGCAGGTGATGTGAAGTGGACGCGACAGTACCCCGAAAGCCATCTAGTAGTGAGCAGTTGGTGAACAACAACAAGGTGTTACTCGGACGGAGGATCAAGGAGTTGCGCCGGGCACACCATCTAACCTTGCGAGAACTGGCCGCGAAAGCGGGAGTTACAGCCAGTCTGGTTAGCCAGATCGAGCGCGGCCTGGCTAATCCTTCTGTCAGCACGCTTGTCTCCATTGCTTACGTTCTCGAGCAACCTGTCGACTACCTTTTCGATACTGACGGCAGAAGCATAGGTGGTGATGCAGACAGGACTGCCGATGAGGCACCGCGTGACGATAATGAGTCGGCGAATGCTATCGGTGTCTTGGCGGATGCAATATCGGAACTGGCAACAGGCAACGGTGGTTCATCAGGTGTTGGCGATCCAAAGACGAGCCTGGACAGCCAGCCTACGTTGTACCAGCGCAAACTGGGTGGATTGATTCCGGTAGTAACCCCGGATCAGAGGGACATCATAGATATATCAGGCAATATTCAGTGGCAGAGGCTAACCCCCAAGCACGACCAGAGCGTGGATTTCTTGGAGGTTCGTTACGGAGTGGGGGCGACCACTGGTGACGCGTTATATAGGCACCAAGGAAGGGAGTATGGCGTTGTAGTTCAAGGCAGGCTTCTGATTGAGCTTGGCTTCAACAAGTATGTGGTGGAACCCGGCCACAGCTTTTCGTTTGATTGCGGCATACCACACCGCATCACCAACGTAGGTGATGTCCAAGCTGTTGCTATCTGGTTCATCTTGGATCAATACTAGAAGCCTGGATGGAAAGCTTTGACGGTCCGGTTGCCATGATGTAATATCGGCGATCTTTCACACGGAGTCTCGGTATGCTCGGCAGGCGAGTCTCATCAGTTTGGACTCTTCCAGGCTGTCCATCTCTACCTCAAACATCTAGTTCTGGATTCCTTCTACGGCTTTCTCGCCGGTTGGCGCGCTCGTCTCCTCCGGGACGACCATGTCGCCCCGTTTTCGCGCCCGAACAACGCGCGTATCATCGTTCCTCAGGTCCTCCTCTGAAAATACCGTCGTTTTCATCCAGCACTGGTGCCTCGCAGGGGCATGATGAACTTCTGTCGACCGTGCTGACCTCGACCTGTGCTGACAGGACGGACTAGTCGTCGCGCTCGAAGACAGCCTCTTTGCCATGACTACCCTGCAAATCCATTCAACCAGCCCATCTTGCACCAGAAACTCATGTCGGTCTTCAAGAAGAGTCGTCTCCTGTCAGATTACCATTCGACACTACGTTAGAGCGCTTGCCATCTTGACGCGCGAGGACGGGCGGAACTATAATTTCGCCCTGGTCGTGTGTCCGGAGGAGGAGGCAGATGCTCAAGCCCGGGGCAGTCGCTGGACTGGCCGCGTCGATCCTGGCCGTCGTCTTCGTTGCTAGTAGCCTGGTGGCATGTCAACTCTTTCCCGAGATTGATCCAATCTCGTCGCTGCCCGAGCCGCGGCCGACAGCGCAGCCAACAGCGCAGCCGACTGTTGGCCCGGCGTCCGTGCAGGAGTTCAGGTCCAATCTGCGCGGCGATCCTCCGACCCTGGATCCGAACCTGTCGTCCTGGGATGCGACCGCCGCGGTCGTCTCTCTTGTGTTCGAGGGCCTCTTCAAGTTCGACGACAAGCAGACACTGGCGCCCGCGGTCGCGACCGAGGTGCCTACCGTCGAGAACGGCGGCATCTCCGCTGATGGCAAAGTCTACACTATCCATCTGCGCGATGATGCTCTGTGGTCCGATGGCCAGCCGGTCAGGGCCGGGGACTTCGAATTCAGTCTAAAGCGGCTGCTGGATCCCAAGCTGCGTTCCGACAACGCTTCGTCCTTCTACGACATCTCCGGCGCTCGGGCCTACAACACCGCCCTCGGCACACCGCGGGCTCCGGTCACACGAACTGACATGGCGCTGGCCGGGCTGCGCGATGCCGTGGGGGTCAAGGCCCTGGACGAGCGCACGTTGCGGATCACCCTGAGCGACCCGCGGGCATCGTTTCCTATGCTCCTGGCCCTTGTGCCCGCCTCTCCTATCCGCCAGGACATCCTCACGGCCAGCGGCGATACCTGGTTTCAGGACCCCGCCAGCTATGTGGGCAACGGACCTTTCCGGCTGGCTGAGTGGGTGCGCCGTGATCATATTACACTGGTTCCCAACGCCAGCTACGCCGGCCCGCGGCCTAAGCTGAACAAGATCGTCCTGAACATGGTCATCGACCCACAGGCGGATTTCGCCGCCTATGTGAACGGTGAGCGCGAGGTCGTGGCGGTGCCGCCTCAGCAGATCCAGGCCGTGCGCAACGATCCGTCCCTCAGCAAGCAGTTGGTGATAGATTCCCGCATGGCCACCTTCGCTTTGCAGTTGAACAACCGCAAGCCGCCGTTCGATGACCCAAAGATACGGCAGGCGTTTTCGTTGGCGGTGGACCGCGCGGCCTTCATACACTCGGCTCACCTCGGGATCGGAAAGCCGGCCTACAGCTGGATTCCGCCGGGCGTTCCCGGCCATGCCCCCGAGCTTGGCAAGCAGTGGGCTTTTGACCCAATGCGCGCCCGGGCTACGCTGGCAGAGGGCGGGTATCCCGAGGGCAAGGGGTTGCCACCCATCACCTTCGAGTATGCCAACACGGGCAACAACCCGTTGTACGCGGAGTTCTTTCAGGATCAGTTCAAGACGAATCTGGGGGTTGACGTGCAGCTCGAGCCGATGGAGCCGGCCGCGTTCACTCGCTACGTCAACGAGGCGCGGCACATGATCGGGTTGTTCGGTTTCGGAGGCGACTACCCGGACCCCGACAACTGGTTGCCCAGTTTCTTTCGCAGCGACGGTCCCGACAACAAAGCGGGCTATTTCAACAAGGACGTGGACGCCCTGATGTCCCGGGCCATCGTCGAGCCAGACGTGACGAAGCGGACCCAACTGTGGGCCGAAGCCCAGCAGACCATTGTGGGGGATGCGCCCATCATCTTCCTGTACTACGACGAACGATACGTGCTGGTGAAGCCGTACGTCGTCAATCTGCGCGTGACGCCGATGGATACTAACTCAGTACCGGGCAATCGGTCTCTGGATGGAGTATACTTGCTGCAGCATTAGCGGACCAGCCCCGGGCCTCATGCCATCGTCACTCCCGCGTGCGCGGGAGGCCATGAGCCCACGGGCAACGCAAGAAGCTGGATCGCCGCTTTGCGGGGATGGACATCAGTAAGGCCGCATCGGAGAGTTCGCATGATCATCGATTTCCACACGCACTTGTTCCCGCCCGAGATGCGGGAGAAGCGGACCGAGTACATCGCGATGGATCCCCATTTCGCGCACCTCTACGGCGGACCCAAAGCCCGAATGGCGACAGCCGAGGATATCATTGCGAGCATGGACCACGACGGCGTGGATGTGTCCGTGGCTCTTAGCTTTGGCTTCAACAAGGCCGAACTGTGCAAGTCCACAAACGACTACATCCTCGATGCCATCCATCGTTTCCCCGATCGCCTGGTCGGCTTCTGCACAGTGCAGCCCAACGAAGGACAGGCAGCCGTGGAGGAACTGCGTCGATGTGCCGAGGGCGGGATGAGGGGACTCGGGGAGATAATGCCGGACGGGCAGGACTTCGATCTTGCCGACGAGCATCTGGTGGGGCCGCTGATGGAGGTCGTCCGCGAGTACCGCATGATCGTGCTGGTCCACTCCAGCGAGCCAGTGGGGCACAGCTATCCGGGCAAGGGAGAAACGACCCCCAAACGCCTGTATCGCTTCATTCAGAAGAATCCGGGTGTGCCGATCGTGTGCGCCCACTTCGGCGGCGGACTACCTTTCTACGGTCTCATGCCGGAGGTTTCCAGCGCCCTGAGCAACACCTACTTTGACACCGCCGCCGCGCCTTACCTGTATCGCCGGAGCATCTATCGCCAGGCGGCCGAGATCATGGGGATGGACAAGCTCCTCTTCGGAAGCGACTATCCGCTGCTGGGACAGGGGCGTTGTGCGCGGCACGTGCAGCACGCCGGACTGCCGCGAGATCTGGTCGAGCGCATCCTGGGGCGCAATGGTGCTCGGTTGCTAGGTATGGAGGGGGCATGATGCAGGAGCGAGTTCGTTGCTTCGTCGCCCTCGAGCTCCCGGAATCGTTGCAGTCGAAGCTGGAGGAAGTCCAGCGCGCGCTAGGTAGCGGCTCGCGTGATCCCGTTAAATGGGTCGCTCCGTTCCAGATTCACATAACCTTGAAGTTCCTCGGCAACGTGGATGCTTCCAAGCTGACGACCATCGAGGATCTTCTGGCGGAGGTTGGCCGCGAGGCCAGGCCGTTCGATCTCAGCGTCGCGCATCTAGGCGCCTTCCCGAATCCGCGCCGCCCGCGCGTGGTCTGGGTCGGCATCGAGGAGGGCGGAGAGGATCTCCTGCGTCTGCAGGGCGGTGTGGAAGAGGCGCTCTTCACGCTCGGCTTCAGCAGAGAGCAACGTCCCTTCTCTCCGCACCTGACGCTCGGCCGCGTGCGCGAAAACGCGTCGCCCAGCCAGATCCAGGAGCTATCCCAGCGCCTCTCCGCAACTGCGGTTCCGGCTCTGGGCACCACCAGGGTCACCTCAATTACCTTCATGCGCAGCCAGCTCACCCCCAGCGGCCCGATCTACTCCCATATCGCCGTAGTGCCGCTCGGCGCCGAGTAGTGGCGTTAACAGACTATGCAGGGCTTTCTTATTTTATCGAGCGGAGAGGCAACTGTGTGAGAGCCCGTGTAATTTGGGCGTCACACCAGCGGCGTGCTTCGGCCAGGTTGGTCGCACCCGCATACCGCAGGAGACCGA
>SCTZ01000185.1 GCA_004297765.1 Chloroflexota bacterium | reverse complement strand
CGCCGCCGTGCCGTTTCAGATGTGGGCACCCGACGTCTACGAGGGCGCCCCGACTCCGGTCACCGCGTTCCTCTCCGTCGGCAGCAAGGCCGCGGGCTTCGCCCTCCTGCTACGGGTCTTCCAGACCGCCTTCGCCTTTGCCCCGATAGAGTGGCCGACTCTCTTCGCCATCCTGGCCGTCCTGAGCATGACCGTCGGCAACGTCGTGGCCCTGATGCAGACCAACATCAAGCGCATGATGGCCTATAGTAGCATCGCCCAGGCCGGCTACGTCCTCGTCGGTGTGGCCGCCCTCCAGATGCCCGCCTTCGGCGCCTTCTCCGAAGCGCCCCTGCTGGGGGCCTCGGGCGTGATCTTCTTCCTGCTCAGCTACACACTCACCAATCTGGGCGCCTTCGCGGTCATCATCGCCATCTCCAACAAGGTGGGCAGCGACCGCATCGAAGACTACAGCGGCATGGCCCGTCGCTCGCCCATCTTGACCCTGGCTCTGACCATCTGCATGATCTCCCTGGTGGGAATCCCGCCAACGGCCGGCTTCGTCGCCAAGTTCTACCTGTTCAACGCGGCCGTCCAGGGCGGGCTGACCTGGCTGGTCATCATCGGCGTGATCAATAGCGTCATCTCCGCCGCCTACTACATTCGCGTGGTCAAGGTGATGTACTTCGGCGCGGCGGCCTCCGAGGAGTCCGTTCCGGCTCCGGGCTTCCTCGCCACCGCTATGACCCTCGCCCTGGTCGGCGTCGTTATCCTGGGCATCTACCCATCACCGCTCTTCGACTGGGCCCAGGTCGCGTCTCGCAACCTCTTCCCGTAGACATCCCGCGTCGCGCGGCACAGGGGCACGCTCTCATTGTAGGGCGTGCCCCTTTTTCTTCTCCGGCAGCTAATACTCTCCTTCACGGCAGTTGCTTCGCGATCGGCCAGACCGCGGCGGTCACCTCAGGCGACCGCCGCAGTCTCGGGGTCGGGAAGGCGAAGTCGCCAACAGGAAAGAGTATTAACATACTCCCCGCCGCAGCCTACATTATGTTCTGTTCTGAGCCGGAGCCGGAACAGTCTCCGAAGACCGCTCGCCATGGTCAGAGGCGAGGAATCTCCCCGTTTGTCCTCAAATTCTCTAGACCGCCGCGGTTTCGGAAACCGCGGCGGTCTCTGGGGAATTCGTCCCCTGAAAGCATTCATAGTCACTGTGGTGCACCACCAGACGACTGCCCGCAACCGATTCATCGGATGAGTTCTTGTCCGGAAATAGATGAGCAAGCCGAGTCGAGTATACCGCGGATCGGCGCCACTCCCGCCAAATGCGCCTAGATATTATCTATGTATACTGCTGACCCTTCGCTTACTGACACGGTCGTTATAGCGCGTTACACTGAAGAGGCAATTGAGCTAGCGGTATCGCTGTTGATAGATTGATGCTCCGCATCGGGAGGAGCGGCACACCCAGAAGGTGGAGTGGTCACGCATATGACGTCCAGACCGGAAGACCATTGTGGGGCAACTCTCCAGATAGTCCCTGTTGTTAGGCTGATAACATGAGTGGGCAGGCATGCCCGAGAGTAAAAGGAGATGCACATCATGAAACGACGCAGGTTACTAATCCTCAACGCCGTGCTGGCCGCGCTGGCCCTCATCGTGATGTCGACAGGAGGAGCCCTGGCCTTCCAACCCCCGCTGACGGCCCTGGACAAGATCGACGTCCCAGATCCTTCGTTTAAACCCGGGGTTATTGTTTACACGATCGGCTTCACTCTGAGTGCTGATCAAGCGAATGTGAAGATAACGGACACCCTCCGGGGCATATCGAAGGGATTTGACCTCATTCCAGCCACCGTAGTTTGTGTTGGCTGTCCCATCCCGGTGCCGACGGTGGTCAACCAGCTCAATTCCAGTGCTCGGGAGGATTGGGGGTTCTTCCTGGGCAATCTACCGGCTGGAAGCTACCTCGTGGTCTTCGAGGTAGCAGTGACCGCCGATGCCCCATCGGGCACGCTCTACAACAGTGCGACCCTCTCTACCGCCACGGGCTGGAAGGGCGCGGTTACGACGACGACCACAATTCCATAGCTCGGTTGTTACCAAGGTAACTTCGTAGCGTAGTACGTCGTCTGGAGAGCAGCCCACGACAGGTTCAGGCAGATGCGCCCCGAGCTTCCAAGCGGAGCTCGGGGCTGTAAGGTGTGCGAAACCATACTGATTGTTAGTCTGATGGCATGAACGGGCATGCGTGCCCAAGTACAAAAAGGAGACAGAATCATGAAACGACGCAGGCTACTGATCCTCAATGCCGTGTTGGCGTCGCTGCTCCTCATGGTCATGTCGACGGGTGGAGCGCTGGCATTTCAGCCGCCTCTGACAGCCCTGGACAAGACTGTGATTGACGTTATTCCGCCAGGTCCTGTTTCTGGGGGCGAAACTGTTGTCTACGAGATCGACTTTAGGCTAAGCGCGGATCAAAAGGACGTCAAGATAAAGGACGTCCTGCGGGGCCAGATCAACCTCGATCCCACCAGCGTGGAGTTATGCGTGTTCATTCTCTGCTTCCCAGTGGAAGTTGTGAAACAGCTCGACTCCCCCTGCCGGGAGGATTGGGATTTCCTCCTGGGCGATCTTCCAGCTACCGAGCTCTTTCCCTACGTCGTGGTATTCGAGGCAACTGTGGGAGCCAATCCCAAGAAGGCATGTCAAACCGGCCCCAGGGTCTTGAACACGGCGACCGTCCTCACCTCCACAGGCTGGAAGGGTCAAGATACGGTTATCACCCCAGTAGATCCATAGCTTGGTTGTTACCAAGGTAACTTCGCACCATAGGATTTCGTAGCAAGCGACATAGTCTGGAGAGCAGCCCACGACAGGTTCAGATAGTGCGCCCCGAGCTCCCGAGCCGAGCTCGGGGCTTGCTGCACATGGGGCACGCTGCACGTGCCCTGTGTGCAACAAGCTGAGAGCGGCCGCGGCGCCGGTGTCCCAAACTGGGCAATCTGTGGGCCAGCCGAGCCCCGCACGGGGCTAAAGCCGCCGTGCTGATTCAACGAAGCCCGCTCAAGCGGGCTGATACCAAAGCACACCGGCCACAAGGCTGAAGCACAAGACAAGGACGCCCGCGTCCATGGCCGTCATTTGCAGTTGCCGAAAGCGGCTCCTTGTTCTGCCGGGGTAGCAACGCGACTCCATCGCCACGGACAGTTCATCGGCTCGCTCCATGGTCGCGACGATGAGGGGGATGACCAGGAGCGCCAGATCGCGAGCGCGTCGAAGCGGGCTTCCACCGGAGATATCGACACCTCGTGCCGCCTGTGCTTTCATGAGCCTCTGCAGCTCGGAGACCAAGGTCGGAACGAAGCGCAAGGCGATGCCAACCATTACCGCGATCTCGCGAACGGGGATGCCCACTCTGCACAAGGGAGATAGCATCCGCTCGAGCCCATCTGCCATGGCCATCGGTGCGGTTGTCCACGAGATCAGCGCCGCCGTTACCAGAATCGAGGCCAGGCGCAAAGATACCATCCCGGCCTCCTCCAGACCGGACTGGCTCAGCTTGACCGGGCCGAATTCCACAAGGGAGGGTTCCGGACTGCCGATCAGGTGCAACAACGAGGTGGCCGCGACCACCATCATGATAGGGCGCAGCGATTGGACGATGCTCTTAAGAGGAAGGCGCGACAGTCCGCACAGAAGGGCTACCAAGCCCGTCAGGATCAGCAACGACGGAAAGGTGCCGGCGGCAAAAAGGCCGGTCGTCAACATGAGTCCGACCAGAAACTTGGTTCGCGGGTCAAGGCGATGCAGCAGGCTGTTCGTCGGGACGAACTGACCGGACCTGAGCGTATCCGCGCTAATCATCGAGCCCCATCCGAAGCGAGAGGATTGGGGCACCGTCTGACCTTCTCGACGGCAGCTACTACCTCGGATACGTGCCAGATTCCCCGTGGCACCTCCATCCCACCACTACGCAGCATATCCAGGAACTGGACGGCCATGGGCAGCTTCAGACCCCAACGGGCAAGGCTCTCCGGCTGGCGTAACAGCTCCCCAGGACCTCCATCGAAGACCACCATGCCGCCGTCCAGGACCATCAGCCTGTCCGCGATCGTCAACGCCTCTTCCAGGGAGTGAGAGACCAGCACCACACCTACTCCCGACTTCGCCCGCAAACGTCGGATGAGCCCAGCCAGCTCGCGCCGGGCCAACGGATCGAGCCCAGCCATGGGCTCGTCGAGTAGAAGCAGAGCCGGGCGCGTAACGATAGCCCCGGCGATGGCCACCTTCCTACGCTCGCCACCGCTCAGCTCCAGAGGACGACGGCTCCCGAGGCTGCCCAAATCGAGACCGACGACGGCTGCGGCCTCGTGCAGGCGCCGCGCCACCTCGGCTTCGTCGAGCGATTGGCGCCTGGCAGCGAAGGCAATGTCATCAAAGACGGTGGCGGCAAAGAGCTGATGCTCGGGATATTGGAAGACCATGGCCACACGGGTCCGAATGGATGCTGCCCGCCGGAGTGTGAGCAACTCCCCGTCCACCAGCACTTGCCCACCACTCGCCTGGAGCAGGCCGTTCATGATTTGCAGAAGGGTCGACTTCCCTGAGCCACCACGGCCCAAAATGGCCAGTGTCTCGGCGCATCCGACCACAGCCTGCACGTCCACCAGGGCACGTACTTCATCGGCCCGACCGTGGTTATAGCAGTATGAGACGTGTTTCAGCTCGATCTGCATACCGCGTCCACTAAGCACCTCGCCAAAAGTCGGCGGGTCCAGGGCGCAGCGCCTGGCGGGGTCTGGGGTGTCCCCAGAGTCCCCAGAACATGCCTTTCTTTGGGACATGTGCTTAGATCCGTTAGAAAGTATGTGAGAAGGGCTATTAGGCTCGGAGCCTTCTTCCGTCATTCCCGCTTTCACGGGAATCCACGGCGCTCTGGATTCCCGCGAAAGCGGGAATGATGGGTCTAGGAAGCTTCTCACACACTCTCTTAGACGCAGGGTCGGAAGCGAAACCGGCACCTGGATCCTAGCTAGCTCCTGTCCGAGCCGAACCACCGTCGGAGGAATGAGTCCAAGAGCCACCAGTTGGTCAGGAGATGCGAAGATGCTGGACGGGGCTCCGTCCAGCGCGATTCGTCCACTGTCCAGCACGAGAATGCGGTCGCTTTCGAGGACCTCCTCCAGGTTCTGCGTGATCTGGACGATCGTCATGCCCATTTCTTTGTTCATGACGTGCATCAGGCGCAGTAGCTCTTCTCTCCCCTCCTCGTCCAGCATGGAGGTGGCTTCGTCGAGAACCACGCAGCGAGGTCTCATGGCCAAAACCCCTGCCAGGGCCACTCGTTGCTTCTCCCCTCCCGAAAGCTGGGACACGGGAAGAGACCGCATCGAGCGCAGTCGAGCGAAATCCAGGGCCCAGTCTATCCTTTCCCCCATCTCGGGCCATTGGACGCCTAGGTTCTCCAAGCCGAAGGCGATGTCTTCCTCCACCGTTGCGCCGACCAGTTGGTTCTCCGGGTTCTGGAACACCAGTTGAACTGCGCTTCGCACATCCCATAGGTGAACGCGGTTGCTCGTCAGTAGTCCATCGATGAGCACTCGCCCTCTCAGAGGCAGCAGCAGACCGTTGAGCAGTTTCGCCAGTGTCGACTTTCCCGACGCGTTTCGGCCGATCACCGAAACGAAGCTGCCCCTCGGCACGCCCAGGCTGACGTCGGCGATAACCGGCGCCCCCCCAGGATAAGCGAAGGTGACGTTTTCAACCTCGATCATGGTAGCGTGACCCTGTTTCTTAGTGCTGTCTGCAACAAGTCCGATTCAGACAATAGATCGTCCGGTTCCCTCTCCCTTCGCGAAGGGAGAGGGTCAGGGTGAGGGTAACCGGGGCGCACCCTCACTCTAGCCCTCTCCCTTGTGCACAAGGGAGAGGGGACAGACGTGGCCCTCGCCCCTCGCCACTCGCCAGAGGCGACCCTATCGGCGGCGAGTCGCCTTTGGCGACAGTCCTCTCACAGAGGGAGAGGAAGCAGACCAGGCGCCTGAGCCGGACTTCATGTAGGAAAGTACTGTGCTCTGTTACTCATGGCCTGGCAGGTGAAAACGTGCGGATCGGACCGATCGGACTGATTCGTCGGATCAGCCGGATCCGCATCAGTTCATGAGTCACGGACGGTTAGCGGCAAGGTCCTGGCGAATAGCTCGGGTAACTCTGAGCGGCTGATCTTGCCTGAGGAAGTGAGTGGAAAGATATCCACGACCAGTATTCTCCGGGGCACCTTGTGGCGATCGAGGCGAGCGGCGCAATGGGCTCGCAGCTCACGCAAGCTGAGCTCCGTCCCGTCCCGTTTCTTGATGAGCGCCACTGGCACAACTTCCCCGCGCCGCGGATCCTCGGCGCCGAACACGGCGGACATGGCAACGCCGGGATGATCGTTGAGCACCTCCTCCACCTCCTCGACGCTGACATTCATGCCCCTGAAGATCACCATGTTGTCCTTGCGTCCCACTATGTACAGGTAGCCATCTTCGTCGGCGTAGGCCAGATCGCCTACGGTCATCCAGCCATCCCCAATTACTTTCGCCGTTCGCTCAGAGTCATCGTAGTAGCCCTCGAATCCGTATGAGCTCCGGGCATAGAGGGTACCTATCTTTCCGGCCTCCACAGGTCTGCCGTCTTCGTCGCGGATCTCAATCCTTACTCCAAGGAAGGGGCGTCCTGCCGACCGAGGGCGTCTCACCTGGTCCTCCGGTGGACTAACCGATACAAAGCTCGTCTCCGCGGCTCCGTAGTACTCGTACAGTCCCGCCGAACGGAACAGTTTCAACACCCGTTCCTTCCCCTCCTCTGGCCGAGCCCAGGTCGAGCCCGCGCAGATCAACGTTCGCACGGAGCTGAGGTCTCGCCCCGAGTCCGGTTTCACCTCCAGAACCGCTTCGTACAGGGAAGGAACCATGCAAATAGTGGTCACTCTCTCGCGCTCGACGATATCCAGTACCTTGCGCGGGTCGAATCTCGACATGATGTAGGGAGTGCTGCCCAGGAACAGGGCGTGCGTCACCGCGAAGAGAGACAGAGAATAACAGAGGGCGCCCGGCACAAGCAGCCGATCCTCGCGGCCAGATCCGAACTCGATCGTTGCCGCCAGGTAGCTATCTAGCCACGAGCCATGAGACCGCAGAACCCCCTTGGGCTTCCCCGTGCTGCCGGAAGTGTATCCGATGTAGAAGGGATCAGCGCTCCCCGGTCCTTCTGGCAGTGGGCTCGAATCAAACGCGGAGAAAAAGGGGCCGACCTTGGGTCCAACCCCTAGCTCGATGATCGGCCCCCGAAGAGTGAAGCGCGCCCGGCTGCCGGACCGCGCCAGGGTCAGGGTCGGACGGGAATCCGCCAGGCAGGACTCAAGCTCGACTGTGCTCCACTGGTCGTTGAGGGGCACGGCAATACATCCGGCGCGGATGATGCCATAGAAGGCTTCAAGGAACTGGATTGTGTTGCCGGCGAGAATCCCTGCCCGGTCACCAGGATGGACGCCGAGATCGTCTCTTAGGAAGCGGGCTATCCGATTGGCGCTCTCGTCCAATTCGCGGTAGGTGATGTGGGTGCCATCATCGCTTGCGACCGCGACCTTCGCCGGAAAGCCGAACCTGGCTCGCGCGAGGCCATCAGAGATGTTCATATCCCCGCTGTCCTTCGGTTCCTAGTGTTTGACCACACTGGTTTATCCATTTTGAGGCGCCGCGTTTTGTCATGAGTCCACTGAAATAAGGTCGGAATCACGGATGCCGACGAGAACATTCCCCACTGAGGCTTCCCATAGACGCCAGAATAGGGATGATGCCCACGGAATGGGCTGTCTCTTGGGGTGTTTGCCCCACCGGCTCCGACCC
>SCTZ01000184.1 GCA_004297765.1 Chloroflexota bacterium | reverse complement strand
CTCTTCGCGGTGCTCGGCGATCAGGGGTGTGCAATGGCTGAGGATAGGACGGTTCCCCTGATAGCGCATGTAGGCCGTGATGTAGTCGCCGACCGGCTGGCTGTTGGGTCTCTCCGCCTCCGCGAGGGGCCTCCTCGCCAATAGCTGAAGATACGTCGCACCCAGCGACGGGTCGCTATTGACCCTCGCCAAGCAGCCCTCGCATTCTATGAGCGGGGGCTCCTTTATGGTCTGCTCGCGCGGTAAGCCTATCGCGCTGTGGAGCGTGTCCAACATCTTGTCGACGTGCGTCACCATTAAGTCCGCGCTGGGCATAAATTGGACCTTCATCTTGCCTCCAACTTTCACAGTTGTTTTCGGGCCTTTGGCCCTGCCGTGAGCTACTTTGGGAGCCAGGGGAGAGGCGTGGCACCTTCGGCCGGCACCCAGTTGGCTCCGACCTGATCGCCCGCGAGATTGCCCCCGTCGACAGCCAGAGTATGCCCGGTGATGTAACTGGCGGCGTCCGAGGCGAGGAACTTGACGCCATTCGCGACTTCCTCCGGGCGCGCCAGGCGGCGCATGGGCGTCATCGCGAAACCCATCGCCAGACCTCCTCTGGCAATGGGGTCTTGGAGCGCGGCTTGCAGCATTGGAGAGTCGGTCCATCCGGGCGCGACGGCATTGACTCTAACACCGGACTCGGCGAGATCGAGCGCTAGTGCCTTTGTGAGCTGCAAGACGCCGCCCTTGCTAGCGAGATAGGGCACGTGATTGTAGGCAGCGTTGAAGGCCCCCGTGGAGGAGATGTTGACGATGCAGCCCTTGCGCTTAACGAGCTCCGGCCCGGCGTAGCGGCAATAGTACCAGGTGCCGCTCAAGTTCACGTCGATCACCCGGTTCCAGTCCTCATCCGAAAGCTCGAAGGGATGCCCCATGGCGTGAACACCAGCACTGGTGACGACGACGTCGATCCGCCCGAAATCATCGATCGTCTTGGCGATCGCCTCCCGCACCTCCGCCGGCTTCCTAATGTCCACGGCATAGGCGCGGGCGCTAGAGCCGGCCTGCTCCACCATCCGCACCGTCGCCGCCGCACCGTCTCGATCGATGTCATGGATGGCCACATGCTCGCCGTCTGCCGCGAAGGCGAGCGCAACGGCTCGCCCGATACCCGATGCTGCCCCGGTGACGAGAACAAGTCTTGGCATGCAATCCTCCTCTTACCCGAATTAGATATTGGCTCGGTGATGTGGAGTGCCACTCACCATAAAGTCTGCCAACCGTCTGCCGTCCTGCGCCTCCTCTCTTTTGGACTCAGCTTGGGCAACCGCGAGGCCAAACCGCTTTTCCCAACAGTATCGGATGCCAGGGTCGCGAGCAGGACGGAGGCTGGGATGCAACTTATTAGCTAGACCCAATGGTTACGCAGCAGGGCGATTCTGGGGTTCTTGCCCTAGCGCGTCAAGTGCTGGCACATCGCTTAGGCATGTCGGATGCTAGGTCGCTTCAATTGCCTTGCGGGGAAGAGCAATTCTAGGCCTTTCTCCAGGATTCGCCTCCCTTCATCAGATGTGCGTACATCTCGTAAGCGATGTTCAGCCTGGAGCTGTCCAGAACGATAGCCTGCAGTGGGCGCTTAACCAGCTGGCTGGTCAAGCGGCGAGTAACACGCGGCGCCTTGACAATTGCCTCGGCGATCTCCCAAGCTCGGTCCATCAATCTCTCCCTGGGGAGGACCTCGTTGACAAGCCCCCACTCGAGCGCTGTCTTGGCGTCAATGGTATTTCCCATGTATGCCAGGTAGGCAGATCGCTTGAGGCCCACAAGCATTTGAAAAGTCAGAAACTGACCGTCACCTGGCACCTCAACGAATTCCGGGAAATGAGGGTCTTTGAAGGTGACGTCTTCTGCGCAGATAGTAAGGTCGCACAACAAGCCTATCTCAGTGTGGAATGGAGTGGGGCCATTAATTACGCCGATGGTGGGAATGTCCACGTCAAAGACGATACTTTCCATTATTCGGGCGGCGTCATAGAAGCTGTTGTCGTAGCCGATCTTGCCCTGCTCGTCTGCCTCCCACATACTCGGCTTGATCGAGGCCATCCATTGGTCGCCGGTACCGGTAAAGATTATGACTTCATTTCCGGAATCGTTCCCGAGCACGCGAAAGAGTTGGGAAATCCCGCCATGCAAGCCCCACGACCAGAGCGCGGGCCCGCCATCAGTGTGCATGCGCGCCATGATGATGCCATTTCTGCGCTCCAGGATGAAATACTCTTTGAACTGCTCCTTGTAGACCTCGAGCTTGGGCCTGGCGACTTCCTCTGGCAGCACTGTTCTCTCCTTTCTCCTCTTTAGTGGGCACTCGCAGCTGGTCATTACGGTGACTCGTTGGCATTTGATACTCGTCACGCCCGACCTAAGCACGTATTCATAACTTTGGCATGCTTCAGAAACACAACGCCCGCGCTTGGCGCCGGGTTCCCGCCGGCGTAACGATGCCAACCGGATGGACATGCGCTTAGTTGTTGCCTAGGTGATTCTGGGCGTCACTTACCCTAAACTAATACCAAGGTGAGAACTACATGGCCGCTTCCCAGGATTGCCCTGCTCATGCCGCAAACGCCGACTGCGCTCTGCGGGCTTCATCTTGGGATGAGTTTAGAGCTTGCCAGCCGGCTGCGGTCCTGCACCTCCTCTCTTTTAGAGACTATGGCCTGGGGCGCGGCGACGCCGTGCCGAGCGGGTAGGGGATACCGGAGAGACTTCTGAGTTAAACCCGCTGGTTACAACGTGGGGCCATTATAGTGTTATTGGTCGAGCCTGTCAAGTGTTTGTCTCGGAGGGTACTGTACGGAATATTGCAGAAAGAGAGGGAACTACTCGGGCTAGGGGTTGACAATTGAAATAGCCCAGCGCTCCCTTTACTGTCTATTCGGCGGAAAAGACGGGAGGGGGTAGCTGGGCGTGGAACATACCGTAGCACGACGTGCCAAAACGCGCAAGAGGAAGCATGTCTTGGTCCCTTGACGGCGGGCATTCGGCGGCTGATCGAGGTCATGAAGCAGCAGGACCTCCTGGCCGAGGACATCAAGGAGGAGTACCGGCGGCTGGTGCGCGAGAAGGAGCAGCTCCAGACGCGGTGCGAGAAGCTTGAGCTCGACCTCGAACGGCGGCGCAAGCGAGTCTTGGACGCCGACTTGATCCGGCGCGGCCTGCAGGACTTCGAGCGTCTAGTCGTCCTTCTGCCCTTGGAGGACCAGAAGAAGCTCTTCCAACTGCTGTGCGCGAAGTGGTGGTTTGGCCTTTCGAGCCCGACCGGGAGGCGCCCCAGGAGCCGCCAGCCGAGGCGGACAAGATGGCCGGGGCGAGGGTCTTCGCAACAAGAATCCGCACTTGATGGTACTGCGTGCGGATCGTCCTCTACCGGTTGCTGAATGTGCCGATGGGACCCGGACACGGCACAGTCTGATACGGTCCGCCTTGATCGTGACACCAGACCGCCAAACCCAGTTGCTCGCCCAGCCGATAGGCTTGCTCGATCAAGTGTTTTGGCCGTGGCATCCGGATCGACCACGTCGACCACTCCGCTCTTGCGCTTGCATTTGACTTGCCCGGTGTCGCACCAGGTGCGGCTGTGCTGCCAGGACAGCCCCGCCCCGTGCAGGACGCCCGAGAGCGTGTAGGTGCTGACAGTCGGAAGACCATCGGGCATCTGGCGCAAGATCCGCTGCAGAGTGCTCAGCGACCAGGTGGACGTGCCGTCCTGCTGGCGATCCGGTGTGCGACGGACCTCGGACAGAATCCGCTTCAGCTCGGCGACCCCGTACCGGATTGGAGGACCGCCACCATGCCGGGGAACAATCGCGGCCACTCCCTCCCGGCTCAAGCATGCCACCAACTGCGATTCCACTGCGCGATTGTGGCAACCGTTGGAGTCATTCCGTATGCGTTTAGTCAGTGGATCAAGCACATCCGCGAGGTCTACATGGCATCCCTGGGCCGCCGACCAGGTTGGGACAACAAAGGCGTTAGTCCCCGTGGCGGCGTGGCATTGGCAATGGTATAGTTAAGTACACAACCACGTCCAGGCGGATATTGAGGAATCAAATGGTCAGGCACAGGAAGGGCTTTGAGGCTCAGTCGCGAAGGCTCAAAGGGCAGAACGAGTTGCTATGGAAGTGCAGGGTTGGCAAGGGAAGCACTTTCGATTGCACCTTGCCGGTAGTGTAGGGGATAGGGTGACGGGAAGAAAGACAAAGCACTGACTTATGCACGCTTCCAAGCGAAGTTTACGACAATACAAGAGCCCGCTGCTACGCGTGATCATAGGGATTGCTATCGGCTCGGCAATACTCCAGGCGACCGTGGCGTTGGCTTGGGGCTCGGGCCCCGTCGTCGTCTTGCCATGGTATGCGCCGACGCTGAACAGCTTCCGCATCCTGTCAGCCCTCAGTGTGGCCTTCCTCGCCTTTGGGCGCTATCGGGTGTTACGGCAACCCCTTGCCCTTCTGGATAGGACTGAGCTTCAGCACCATCTCCGTATGGGATCTGTCGTATTCACTCTCTTTTCCCGGACTTCTGCCTAACGGGCAAGGGTTGATCGCTCAGTTCCCCAATACCTCCCTCTGGCTCTCGGTAATCGGGCAGAGCATACTGTTCATCTTCCTTTTGGTGGCGGCAATGGCACGCTGGCCGCAATCGGGAATGCCGGGAGAGCGCTGGACATTCTGGTTGGTTCTTGGCGTGCTGATGGCCATGATCGCAATAGCCAGCCTATCGGTGGTTTTCGAGCTGCACCTGCCTATCCTCGTCGTTGACCGGGCATTCACCTCACTCTACCGTGGCTGGGCTAATGCTCTCACGGTCGGGTTCGGACTAGGTGCTGTGCTCTCAGCCTACCGCTACCGCCAAACCGGCGATCTGCTTCTTGGCTACTTATCCTTGGCTGAGGTGCTGTTCGCCCTTGCCTACTCGGTGGTGCTTTTATCGGCAGCACGCTACGAACCTCTATGGTACCTGGCGTTCATTTTCTCAAACAGCGGCTTCGTGGCAATGTTGTTCGGACTGCTCTCGGAGTACGTGGACCTGTACGGGCGTGAGCGGGACAAGACTGTCGAGTTAGAGAGGTTGCGGGATGATGCTCAAAGACGAGCCGCCGAGCTTCAGACCATCCTCGACAACCTGGTCGATAGCGTCTTCGTCTGCGACACCCATGGACATCTCATCCTGGTCAATGAGGCCGGTCTGCGGCTGTTGGGTGCGACCAGTGCCGAAAAGGTCGAGTACGACTTGACGGAGTTGTTCGCGCGGGCTAGGCTGCGGCACATGGATGGCACACCCGTCGAGCCCGACCAGATGGCGCTCCTTCGTGCGCTGAGGGGCGAGATCATCTTGCAGGAGGCCGAGATACTCTACAGCCCGCAAACCAAACGGCATATCTTCGTCCGGAGCAGCGCTGTGCCCATCAGAGATGAAGAGGGCACAACTATCGGCGCGGTTGCGGTGACCAGAGACACATATTCCGCTCGGCGTCCTGAGTGGTACAGGGTAATTATTAGGCAGACGGGGTGAACAGCGGATAAGATTGGCGGTGTCTGGAAGGAGGACACCGTCAGATGAACCAGGAAATCTTTGCTTTTCGGGCTGACTATCACCCGGTGCTGGCCAAGCTGATGGACCAGATGGGTCTGGTTGAGACAATCAACACGACGTTGCGGGAAGAGGCAGACGATGTCTTGGTGGACACGGGCACGGTGGTAGCTGCGATGATCCACAACCTGCTCGGCGAAGGGGCTATTCGTCTGTATCGGCTGAGCAGTTTCTTTGCGGACAAACCGTTGCCCCTCCTCTTTCCCTGGTCCGCCCAACTCGATCCATCCCAGCTGAACGATGACCGGGCCGGGCGGGCGTTAGACACGTTGTGGGCAGCAGGACCGCAGAAGGTCTTCAGTGCGGTCAGTCAACAGGTCATCAAGCGCTATGCCTTGGACCTGAAGGCCGTCCATGCCGACACCACGTCGCGCAGCTTTTGTGGCGCCTACGATGACCAGGACGCGGCTGTTCCCCAGATCACATATGGCTACAGCAAAGACCATCGCCCGGACCTGAAGCAAATCCTCTTTGGGGTAGGGACCAGTCGGGACGGTGTCCCGGTGGTGGCCGAGGTCTGCTCCGGCAACCAATCGGACATGACGTGGAACACACGGTGGATAAAAGCGGTGAGAGACCAGGTGGGGCTGAGTGCGGATACACCGCTGGTCTATGTGGCGGATAGCGCTTTGGTCACCAGCGGCAACCTGGATGTGTTGGCGGACGCGCGCATTGACTTCATCACCCGCTTGCCGGAGCGTTTTGGCATTGCTGAGGACCTGATGGAGGCGGCTCTGTCCAGACGGAAAGACTGGCTGCAGGTGGGGACAATGGCTGCCGGGGAGAAAGCGGCCACGTATCAGCTGTGGGAGACAGAGCAGGAGCTGAATGGGAGGGTCTATCGCTTTGTGGTGGTACATTCCAGCAGTCTGGATGAGCGACGGTTACGCGCCTTGGAGCGCCATGTTGCCAAAGAAGGGGCACTGCTCGAAGACGCCCTGACCGACATACGCCAGCAGGAGTTTGTGTGCGCCCCTGACGCGGAACGCGCCTGGGCGCGTTTTCTGGTCCAGCACGCTCCGGCGTGGCACACGCTGACAGCGCAGGTGAAAGGGCACGAGCAGAAGGTGAAGCGCGCACGACCGGGGTGCCCCCGCAAGAACGAACAGCCGCAAGTCGAAACGGTTTACCGTCCGGGCGCTCAGATGGAGCGGGATGCGGAAAGATACCAGCAGGAGCGCGACAAGTGCGGGATGTTCGTGCTGATGAGCAGCTTGCGGCACAGGGAAGAGTGGAGCGGGCGAGAGATCCTGGCGGAGTACAAAGGACAGACGGGAGTGGAGAGGATCTTTCGCTTCATCAAGAATCCGGCGTGGGTGGGCGCCTTCTGCCTGAAGGAGCCCGAGCGGATAGCCGCTTTCGGCTATGTGGTGCTGCTAGCCGCGATGGTCTACACACTGCTGGAGCGGCAAGTGCGGCGGGCTTTGGCTGAGCCGAGAGAAGCGCCGGTGGAAGGACTAAACCGGCAACTGACACGCAGACCGACAAGCTACGCGATTCAGATGGCTCTCACTCCGATTCTCGTGATTGGACAGCGCAGGCGCGGTCAGCTGGAGTTGCGTCCGTCTGGAGCATTGAGCCAGAACCAGCACAGACTGCTGAGACTGGCCGGGTTTGACGATGGCGTCTACTACTGGCGCGGCAAAATGCCGCCCCTTAATCCTATTTATCAGACAGGCTAGGGTGCGGAATATGCGTTTTATGACCAGGCCTCGGATAATTCGGTAAATGGCTCGCCGAGCAAGATTCGAACCTACACCTACAACCTAGCGTCCACGGGCTGTGTCGGTCTCTTTTTCCCGTATTCCAGACGCTGCCTTGATGCAGTTGGGGCCTCGTCTCCATCGAGAGGATCGCTGGAGAACCCCTGTGTGGAATACCAAGACGTGAAGACGTGACACGCGATAGACTACACAAACGCGGTGAGGAGCTTTTCACCGGCCAGGAATCATATCCCAAAGACGACCTCGGCTGGGGTGACCTCCAACGCGCGGGCAATCTTGACGATTGTTCTCAGGGTAGGATTTCTTCTTGCGGTTTCGATCTCGTTGATGGAGGTCAGGTCCATCCCTGTTTCAAAAGCGAGTTTCTCCTGGGACAGACCCTTGCCTTTTCTGAGCTGCCTTACGGTAGAGCCAAATGTGGCGAGAAATTCGTTTTACATGATATGGCATGTATGCCAAAATCCCGCCCGGATGTCTTTGGCATAAATGCATAGTTCTGGCAGCATCCCTGCCAGCTAAGGAGGAACCACAGGTGAAAGCGCTGGTAGCCGACGATGACACGAATTCGTGGCCGCTTTCGTGTCGAATATCTTGGAGGCAGAAGGATATGCCGTCCAGACAGCCTGCAACGGGCAGGAAGCCCTCGGTTGTGCCACAGTAAGCCCTCCCGATCTCATTCTGCTGGATCTTCGCATGCCGGTGATGAATGGCTGGACGTGCTGCCATCTGCTGAAACAACACGAGAGGACCGCGGAGATTCCTGTCATTGTCATGTCCGGCGACCCCGTACAAGCTGCCGTCCGAGCAGAGCTGGAGGTCGAGCACTTTCTACGCAAGCCATTTGAGGCAGGAGATCTGCTCACTTGCGTCAACCAGTGTCTGGAGTGGGCCAGACTTCGATCAAACGTGGAAGTGTGAGAGCTTCTTTGTGAGCATGATGGGCACAGCTATGGCTTGTGAAGGTGACGACAAGATCCGGTCGAAGAAATCCTCGTAGCGCTCTCAGTCGTTCTTTGTCCCACCTTGATTATCGAGCAGTACGCCGTGCGAGAACTCCTTTTTCCGCAGAGCAGGCAGCTTCTCTACATGGTACTGGAGTCTGGGATCATACAGCGTGGCAAGCCAGAACAGCTCGTGGAAGACAATATCAAGCAGTCTTCTCGAAGCTCCCCCGATCTTCTTGCTTTGCTCCGGCTGGCGCAACAATCCCAGGAGTTCCATAAAGCAGCGCACCACGTTCTGATACCACGGATAGTCTTCCATAGCCTCCTCGATCTGCCGAACGTAGCCCGGCAGGTGCTCCGGCAGGATGCCTTGGTACATGTGCAACATTCTCATCAACGCGATCTCGAAGTGGGAATAGTCCCGGTCTTGAAGAACGCCTCGGAGCCTGCCGACATCGGCTGCGTCGTACTGCCGCGCGGTGAGGTCAGCCATCCAGGACTCCAACGCTTCTGCGCCGGGTGCGCCGTGCTTTCTCTCACTAGCCGCCCAGGCGTCCAGTACGTCTCCGACACGTAGTAGGTCTACATCGGTGGTCTGACTCCGCAAGTGCTGTATAAGTCCCGCGAGCCCACCGTGCTCGAAGTCTGCTCCGCCGGCAGTTGATGTGCTTACTGTCGATCGCTCAACATCGCTCTGGATTTCTTCCGGCACCCGAGTTGGCTCCATTTCGCCTTCCTGGGTGTCAGCTATGATCTTCGGGGTCTCTCGATCTCCCCTGCCGCCCGTCGTCGCCGCCTTGACTCCATCACCTGTCAAATGGCGCGAAGCTGCCACCACCTCGACAGCGACATCCGATATCCTGGTCTCTTTGTTGGATAGCTTGGTGCCCACAATCTCCCTCACTTCGCCGCGCGAGAGGTGCATGTGCTCAATGAAACGAATAAGTTCCAGTTGCTCGTCGCTGTCCGATAGACGAGCGATCTGATCGAGGAAGTCGGAAGCGAGCCCATGCTGCTTGGCCACCGCGGCCACGTCCGGGTCAAGCTCGGCGATGCGGAGAAGCCTGTAGAGGTGACGCTTGCATGGGACTTTTCGCTTGGTGCCTGGACCGGAAAGCATGGCGAGGACATCGTCGATCTTTACAGACCGTCCAGTCTCCTTCTCCAGAGCCGACTTGATCCTTCGAAGCTCGCGAGCGGTATCCATGGCCGACGGGTCCCGCCGAGCCGTATTCTCGGTCAACGAGAGAAGAGCCTGGTGGATCTCGGCGAGATCGCGGAAGACACGACAGGGTAACAGATGCTTGCCCAACTGCACCGAGATCGCTGTATCGAGAGCGGGATTGCAGCGCTCCCGTGCGATCTTCTTGGCAGCTTCGTAGCGGCGATGCCCGGCAAAGATGAGGTAGCGATTTCTGACGTTGGGATCGGGTCGCACCCAGAGAGGTGTCAGCACACCGAACTGGCGTATGGAGTTCTCCAGCTCTTCCATGTCCCTGAGCTGGGTCCGATAGCCTGCGCTCGGCTCCAGGTTGCCCAGAGGTATCCAGACAGTCTCGGACATGGCATAGGTCCCGTCGGGGTTGGGCAATAGGGTATCCACGTGGACTCCTTGACGATGGCTCGTTGGAAACTCTACAAGGCGCGCACACGGCTAGGATATCCAGAGTTACCGAATCGCACAATGGGTTGGGCACAGATGGCGACGCATCCCCAAGAATGAGACCGCGCCAGTGGGGCTACGATTAGCCGTGGCACCGCACCATCCAGTCGTGCTCTTTAGGCCACCACCCCGCTGTGGCGAACATGATGATCCAGTACCTGCCGTATTTGGTGCGGAACTCACGCTCCACGAAGGGTCACAAGCCCTCCCCGAGGAGATCAGGGGACTTGCCGACGCGCTCCGGATTGGTGATGGCCAGAAGCTACCCCTCGCTCCATCGTTTTTCGTCAGGCAGCCAGGTCTGTTTCATGTCTAGGTTCGAGAGGAACGGATCCCAGAATAGCACGGCCAGCGCATGGCCTTCACGAAGATCGGTCGTCGGTAGGTTTGTTGCCTCGGTTGCGATCCTCGCGAATGGCTGCTCCCAGGAAGCTGGTGGCTCTGGTAGATGATCCGGAATCGGGTGGGTCCCGCGGATCGTAAAGGTCGCTCGGACACTTCGGGCCAGCCGATCTGCTTCGATCTTTTCGTTGGCGGACAGGATGATCAGGTCGACCAGGTCCCTGACCCGCGTGTTCTCCTGAACGCGCGGGAGCGTATAGGCGTGCAGTTTTTCTGCCAGGTGCTGGGTGACGGGATAGACCGGGAACTCGATGGGCGGGATTCCAGCAAACTTGAGCACGTACGATCCCAAGAGAAGATCAGGTGAATCGACCAGGGCGTCCCCGCTGGAGAGATCGAGATGGAAAACCGAGAATTCAGAGCCAGCCACCAGTGCGACGATGCGAACACGCAGCGATCCGCCGGGAGCGCCCTGCATCTCCTGGATCACGTCCCCCAGCTCAAAGGAGAAGTGGTCGGCGATCGTCGAGAGCGCCAGAAGGCGACGGAGACGGTCCAGTGCCGCCGAGGGGTCACGCGGCGTGCGCAGGTCCACGTCCCTGGTCGGACGGGTCTGAAGTCCGTAGCGAAACTGCAAGGCGAAACCACCCTTCAGCACCCACTCGCCATCCTGAGGAAGCCGAGCCAACAGGCGTTCAAACGCGATGCGCTGCTGGAGGCGCTGGGCCGGGATGCCGGCCCGCAGGGCTTCGTTCCGCAGAAGCTGCAGCAACTGCGTTCGGAAGCCAGCCGGGGTCTTACCGCGTTCCTGGGATGGCACCGCCAACGGCCTCCTCGATCAGTCGGCGAACGTTGCGCACGTATTGATTGGAATGGCGAACGGAGGCGGCACGCAGCGTGTCGGGGTCGACGAGCCCCCGCGCTAGAGCGTCGTGCACCGCCCTGTGAATCTGGGTGGGGTCCGTGCCGCTGGCCGCGGCGTCGACGATCGTCCTGGCGGGAGCGGTCACGCGGACGCCACGGTACATTCTCACCTCGTCCTCCGGCAAGGGAGCAAGATGGACCTGGAACGGCGCGGAGGTACGATGGAACGGACGAGGCACCGTCACCTGCATCCGCGCCGGCAGCACATCGCCCAGCTCATACAGAGCCAGCGCACTTTCATGCGAGATGGCGCCGCGATAATTGGTCCAGACCCAGGCCAGCAGATACTCATCGTACGGGCCAATCGGCGCAGCGTGAAGCCGGTAGACGCCCGGCAACATACGCTCGAAGCGCCCCGTCCGCGTGTGGTAGCGCAGAAGTGCATCGGTAATACCGCGAGCGAGCGCGTCGTGCCGATCAAAGTATCCGCTCTGCTCCAGGGCCAGCGTCTCGAGTCCGGCGAGGTCAGTTTGCCTGCTCATGGTCCACCTGTTGCTATACCTATAAGAGAATTATATCTATAGTATCAGGTTGGGGGGCACTGAAGTCAACTGCTCAGCCAACAAGACAACAATCGTCCCAACTGGTCGTGCATCTTCATCTTGCCGATGGACCTCTGTCCCGGGGCGTTGACGCAGCACCTTCAAGTGGCTCTGCAACAATCGCTGGAACTCCTTCGTGCCGCCAGCGCCGTCGATGATAACGGTGGCCTCTATCAGTGCTCCCTTGGCGTTCTCGAACACCAGAGCGCACACGTAGGCGTAGAATGACGCCTTGTGCTGGAGCTCAGCTTGCCATTGTCGATGACGAAGGCATAATAGTAGAAGAACTCATACTGCGCGAATATGGCTGCGACCCATTGGTGATCTTGGGAGGGTCGGTCCCCATCAAAGATTCACGACCAAGGTCGACGATCCGATGGTGTTTCCACCGCTGCCGTGAGTTTCGCGCGCTGCTGTGAATTGCGCGAGGCGACAGGTTGAGTTAGCGTTGCCATGTTGCTGTAGTCGCGAGCAGACAAGGATATCTGCGTCTTCAGCGTGGACGGATTCTTACCAGGACATCGATATTCCGACCCTTGATCGTTCGCGGTCCCGATAGCTGGGCTTCCTGGTTCCTAGCGTCGGCCATATAACCCTCCGGGTCGAAGATGAAGACGACGAGGGTCTTGCAGGCGCTGTGCACGTAATAGCTCTCGATATCGATCTTGAGTTCGTCAGCGATCTTCTTGGCGTGTTCGCGATCACGGGGCATCTTGGCTTCGAGACAGAGCCGCGCCCTGGCAGAAACGAAGTCGATACGTTTGGCTTGACCACCGTCTTTCGCCGTCCATTCTTCGTCTGACACATCAGGTATGTGCGGCTTCAGCCCGACATACAGCAGATCCTGAACGTCGTACTCGTTCTCGATGACCAATGGTGGCCGCCTGTACTTGCGCTCTCGCATTCGTCTGGCGAGTTCAGGAAAAGTATCCACCGTGCGCAGAACCGTCGACAACGCATCTTGTGGCAAGCTACCACCATTGCCAAGATCTTGCACCAGTTCGACGTGCAGTCGATGTACCAGCAGCGCGTCCAAGATGTCTTCAGCTTGTCCGATCCGAATAAGGCGTGGCATCAACCGATGGCATAGCGAGCTGAGTTCAGCATCTGCCGCCATTGATTGGTCCGCGGCCGTGGCCAATGAGCGAAGTGCCCAAAGAGTCGCGACGGCATCTCTGTCAGAGAGCCCATCCGCATTGAGTCCCAAGAGATAGTAGCGCAAGTCCAGGCCAAGCGCAGCATTTTGATCAGAACGGAGGTCGGTGAGGAGCGCGGTGGCCAATATGTACTCACGAGGGTGGTCTCGCTCCAACGTCCGAAAATTGGCGATAACGCCGATGATATGGTCCAATATATCCGGACGACTCAGCAGTACCGGTTGGAATTTGGCACCGAGCGCCACGCCCCACAGCAGCTTCAATGACTCCTGCAACGCGAGCCCTGGACCAGTCTGTTGCCGTGCGAGCCGGTCATAACCTGCAACAAAGTGATTGACCATCTCTTCCGATGGCTGGAGCCAACCACTCTCCAGGGCTATACCGAGCATTGCTACATGAGCACGGGCGAAAGCGTATCTGTCGCGCAACTCAGTGAGCTTCCCAGTGAGTTTCGACCGCTGGTCCTCGTTCCCATATCGCGCAAGGAAGTAGGCGGCAACAAACCCATCGAGCTCAGCCTGTGTCAACTGCTGCTCGATTACCTGCCATATCTCGTGCAGACCGCGCCATACTTCTGCGCCTTCAGCTTGCATTGCCACAGCGTTCCTCTAGATAAACCACAGCTTGCGCTTGAGCTTTGTCTTGATTATCTCTTGGTTCCACGGCACCAATTGGCGTAAGCGGCTGTTCATTCCGGCCATCAGCTCAGAGTAGAAGACGGTAACTGGCTGGGTACCTGGATTGAAGCTCCGCCAGGACATGAGAGAGAAATCGTATGCTTGCTGTACAAGGTAGTCGAGGTCACGGAAAGTCGACGCGCGATCTAGAGTAAAGCGCACCGGCGCTGGTGTGCCGCGGCGCCGATACTGTTGCGGTCCAATGAAATTCACTAATCGCTCGCGAGGTCCAATCTCAACCATCAATCGACGGGGCGGTATTAGTGCCGCTGACTCGTTAAGCCTGCCATATTGGTCTGAGGAACCAGGGTTTGTGCGGTCGAAAAGCTTAAAATCATGGCTATCGTTGACATGTAGTAGCGCAAACTCGATCCGGTAGCGCGTCAGCTTGGCGATGGCGTTTTGGATGGCATCAACCTCGCGCCGTCCGGTACGCTTGTACACATGGAAGATGAGACGGATTGTTTCCCCCTCTCCGATTCCCTCGGTCTCCGCGACCTCAGTGACAGATCTAAGAACCACCTCTTCCAGGCGCCGCGCATAGTTCGTAAAGTCTGTGTATGGTGTGCAGGCATTGAGCACATAATCGCCATCGCTTCGGAACACGGTCGTGAAGCCGATGATCTGCTGAGCAGCCCCCAGGCGCGACCCGTGAGCGCGTTCGATGCTACGCCCGATCCCGAACACAAGTTCGTGATGACGTAGCTGACGAGTTCTCAGTACAAACGGCGCGCCACCCAATTTGGCATAGCTAGCCAAGGCGATGGTATTGACCGTCCATTGTAGGCTCGCTTCGGGCTGTCGCAATGTCTCGACTCGAACGTCTTGCACAGTAATGCCGAAGGAAAGCAACAGCGCCTTGCAGACGAAGTACGGGTTCTCCGACGGCGGGAGTTTTTTGAAATCCTCGCTTATGACAACAAAGCAGAGGGCGTAGTCTGTTGTCTCGTCAAGAGCGTGCACCGCGGCATTGTAGTACGCATCCTTCGCCGGTTGATTATCCCAGTGAAAGTAGTGCTCCATTACCTGGAGGCCCGTCAAGCGGTATTTCATTCGAAAGCCGTTGTAAGTACGCTCGTAACCGCGAACCCCTCCCTGAAACATCTGAACGAAATGCTCGACGTGTCCCTGGAAAGACTGAGGAGCAAGCACAAGGATGCGGGGCGTTTGCCGCTGCATACGGATCCGGCTATACGGGCCATATTTGTTGAGCCCGGCATCGGCATGGGGGCTGGTCTTTGCACTCTCGGGGTCGAAACTGAACGCTGGGGCAAGCAACTCGGTCGCTCGAAAGGTATCGGCATCGGCTGTCGGGTTGACCGCGGGACCGAAGCGCACGCTCAGCTTGGATGCCAGCGGAAGTGTTTCACCATCAACACCGACCAGACGTTGACCAGCAAACCCTTCGATGAGGCGTAGCTTCTCCTTCGGAGCAATGAAGTTTGTAAGCTTACGCTGGAGTGCTGGTTGCACGGCGCGAAAGTGTCGCGGATGGAGATGGCGCAAGTAATCCTGTAACGTGCTTCTATCGGGTACCAGCACACACGAGGCCGAGTCGATTTGTTCCAGATTCCTGTCTCTCAAGTCGTCCAAAACCAGCCGTGTACCGTCAACCCGCGCCACACGTCCGACGGCGCGATCCGCAAAAGTTCCCCCCACGTCGGTCGCCCATAGCGGCTTGACATACCGACCGCGAACGTCGAAGCCGGTAGTGAGCAACTCACTAACTGGCACGTCCAGGCGTGTTGTGTATGCGATGTCGATGATCAGTCCAACCACTGGCTCTTGCCCGGTGAAGCGAGTAATGAATGAAGCGACGATGATCTTCGGAAAGAGTCCCACGCGCTGATCAGGAACAAATCCGGGCACTTCTAGTGCGGTCAGGAGGTTGCCAACACTCCAGTTGGCATATGCATTTCGGTTGGCCGGCATGAATCCACGGCTCTGAAGATGTCGGCCGATGCCATCGAGCATCACCCGGCAAAAGAGCGGAGGGTTTTCTGCCAGTGTGACTGTGGCTGGCTGAAACCGGTCCCGAGTGAAGGTAGTCGCTTCGTCGTGGCACCACACATAGACACGGGCGCCGTCGTCAGTATCGCGCCACGCCGTCCAACCATCTTGCGCTGCCACGAGTTGGCTGTAGGCTCGCTCGTCTCCGTAAGGCCCGACAAGAACGGCGATCGTGTCAGAGTTGAATGATGCCGGGAAGAAGTTGAGCATGAAGCTACCATTGGAAGTAGGCGTTGTATTGGCGCTCCTCGTCGTGTTTGAACTCCTCGTCTCGCTATCACGCCAGGTCAACATACCATCCTCACTGCCGTGTGTCTCGGTTTCCAGAGAAAGAACGGTTGAGTTCTAGAGTGTACGTGTCAGAACATAACCGCGTCTATACCGCTCAGCCAGGCTATGGACTCTCGACCAACGTTATGTACAATCTTCCCGCAGGAAACGGTCTGGACGGTGGCTCGATTCTACTTACCGTTGCACGCATAACGAAACCTTCGTCAAGTAGCGGGGACACAATCCGTGAAATATCTCGATCAAGGTAGCCGAGCATTTCGTCACCTAAGCGCTGTAACAGGATACGTACAGCGCTGGCGTCATCGCGGTTGTTCGGCTCGCGCTGTAGAACCACGTGGTCGCCGACGGAAAGCGAACTGATCTCTTCCCATCGCGAGTGATATCTCAGCCCCCGGACCTCAACGTCAAGCCACTGTCCGCCCCGAAAGCGTTCGGCACCAGGATTACCTAGCTGTGCATCCTTGAGGTTGTCAAACACTCGTTCCGCATCGTCAGCGCTACCAAGGATCTCCACCAAATCTCGCAGCTGAAGACTGGCCAGCCAATCAGTAACAGCATTCAAATTGCCTCTTGCTGGACAAACTTGACCGAGCCGCATTGCTGATCTCCTGTCGGCGACTCCGATGGCCCTGCAGATGGCCGCTTCGATCGTGGGTACTCCATAGCGAGACAACGCGGCTAGAAATTGAAGATATGGCGGCAACGGATCTCGATGCACACGAATGTCATCCTCCGTGAGAATGAAGAGCGCATTGAAGCCCCAGGGAAACTTGCGGACGAATACATCCTCAATGGCATGTGATAACTCTTCAGGGCTAACGCCTGCGGGCCGCGCTATTTGACTGAATGGCACACCGCGAAGCCAATCCAGGAATAGCGCGCCAAGGTCATCAATCTTCAGTGCCAGGTGGCTCGGTTGGGTCTCCCTGGTCCGGAGGGCCACCGAGAGGGCAGCTTTTAGGATGCCATCAGCTTCGGCAATATCGTCAGGCGCGACGCGTAGCATATCCAAAAAGTTACCAGCTGTTTCGCATAGACTTTGGCAGCTCTCACTGCTCAGTCCCGTCTGAAAATATCGTTTCCGGATGTTCGTGTCAATAATACTCTGTCTTATGCCGGTGAGCCGTCCCGACACGTCGCTATAGATCGGGGCTGTGGCCACTCCGTATTTCTCAGCCTGCAACTGGAACAATGATCCGCCCAGCAACTGCTGGGCATCGACGGTCTCTTCTTCGATCTGTTCTTCTACCAGGAGTCCTAGAAGCTGCGCATTGAGAGCGGCGAGCCCTTCTTCCAGATCGACATCCTCGACGCCTTGACCACGCAGCTTCGACATCCTGCGCAGCACGAGCTGTGATTGTTGATCGGTAGCCAGCTCTGCTCTGCTTTGAGCCAATCGAGCGTAGATAAGCATTATGGAACTGATGATATGGTTGCCAGCGCTCTGCAGATTGCGGACTTCGATCTCATCAACAGAGAACCTGGGGTTTTCGTTGTTGTGAACAAATACGACCTGTCCTTCAATCTCTCGTAGTGCACGGGCAGTCCGCCCGGCGATGTTCATGAAATCTCGTGAACTTATAGGTTGCCCTTGGCCGCGGTAGATGGAGTGGATGAGTAGCGTCTTGATTGGCAGGTTCACACCCTGTGCGAGCGTGTTTGTGCAGACAATAAGCCGAATTGTCCCCGCCTGGAACAATAGCTCTATTTGCGCGCGTACGCTTTGTGGCACGTCACCGGTGTGATAGGCAAAGCCAGCCTTTAGAGCGCGGATCAGGTCGTGGTCTTCCCCGAGATAGTCGCTATAGACAACAAGAGCTCGGCGAAGTCTTGTTTGATGAGCAGCGTCTGTCGGAATAGGAAAGGCAGCGCCATCGCGCGTGACCGTTCTTTGTATCGCTTTCGCTACGGCACTAACATTTCGTTTAGTGGCCGCAAAGATTACGACCGGACCCGCTACTACGAGAGCTCGAGCTAGCTCAGCGCAAATGTCCGACTTGTTCGCTGGATACGCACCTTTCGTCGGCCCGGATCGCTCGATTACATGCGGCACATAGTAGTTCTCGCCACGTCCCTGGGAAACATCGGGGTAATTGATGTCACCTCTGCCTCCCCGTCGCCAGTGGAACACTCCAAAGCGAACTTCTGTTGGCTTCCAGTCCGTGTCAACTAATGCCTTATCGGATCCTGCAATCCATGCGGCTAGCTCGCTAGCGTTGGGAACTACTGCAGAGATAACCACCATGGAGAATCGGGCACCAGTGCGCTGCCGGAACCGGCGTAAGCGATCGATTAGAAACTCGTACCTAATCCCCCTGGGCGAATCATCGATCATATGACCTTCGTCAAAGACAAATAGGGCAACCTGTGACAGGAATTCAGGATTCCTGCGCAATACTAGATCAAGCTTCTCGGGAGTACACACGATAACGTCGTTTCGGACTAGTAGCGCTTGGTCCAGGTCGGTGAGGGCATACTCGCCCTGAAACAGATCGGCGACGCGGATACCAATGTGTCCCAGCGAATTCCTTAACGAATCGCGAGTTTCGTTCGCTAGTGCAACATAAGGGACAACATACATGCAGACAGCGCCGGGTTGGCGAGTCAGCGCAGATATTATCTGGAATTCAGCCAGCCGGGTCTTCCCGGCAGAGGTTGGCATTTTGATAACCCAATCAGTCGACTCATTTCGTAGCAAACCGCTTTGGAGCGCGCTGATTTGGGAAGGCCATAGATCGATCACACAGCCGCTGCGAACGCGATCACCTGTAATGGGGCTTTCCTGCGGCTCGCCAATGCCAAGAGCCAGCCTGCGAACGTAAGCGCTCCATAGCGGACTGAAGTTGTCAACAGCTTGTGGCAGGAGCAACCAAGGACTGGTATACCACAATCGGCTGGCGACCAGTTCAAAGCTGCGGGCCAATAGCCAATCTTCTGTCGTGCCGGATTGGAGAAGAAGCCGAGCACACTCCTGAGCCGAGCGAGTTCCTCTTTCGAGAAGTTCGGGGCCACCCCCTGTTATGAATCGAGCCAAGAGGTCCATAGCTGTAGAGAGGTGTGCCTGCCAATTTCTAAAGAGTGCGGGCGCTGTAGTACGGGAATTCCAGCGCTGAACTACCCTCCGCAACTCCGGAATCCTTCGATTGAGCAGTAAGTATAGAGAGTCGGCTGGTGAAGGTTCATCATGGATTCTTGGGTAGCCTAGTTGGCCATCCTTCAGGCGCAATGCCACCAGGGCGTTAGCGGTATAGCCAGCCAGATCAAAAGATACCGCTGACTGCAGCAAGAGTTCCTCTGTGGCAAAGTGCTCTTTCTCACCGAGATTGAGGAAATACAAGAGGCGACCGATGGTCAGAAATGCCCGTCGTATTGAAGGATCTGACAATTCCGCTCCTGCCGTCAACTCCAGGCTAGTTGCCAGGAAAAGCTGAATGGCAGTCTCGTACAAGCGGTCGGCATTGTACGTAAAAGGCGCAGCTTGTCTTGCTTCGGTGGGATTTGCCGAGTACTCAACAAGATTGGCAAGACCATGTATTTGGCGCAACTCATGTGCAAAACTTCCATCGGTCAGGATCTCAGTTGCGCGCTCCCACCATAACGTACGAGACTCGCTCATGGTGCAAAAGCCTCCTGAATCCACGACAACAAATTCTCGACGGATAGCACATAGGCAGTAAAAGTAGGAAGGATCACCGAAGTTTGTTCCAGCCGATCGAGCATATCTTGCATGGGTAGCTTGGCATCAAATACTCCGACAAGAACGTGACGCCGTTCGAACGGCGCTGTCGCCCGCCCCTCGCCAAATCCTGCCAATCGATCGCATGCCGCTGGATCACCGGTCTGGAAAAGCCAATGGGCAATGCGACCGACAGCCTGAATCTCCCGTGCTCTTGTGTAGTTGGCGAGTGTGGCGTGCCCATTAACGATAGTATCCTTAACAAACCCGGTGACCGCCGTCCGTGCTTTTACTTCGCCAATGCAGAGAATATTCGCTCCATCCAACTCCGCAAACGAGAAGCCCAGCAAGTCGAACCCGTGCATCGCAGATTCGGGATCCTCTTTGTGTTGAAGACGAAAAATGGGTAGACCAAAACCAAATTCCGGATGTCTGCGCAAGATGTAATGCGCGACACTCTCGGCAAAATCGGCCACCTGAACCCTGCGACCATGTGGGAATTTCTCCTGCTGAAATAGATCCTCCGACGTGTTATAGGCTCCGGCTGCCAGGCGTTTCTTGATATATTCGCGATCAGCATAGCA
Source organism: Chloroflexota bacterium (assembly GCA_004297765.1). Taxonomy (GTDB): domain Bacteria; phylum Chloroflexota; class Dehalococcoidia; order FW602-bin16; family FW602-bin16; genus FW602-bin16. The sequence continues at coordinate 8,063 of SCTZ01000184.1, read as the reverse complement.
GCGTCTCAACCATCGCCGTAGTGCTTTCCGCAATACCTTGGACTCCTGAGCGTCATACGCTGCTGCAATATAAAGCTTGTAGGACCGCGGTTCGACATGAGTCACAAGCCACCTTGCGAGCACCCAGTCGCGTGCAGCAAACCGGTTTCTTCGCTTAGTCCCCCGATTATGCTGTCGCTTGCTTAGCACCATACGACGGTTTGAAGTCTGCACGCTAGTTTATTCCCTCAAATGAATTGACCCGCTACTACTATGGAGTGCATGTGGTGAGCGGCATAAACCTCAGCTTATGTTTGTTCACGCTGGTTTGGAGCAGGTGCACAGGCACGTTACCGATTGCGTAGTAGTGTACGCTCCAGCAGGTCTCAAGCATGAATCCATTGCGCCATGGCACCCACCTATGGATTCAGCTGTACCTTGCTATGTACGATTCGTTCCGGTTCAGGCGCTTTTCCTTCCGTCCTTGCCGCATGTGCCACCCGTGGATCAGCCGGCAGTGGGTCCAGCAGCGTCTGATATGGCTCCCCGCCTGGCCAAGTCTTTCTCTTTCTTGGACCGGTCGTTGTCATCGCGAACTCGTCCCACGGTTCACCTCGCGGTTTCGGCCTCAGACCGGCACCGGCTCGACATTGCGTGCCTCCAGTCCTGTCGTCCAAGGCTTCGCAAAAGGAGGGTGCTAAGGTGCCAGGAATACTGACTGCCTTCGAGACATGAGCCTAGCCCAGTCACAGGGGGTCGCCCCCAGATGATAGGTCGTCCAGTCGAGCCTGGGCGATGTTGCGTCGAAAAAGTAGCCCCTCAGGGCGGGAGGCGTTCAGTTGAAGCTTCACGTATTCTTTGGTCTGTAGTTCTTTGGGAGGCGGCGTCGTGGTGGTAAGAACATACTGGAAGGAGCAACTCTCGAGTCCTCCCAGGAGTGCCTGAAGGGAGGCGGCAAACCGGAGGAAGCTCCTATATATTTTGATGCCAAGGTCAGCCTCGCGAGGGCTATCATGCATGAGAAAGCCCGGCAGATGCGACCTACCAGAGACCATGTTGTAGACTAGACAGGCAATGTCAGCGAGAAGCACCGCCAGGCTTTCCACGGCCTCACCGCTCATGGCCGGTCCGTGGGTGATGCTGAATGCCAGTTCGCGGTTCTCCAGACTCACTCGCCCGTCGTACCCGCTGAACGATAATACTGACCGGACGGCCCAAGAGAAAATGGCTGCCAATCGCTCGCGGTTCTCATCATGCTGGCGGAGGAGTTTGGCCAGTTCGTTCTCGACCTTTGCGATCTCGATTTCCGTGGCGTCGAGTTTGCGGCGCAGCAGATCAAGTTCTTCGTAGCCTCCCGATCCGTCGCGTTTCTGCATCCAAATTACCAGCCCATTACGTGTACGCTCAAGATCGCGTGCCGAATCTCGTTGTGCGCTGGCATGAACAACGAGCGCCTTACGCCTCTCGAGCGCGTCTTGTTGCTCCTTCTTGATGCGCTCCATCTCTTTTCGAAGATCGACCTTCCACTCAGCGATCTTTCTCCGCTCCTCGCCCCTCCTTACTTCCGCTTGCTCTATTGCATGAGCGTCTTGCAGCTTGGCTATTTGCAGGATACGCTGGCGGTCTTGAACATGAGCGCAATTCCGGATGAGAACGTCACCAAATGGGCACTTCCTGTGTTTGAATTGCTCGATTTTATTACGTTCTTCCTCATTTTTGGAAAGCCCCACATCTAGCTCCTGACCAGCCGCGGCGTCCAGGGCAAAAAGGGTCTCCAATTCAGCAAGGGCATTTTCCTGGTCCCGAAGTTCTACGCCAAGACTGTCGATCTGAGCTTGGAGGGTCTGGTGTTCTTGTTCGTTAATATCGAGAGACCTCTCAAGCGCCTTTAATGTCGTTGTGGTCAATCTCTCCAGGTCTTCAATGAACAAATCGCCGGAACGGAAGGGCAACAAATCGATATCCGGTTCATTCGGCAAGAGATTTTGGAGGGACCGACGAAGCTGGGACTCATAAAGGTTCACACGGAACTGCGGTTCCCGCCGCCTATCGTCGATGTCTTTGGTTAGCCTGTCTTTTCCCCTCTGCAGCTCTGCCAGCCGTTCCTCGCCTTTGAGTTCGTCAGGCAAGAAGAGCCCAAGCACTGTCCGCATTGCGGCAAGCGGGTCAGATTTGGGAAACCTGAAAGAGGGCGTATCGGCCTCACTGCGAGGAGATCGCCAGTCATGGATGTTTTGATAACGCGTTTCCTGGTCTCGCGTGCACCAAGCGAGGATATGGGCCCATTGAATCGGTCCCCCCGTACGAGCGATCCCGCCGGACTCAGGTTCGCCCAGGAACGTCTCCAGACCGATCTCTCTAGCATATGACTCCTGCGTTACGGACCGTCCGCGTTCTTCAAGCAACTCTTCGATGCAGCACTGTTCCCTTATAAACGACATTCTGCCGCTGCCGAACGGGCGCCGAATGGACCAACTTTGACCACAGACATGTAGCTCTGCGGCAACGTAACCATCCGGAAACGCCTTTCGGACAAGCTCCATTGTGCCCTTTGTGCCAAACGTCCGTTCCCCCAGGGCATACCGTATCAGCCGGCAGAGCGTGGTCTTGCCGGCACTGTGACCTGTGATCTCGGCCGTTGAGTCGTCATCCTCGGCCTCTTCCGCCCAGATGATGTTCAGACCTCGGGTTAGGGCAACGTCCCTAATGATCTTGGGATCAGGTGTAAGCCGCTCAAAGATCACGATTCGGCTCACCCAGACGTCCGGTTCGGATCGAACCGCCTCCACGCTCAGTTCCCCGTACGTGTCCATCTTGCTCGCCTCTTATGCCGAAAGCCGACAGAGCCTATGCTGCTCTTCGAATAACCGTATGATTGCCGCGTGTCTTTGTGTGATCGAGGCCGGATCCTTACGTAGCTCACCGATGCGCCTAATGGCCCCAATAGCGAAGTGGACAATCTCGTCCATGCGGTCGGGCAGGCGATCCCGGACCGATTTCAGGTTAGCTCCCGGACTCAGTGTCTGTAGAGCATCTCCGCGGTTGACGTAGATGGCCCTTTGCTGTTCGAGATAGTCCCTGCAATCGAGCCAATGGATGGCCTGCTCTCCACCCGCAAACAAGGTACTCAGAGCCCGGTTCCGCACAGTATCAAATGCGCGATGTTCGCTTTCATTGAGAAACTCCTTACACCATTCGGGATGGGTAGCCAATAACAAAGCATCGAGATGGTCCGCACTGGAGATGGTGCCAGACTGCTCCGCGATGGCTAACGCCGCAGCGCAGATAGCTCTGTCCGCATCCGTCGCGGGATATGTCATAGCCGCGAATTCTTCCCACGGGACCTCTTCAGGCCCCTCAACTGCCTCCTTCTTGGGCAGATGAATGTGGGACGGCCAGTTGGCGCGGTCCCATTTCTCCATCGGAACAAAGTTGCCCCCGGCGTCTGTGGGCGGGCCGGGCAGCGGGTTGAGACGTGTCTCGTATCTAGCTATCGGTTGCCGTCCGGTCGATTCGGCGGCGACGTTGTCTGCCATCACCCGTGCCATCTCATCGTAGATCTCCAGGATCACTCGCTTGGTGCGGTACTCCCCATGCTTCGTCTCGTCCTTGCGCTTTAGGATGGGGAAGGTTTCCATGATATACTCCACATCGTCGCGCGCGATGCCGTAGAGGTGGAAGTAGACTGCGTCCAACTCGCAGCGTAGCAGGAAGCGCTTATCCTCATCCCAGCGGAAGGGCGGACCGTCGTAGCCCATGTCGCGCGCAAACGGACGCAAATCCCAAGCCGTGTAAATCAGTTCCAGGGCGTGCGGAATAAGCCAGGTGCCCAATTGATCGCTCCACGACCATGGGCAGCGGCGTGCGTAGGCGATAGGTGGAATAACCGGCAGTTGCTTGAAGACGTGTTGCTTCAGATGCGTGCCGCCGATTTTCTGACGTGCCGAGTAGTCGAGGATGTAGCTGTTCATGGAGGCGATTAGCAACCCGGCCTTACCATTGCCCCCTACTTCAGGAAACATGAGGGTTACCGTATCCCCGCAAGCTGACCTAGGTAGGGCGGCGGTGATAACCGTGCGCTCGTTCGTCGTGTTTGTAATATCTCGCCACCCGAGTAGCCAATGGCGACTCGGCTTATCCGCAAGGTATGCGTTCACTTCCGCCTCCGGGACCCAATAGCGAGGTAGCACGACATACGACGGATCGCTTTTTTCGTGTGGGTATGGGTCGCGCGTCTCGTTGCCTTCGTAGGTGGCCCACCGGTGGTCAAACTGGTGCAGAAGTGTAGCCTCATACAGCGGCACGTATATCCTGTCGCCCCTTCGGAAGATGCCACCATCTAGCCGCCAGCCTTCTGCTTCTAGTTGATCGCGGGAGCGGAAGAGATGGGAGTCATCAGCCATGTGCAACATCCTGGCCATGCGGATGTTCCACGGGTTGCCATTGGGACCAAGTTCGCTGACCAGGACTGGGACGCGGCGGTAAACTGCCTTAGCGATATCGGCGTCACGCCCGGAGCGGAAAACGGCGCAAGTCCGTGTGTTTGGGTTAATCAGCCTGAAATCGTCGGCAGTCATCAGAAAGTGTCGCCCTGGCTCCGCCAGGTGACTCGGCCTCGTGTTCCAGAACGCGAAATCGGCGGCGGCGGAGATGGGTCGCCCTGACAAGGTGAGAAGACAAAAATGCGGATGGGTTCGATGAATACCCGGAAAAAGGCCCTCGGTGTTAACGAAGTCGTAGAAGCTCACAAGTTCCCTGGAATCAAGCAAGTCCCCGAAGAATTCTTTGTACGTATCCCCGGTCGCAATCTCGCTCTGAATGACAAATCCGGCACGTCCGTCATGACTCAAGAGACCGCGATTAGTCTCCGCAAAGATTGCGTAAGTATTGACGTCGCCCTTGCAACACAACGGATAGCGCCCACTGTTACGTATGAGGTGGCCCTCGCCCTCTGCCTGACGGTGTGCAGCACGGAATTGCCCGTACAAAGTAGGGTCTTCCGCCGCGAGTTGCTGAATCATACTGCGCCGCCTGGCTGCGTTTGGAGCATCCGCGATGTCCGGCCGCCGCGTGGCGAACCACTCCCTCTCTTGCAGGTTTGTCCGCTCCCACGGCGGGTTTCCCAGCACTACATCAAACCCACCGCGCCACCCGGTCTGCTCGTTTCCTGGTTCCTCATCCTTGACCGGCACGCAAAGGACATCCGGGAAGGCCAGGTGCCAGTGGAGAAACTGGTACTGGTGGCGCAGCCGTACAATCTCCTCTCGGCGCCAGGGCGTCAGACTGTGGGGATTCCGCTCGACGTGGCGGTACTCCTCCTCAGTGATGGGCCAGGTCTCCTTTGTCTTTTTCCATACGAAGGCCGCGCACCAGGTGTCTGCTCGAAGCCGACCGTTTTCGTAGGCGTCCGAGCGAACCAGCTTTTCGTAAAGCTCTTGGCGGCGGCGAATGCCCTCCAAAGTATCGTCTGGAACCGCATCCAGATCCACGATGGCTCCCGCGAGATCCCCCAGCCGGTCCCAGGGCTGCAGGGCATCGCGGTTAAAGAGGCTGCGCTGGCCATTGCGTTCCTGCCGATTGCGCCGCTTGTACTCGGCGCATACGGCCCTGTCATCGCCTTCGATGGGCGAAAACGCTTCATCTGGGATGCCGCCATCCAAGAGAGCGGGTGTGGCTCCCAACAGGCTGTTGCCGCACTGGATGTGGTGGTCCAGAAACGAGAGCGGCTTGCCCGGCTCCAGAGCTTCCACCCACAGGTTGACCTTGCACAGCTCCACGGCCATGGGGTTGATATCCACGCCGTAGACGCACCGGCCGATGACGTCATGGAGGGCACCACGGATGGCCTTGGGAGACGGCTCATCCTCGCCGGTCCTGACCGCGGCGAGACGCCTGGCCAGGCGATGGGCGGCGGCGATGAGGAAATGCCCGCTGCCGCAGGCCGGATCGCACACCTTGAGGGAGAGGATGGCTTTCTCGGGATTCTCCTTGCGGGCAGCCTCGTCCAAGACCGGGTCCAGAGCCGAGTCAAGCAGACACTGCACCAGACTCTCTGGTGTGTAGTAACTCCCACTGGTCTTGCGCTCGTTGCCGCCCGCTGTCTTCAAGTCGAACGTGCTGGCGTCCACGTTAAACTCAGGATGCAGCTCCAGGAGCGACTCGTAGACGCTGCCTAACTCCTCCGGTCCCAAGTTCTTGTAATCGACGCGGCGCAGCGTGTGTCCATCGGTCGTGCTGGACAGAGCCCGGATGGCCTCCAACAGGTCCCGGTTGGCGATCTCGCTGGACTCCAGATCCGGCGTAGCGTCATGGCCGAACAAGAAGCTGCCCAGGGCTGGCAGTCCCAGCTCCGCACAACCGCCATCCTCGCCGAGCTTGAGCATGACCAGGCGCAGACCGTGGTACAGATCGGCGTGGCGGGTGCCGCGGCGACGCTCGGCCAGGGCGCGGAGGCGAGCCATGGAGTAGTAGCGCGTGTAGCGATCCCGTGCCGTCGTCTCGCTGTTCGGATCGAGTAACAAACCCCGATCCTCGGCCACGAAAAGGAAGAGCAGCCGGTAGACCAGACGCAGCAACTGCCTGTAGTAATCCTCGCGTGAGAGGTCACCGGCGCGGAGCTTGTCCTTCAGCACATGGTTGGCGGGGTGAGACAGAAAACCGCGGCCGAACGCTGCAATGGCTTCTTCAACACCGCTGCGAAGCTGGTCCAGGAAGCGCACTCCCTGCTCCTGGGCCGCCCGTGACCACTTCTCCAGCCAGCACTCCCGTCCTTCACCCCGCTCGGGTGAAGGATCGGCTTCGACGCGCGACTGATGGCAGAGCAACCAGAGCAGGACGAAGTCGGCGTACACCTCGCCCTCCATCATGGCTTCCAGATCGAATTCCACGTAGGCTTGCCGGGTGAGGCTGGAGTTGTCCCGCAGGATGCGGAGCTGCAGTCCATTGGAGACAAAAGCCCACAGGTGCGCGTCGGAATGGTTCAGGAGCTCCTGCACAAGCCCGTGCGGACTGAGCCGCGCCGCCCCGGCCACACCGGATTGGCGCCTGTCCAGGTCCACGCGATAGCCAACCAGATGCATGGGCGTGTTCTGCCAGGCGTGGGAGATCGGATAGCTCTTGTCCTCTAGCTCGATAGCGCGGGCCGTGGGAAGACGACCGTAGCTCAGCTCGTGAAAGAGCGGCAGCAGCCAGCGCTCGCGGGTAACCGTGGTGCCCAGGTCATTCTCAGGAATTCGAGTGGCATGAGCCCGAAAGGTCGTCCACACGCCGCAGAGCCGGTTCCAGGAGCGGTTGATGGCCTCGTTCAGTTTCACCCCGGCGTCCAGATGATAGGCGTCCGGGTCGAGCCCACCCAGCCCGCGATCACCCACATCGATGCGCTGCAGCAGATCGGCCGGCAGGACCGAACCTTCGATATGGATAGTCGAAAATGTATCGCGCCTGCGCACGAACATGGTTAGTCTCCTCTTTGCTGGATGCGGACCTCACCCCCGACCCCTCTCCTAAGAGGAGAGGGGAGGACACCTTCTTCCCCCTTCCCTCGCAGGGAAGGGGGTCAGGGGGTTAGGTGCGTCCCCCCGCAGCCTCCTCAATACGCTTCACTACTCCCGCCAGGTCGGACGCGACCTCCTCGTTGGGGATGCGCAGTAGGCGCAGTCCTCGGGCAGCGAGGATGGCGTCCCTCTCGCGATCGTACTCTTGCTGATTTTGGTGGATGGGGCCGTCGATCTCGACCACGAGACCGGCCGCATGGCAGTAGAAATCCACGATGAATCCGTCGATCACTTGCTGGCGCCGGAAGTGCAATCCACCCAATCGATTCCCCCGCAACTGCTGCCAGAGAAGCGCCTCTTCTCTTGTCATCTCTCGCCGCAGCTCGCGGGCGCGCTGGCGATGCGCGTCATCAACTCTCTGGCCGACGACGATATTCTTAGCTACCATGTTGTTCGTCACCTTCGATGAGACCTCAATCGAGTAGCCGGGTGGGTCACCCCGCCCGGCTCTCACACCACCGGACATGCGGGTCCGCATCCGGCGGTTCGTCACACAAACCGAAGAGCGCGACGAGCTTCCACCAGACTCAG
>SCTZ01000183.1 GCA_004297765.1 Chloroflexota bacterium | reverse complement strand
CACCGGGAGGTGAATGGAGCTGGGGCAGGGCGAGTGTTGCCTAACGGCGCCCTAAGCGAGTGTTTTCTGGCTCACTCCAGACGCTGGAGGTATTCAATTCTCAAGGTGCAAAAGTCGAGTATATAGACCGATGGCCACGTCACCCGCCTCGATCATGGGCGAGACGCCCATACGCACCAGCGCATCGCGGGCCTCCCAGCAGGAAACCTCCAGCTTGCGCCCGTACACCTCGTAGTCGATCAGCCCCAGACCCTCCATACACTGCTTCTCACGCTCGCTGGCGGGCTCGGGCTTGTAGTGTTTCAGGAGCTCTTGATCTCTCATGCTCTGGTACTCCCTTCTCGGCTAGATGGTCTGGATGACGCCGTTCATGAGCTTGTCCATCGTGTAGCGGAAGCCAGCCGGGACCACGTAGGTCGTGTCGATCGCCTCGATGATGGCCGGTCCTTCCACGATATTGCCGCACTGCAACGCGGCATAGTCGAAGACTTTGGTCATTTTCGGGCTGCCCGACTCGTCCCAGAATACCTCTCGGCTGCCCTTCAAAGCCGCTACCGGCAGTTCGCCTTTCAGATCCAGAACGGGCAGCGACCGTTTGGGCACCGGCCGCGTCGTCCAAAGCACCATGTTCACCAGCTCCACGCCGCCCTGCGGATAGGTCGCTGCCGGGCTATACAGTCGACCGTACTCCTTCTCGAAAGCGCTGCAGATGGCCTTCAGGTCCTCCTCGCTTTGCACGAACAGGCATGGCGATGGAATACGCGTCAGGTTGGGCTGGGTGCCGTAGCGCAGGTCCAGCTCGAGCCGGAATACCAATTGCCCGGCCTCGTCCGCGCTTAACTCCATGTCACGGGTCGCGCGTCGCTGGAGCAGCCGCACGGTCTCGTTGAAGCGCTCGTACTCCTTCAGGTAGTTCCCCGCGCTCATTGGCTCGAGCAATACCAGCCCGTTCGTCTCCTCATGGACGTTGACGAAGTCCATCACCGAGACGCCGTAGGCCGAGAAGACCGAGGCCTGCGGGCAGGTGATGATGCGCGGCGTCTCGATGAAAGTAGCGTAGCCGCAGCAATGGGTCGGTCCCGCCCCACCGAACGCGAACAGCGTGAACTCCCGCGGATCGTAGCCCTTCATGTTCACCTCGCGGAAGATCTCGCCACCCATGTTGGCGTCAACGATCCGCTTGATGGCCAGGGCCGCCTGCTCGACCGAGATGCCCAGGGGCTGAGCGATCTTCTCTCGGACAGCCCGCACGGCCTTCTCCTTGTTCAGCCTCAGCTTGCCACCCAGGAAGTGATCCGGATTGACGTAGCCAAGCACCACGTCAGCATCGGTCACGGTCGGTTCTTCGCCGCCCCGATCGAAACAGGCCGGACCCGGCAGAGAGCCGGCACTCTGGGGACCGACCTCCAGGATACCGCCCAGAGCCTGGTTCACCTTTGCGATGGAGCCGCCGCCAGCCCCGATGGACTTGGTCTCGATCATCGAGAGTCCCACGCGCCAGCGGTCGATGATGGGGGTGGAAGCGTAGGTGAACTGCTTGTCGCCCTCCACTGCCAGACCGATGTCGAAGCTCGTGCCGCCCATGTCGGTCGCCACGATGTTTCTGTAGCCATAGGCTTCGCCGACCATACACGCGCCCATCAATCCACCGACTGGTCCGCCGTTGTAGGTCTTGATGGAAGCGGTCCGTGTGATGGGAGCGCAGCCTCCGGTGTGGTGCACGATATATAGGGATTTCGGATAGCCCTTGTCGCGCAGCTCGTTGCCCAGCTCGGTGAGCTCTTCCGCCATAGCGCGATGGAGGTAGGCATCCAGGATGGTGGTCATGGTGCGCTGGTACTCGTTCTGCTTGGGCAGAACCTCGCTGGAGAGCAGCACCGGATGGCTACCCAGGTAGACGTCCGGGTACTCCTCTTCGATGATGGCCCGAATCTGCCGCTCGTGGTCCGGGAATAGATGGGCCCACATCAGGGAGACCACAAAACCGGTCGCTCCTCGGTCCACCAGTTGCTGCAGCTTGTCCAGCACGTCCTGACGGTCCAGCGGGATGATCACCGCGCCGTCCGCCGCCACGCGCTCGCGCACACCGACCACCATCTTGCGCGGGATGAGCGGCTCGGGTCGCACGTAGCGCGCCGCGAGACGCTTGCCTTCGATGGGAAGACCATCGTGGTGCTGTGCGCCCCGTCCGATAAAGATGGTGTCCTCGAAGCCCGCCGTGGTGATCAGGGCCAGCTTGGGACCTTTGCGCTCGATTAGGGCGTTCATGGCTAAGGTAGTGGCGTAACGGATCATATCCGTCTCGGCCAGCAGAACGTCCAACGGAAGCCCCAGCTCGCGGGCGCAGTTAGCGATGGCCTGGTTGAAGCCAACCGACAGGTTATAGCGAGTCGTCGGGACTTTGCTGCTCACCGCTCGACCGTCCTGGGTCACGTAACAGTCGGTGAAGGTGCCGCCAATGTCAATGTTGACAGTGTTGTTCATGTGCCCGATATCTCCTTCTTCCCAGGCTACGCCCTGAGGTATTTCTGCTTCAGGGCCGCGATGTTCGGCTCGATGTCGTTGGTGATCGGGTGGCCCGGGGGCAGGTACTCACACTCGACCATGATTCCACAACTGGGGCAGTAGAACTCGACGATCCGACACCACTCCGGGTCAGGCGCCAGGGTATACGGCGGCGGCAGAATCGGTCGGTAGACGGTAGTTGGATCGCGATCGTAGACGAGACAGCCTTCCTTGTAGCTCTCATGTGCCGAGATGAGCTCATGGCCGCAGCGGCGGCAGCACCATGTCTCCTTCTCGAGGTCGATATCGAGGTATTCGGTCATCTGGTGCTTTGCACCCATGGATCTCCTCCTCGCAGTATTGTCATCTGCGTGAACATCACACGGTCGCGCCTGCCCCCCGCTTTGCGCGAAGGGTTCGCTCTACGCGTTCGCTGTGATAATGCCGTTCAGATACTGGTCAACGGTGAAGGTGAAGCCACTTGGAACCACGTAAGTGCTATCGACGGCCTCGACAACAGCAGGACCGACGACCACATTGCCGCTCTGGAGCAGAGAGCGCTCGAAGATCGCCGTCTCCTGCCAGCGACCGTCACGATAGATCGCCCGCGACCCTTTGCGCGCCGCCGACGGATCTTCCCCGGCCGCTGAATGAGCTACTGGAGCCTGATGGGGAACCCGACCGATCGCCTTCAGGCGCACGATCTCGACCTGCAACTCCCCGGCCGCGCCTCCGAAGGCCTGAGCAACGGCCGCGGCGTCCTGAATGCCCGCGTCTGAGAGCGACACCACGCGCGTCGTCGTCCGATCGCTCACTTCCAGTTCCACAGAGAGGCTGACGTCGTCCGCCGCGAACCCTTCTCCACGCATATCACGCAGGGCCGCCTTCTGGAAGCCGGACAGCGCTGTGTTGACCGGCTCAGCCGCCTGTGACAGGGGACGACGGACGGCCTGTTCGTAGCTATGGACCACATCGGCAGTCGAAAGCCCCATGGCGCTGAAGACGGCGCTGTGCGCGAAGGTGTAGACTTGCTTGACCCCCAACTGGGCACCGATCTCGCCACAGTAGCTGCCACCCGCTCCACCAAAGGCAAACAGGACGAACTGCCCCGGTCGCTGATCCTTGGCAGCCAAGACGTCGCGAACCGCGTCCGCACCGATCTTCACGATTCTCTCCCTGACCCTCTGAGCCGCCTCCTCCACACCGATGCCCAGTTGCTCACCAACCTGCTCGCCGATTGCGGCAACGGCCTTGTCGCGATTCAAGCGCCGCCGGCCGCCCAGGAAGTAGTTGGGATCGATGTAACCCAGCACCACATCGGCGTCCGTTGCCGTCGGCTCCATGCCCCCCAGGTCATAGCAGGCCGGTCCCGGCACCGCCCCCGCGCTGTCGGGACCCACGGTCAGTTCCTTGGTAACAGGGCCGACCCGTGCGATCGAGCCGCCGCCACCACCAACGCTCGGTACGTCGATAAAGGGGAGATTAACGGGCAGACCACCGACGGAAGGACGCGGGTCGTAGGTATACTGTCCATCGACGATGACGCCGACGTCCGTGCTAGTGCCCCCGATGTCGATGCTGACCACGTTCGATAGGCCGTATTGCCTAGCCATGTAAGCCGTCCCCATCAGACCGGCCACGGGGCCCGAGTTGTAGGTGTCGATGGCCTTGGTCTTGGCCACGCGGGCCGCTCCGCCGTTGACGTGGGCGATCAGCAGCGGGCGGGCGTAGCCGGCCGCGCGCAGGTCCTCGTCGGCCTTGTACAGCGTCTTCACCATCTCCTTGTGGAGGAAGGCGTTGATCACCGCGGCGTTGGTGCGCAGATCCGCGCCGGGACGTGCCGTCACCTCGCTGGCCAGCAGAAGCGGGACCGCTCCCAGATACTGCTTCGGATAGTCCTGCTGCACCAGCCGCTTCATACGGCGCTCCTCTGAAGCGTCGGTGAACGAATTCTTCAAGCTAATCACGATGACACGCGCCCCGCCGTTCAGAAGACGCCGCACCGTGCTACGCACCGTATCCTCCGGTGCTCCTTCTTCCAGACCCAGCACCATCTCAGCAGGCACCAGATCGCCGCGCACGGTCTCCTTGCCACCGTTGTACAGATCGTCCTCGTGCCCGGATGAGACGATCAGACCCAGGCGCGGGCCGCGCCGCTGGATGATCGCGTTGGTACCTGCCGTCGTCGAGAAGCGGATGACCTCCGTCTCGCGGAGCAGATCGCGCACGGATTCATAGCCGAACTGCTTTGCTCCCTCCTCCAAGCAGTTCATAAAGCAAACCGTCAGATCGTGTGGTGTAGTGTCCACCTTCACGGCCCGGATATCGTCGCCGCGCGCGATGTACCCGTCCGTAAAGGTACCGCCGTTATCGATGTCGACCGTGATACTCATGCGCCCTCCTTACTACTAATGCGACTATGGTGCGTCAGGGAGTGCGCTGCCAGGGGGACTGGACTAATGCACTCCCGAATCGCCTCACTCAGTATTGTTCGAGCCAATGGTGGCACAGCGAGGACACCCGTCCCGTCTTAGTGCGACGTTCCTCAATTACGGCGAGCGGGCGGCGCTATTCCCTCTCCCTTCGCGAAGGGAGAGGGTCAGGGTGAGGGTCCCCCGATGTCATTGAGACCGAAGCGTATACACTCTTAATCCCTTCGCTGAAGAACGTCCCACAAAGGACACATCACTTGTGGAACGTCGCACTCAGATAGTCATTAACGACAAGACGTGTTATGTCCCCGTAGTGGCGGGCGGCTCTGCCCGCCAAGGGGGGAGGTGGGGCCAGCGCCCGACCATGTACCACGCTATCCTGATAAAGATAACAAGGTAGGCCGCTAGAGGAAGAACGACAAAGGAGCCAGAGGTGAACAGGATCAGTCAGAGCCCCGCTGGCATGCCGTCCCCCTCGAGATAGTGACCGCCGCGATGCGCGCCAATGCGTCTTGCAGCCTCCATCAAAGAGGTTGCTCGAACCATACTTACTGGAACAAATGGACGCCGAACCCGGTGGACCGAAGTAACGGATCCACCGGCCCGCCTGTGCGCGGGTATATTCTCATCGCCGGTCTCTCGAAGGGAGCGAGTGATTGGTCACTCACCGGATCTTCTGACAGCCGGGTTGGCCCTGGTAGGGCAGGGTCGCGTAGCCGATCGGTCCATGCGTCCATATTCGTAGGTACGCAGGTACGAACGTAACAAAGCACCCGCCAAAAGAGGACCACTTAACGGTGCGCGTCAAGTGTGCTCGTAATGATAGACCATCACTCGCTCGAGCCACATCTCCCCATGGGGGGATTTGGCGGGGATTGCCGGGGGGATTCGCGGGGTACTGAAAGTAGTCGTGAGAGCACACCCAGAAGAGGAACAGAATGGCGGGCAACTGATAGAGCCATCGAGACTTGATAAACTCACCGATAGCTCGTATACTGAACGCAGACGCGACGAGGCGAATTGGTGTAAACCGTGGCGGCTGTCGGCTCTCTCGGAGTTCACCAGCGCAGTCGACATCCCCACCTCTGGGAAATTCCCCACGCGCGGTTCCCCAGTGCAATTCCCCAGCGTGCAGCATCACAGCAGGCTGGAGGAACTGCGACGCCAAGCGCAACCCAGAGCATGTAGTCATACCTCAAGGCGTGTTCATGGACACGCGATAGCGCGCGCTTTTCGGATCTCCAGATCGAGTTGACCCGCGGCTTGTACATCGACCATAGTACTACAACCGCACTTTGCTGAATCTGTCATTCCGAGGCGCGCACCCTTCGGCTCGGCTCAGGGCAGGCGCCGAGGAATCCGTACCCCAGCGCACGGAGTCGACGGGCACGGATTCTTCGCCTCCGCTGCGGCTCCGGCTCAGAATGACAAAGTACGGTTGTAGTACTAGTCTGGCAAAGGGGGTGTGCTTTGGCTTCGTCAGTGGCACCTCGTGATCCGGAAGTTCAGGGCGATACCCTGGTCTGCTATGAGGGTGACCAACGTCTCCTCATCACGGTGGGAACCCCGGACTGGTACGCCTGGCTGAGCAGGGCCACCAGTTTCTCGTTTGTCGGGGACCAGGGGCGATTTACTGCCTATCAGGAGCGCCGCGAGCGCGGTGAGTGCTACTGGAAGGCCTATTGCAGACGAGCTGGAAAGCTGCATCGGGTCTACTTGGGCAAAGCAGAGCATCTCAGCGTGACCCGGCTCAACGAGGCAGCCGCCGACCTAGCAATACGTGCCGCCAGCCAGGCTGCGCAAGCACCTTCACCCGATCAGAAGAAAGACCAGACTGCCACCGCAGGTCTGAACATGGGGAATGGCTCCTCCCACGCTGTCCAGAAAGACCCGCTTCTCACGACGAAGCTCTCGCCCCCAGTGGTCCGACCGGAGCTTGTGGCCCGCCCCCGCTTGACCAATCGGCTGCTCAAAGGACAATGGTGCAAGCTCACCTTGATCTCCTCCCCGGCCGGCTTCGGCAAGACTACCCTGCTCAGTCAATGGAGTCACCGCAGTCCCTGCCCCGTGGCCTGGGTCTCGTTGGACGCCGCCGACAACGACCCGGCCCGCTTTTGGGCCTACGTCATCGCCGCGCTCCAAACCCTCAACTCGTCTGTGGGCAGCACGGCCCTCACCATGCTGCGCACCCCGCAGCGGCTCGGGATGCAGACCATCCTGACCGTGCTCACCAACGAGGTCACGGCCGCGGCGGACGATCTAGTACTCGTGCTCGACGACTACCAGGTGATCGAGGACCGCGCCATCCACGATGGTCTCTCCTTTCTCATCGACCACATCCCACCCCGGCTGCACCTGGTCATAGCATCTCGCACCGATCCCCCTCTGCCATTCGCACTCCTACGAGGGCGCGGTCAGCTCTGCGAGCTGCGCTCGGCCGATCTGAGCTTTACACCCGAGGAAACCGCGGCCTTCCTGAACGAGGTCATGCGCCTGGGTCTGTCAGATGAGGACGTAGCGGAGCTCGGAACGCGCACGGAAGGCTGGATCGCCGGCCTGCAGATGGCCGCCCTCTTGATGGAGGGCACTGCGGACGTCCATCAGTTCATTTCAGCCTTCGCTGGTGATCACCGCTACGTCGTCGACTACATGATAGAGGAGGTGGCGCGCCGGCAGCCCGAAAGCGTGCAGAGCTTCTTGCTGCAAACCTCCATCCTCGATCGAATGAGTGGTCCACTGTGCGAGGCGGTGACGGGTCTACCCGAAGGCGAGGGGCAGGCCATGCTGGAGGTGCTGGAGCGAACCAACCTGTTCACCGTGGCGCTAGACAACGAGCGCTGCTGGTATCGCTACCATCGTCTCTTTGCGCGCTGTCTCAAGACCCGCTTGCGGCAGTTACTGCCCAGTCGAGTCCCTGAGCTACACCGTAGAGCCGCCGCCTGGCACGCGGAGGCCAGCATGGCTAGCGAAGCGGTGGGGCACACCTTCGCAACAGGGGATCTCGAGCTGGTAGCCTCCATGGTCGAGCGACACGGCGCGCTCATGGTGAAGCGTGGCGAGGTGGCCACGCTGCTTGGTTGGATCAGGGCCCTGCCAGAGCAGATCGTACGGTCTCGGCCGCTCCTTTGCATCTGGCACGCTCATGCCCTGGTCGACATGGGACAACTGGAGTCTGCGGCAGAACGACTGGAAGACGCCCAACGCATCCTCGGGCTTGCCCCAGGCAACACGCCCACTACCGGGGAATTCCAACGAGAGCGAGCCGACGTTAAGAGCATTTTGAACCATATGCTAGCCATCCACACGAGCATTGCGGCGCAGGGGCACGACACCCAGCTTGCCATCGCGCTCTCGCGCCAGGCTCTCGAACATTCCCTCCAGGGAGAGGAGTATCCAAGGGCTCAAATCCTTCACGACCTTGGGCTTGCGTATCGGTCGGCTGGAGATCTGGCAAAGGCCAGCGAACTGCTGACCGAGTCCAGTATCATCGGTCAGGCCTCGGGCGACATGCTCATCGCCACTATGGCCTTGACTCAGCTAACTGGTCTCCAGACCGTCCAGGGACGACTGCGACAAGCCCTCAAGACCTGCCAGCGAATGCTATCGCTTGTGGTACAGCAAGGGGAACAAGCCTTCCCAGTGGCAAGCAGACCGTACATGGCACTGGCGCTGCTGCATTACGAGTGGAACGACCTGCAGACCGCCACACGTTACGCGGCGCAGGGCATCGAGCGAAGCAGGCAGGGAGGAATGATCGCGCTGTTGCTGGCCGGTCACAGCATCACGGCTCGCGTGAAGCAGGCACAAGGAGACATCGACGGTGCACTGGAGGCGATGGAGGAAGCGGAGCAACTAGCACGCACGAACAACGTGACCCAGGAGCTGGCCAAGATCGACGCCTACCGAGTGCGGCTGTGGTTGAAGCACGGCAACATCGAGGCAGCGTTGCGGTGGGCAGAGACGTCGGGGCTGGGTGTAGATGATGACCTGAGCTACTCACACGAGACCGGGCATCTGACGCTGGCGCGCGTGCTCATTGCCCAGGATCAGGCTCTGGAGGCAGTGCGGCTACTGGATCGTCTACTGCAGGCGGCTGAGGCGGCAGGGCGCACCGGCAGCGCCATCAAAATCCTGGCACTGCGCGCTCTAGCCTGGCAAAGCGCGGAGGATGTGGAGCGAGCCCTGACAGCATTGACCCGCGGTCTGGCCTTGGCCGAGCCGGAGGGGTATGTACGCACCTTCGTGGACACAGGTACACCGATCGCCGCCCTGCTCTCCATTCTGCTCAAAGACCCGCAGTGGAGCAGTCCCTTTGGCGTGTCGCCCGGCTACGTGCGTAGCCTGCTCGCAGCATTCCACTCCGGTGCCGCACTCGCAGAGGGCTCGGCAAACCTGACGGAGCCGGCCCTCGGTCCTCTCAGCAGACGCGAGTTGGAGGTGTTACAGCTCGTGGCCCTCGGCAAGCGATCGTCAGAAATTGCCGAGGAACTGACCGTCTCCATCGGTACGGTCAAGACGCACATCAAGAGCATCTATGCCAAGCTAGAAGCGCATAGCGGAACAGAGGCCGTAGCGAAAGCCAGGGACTGGAAGCTGCTGTAGGAACCGAGATCTATTGCCGGTGGAGAAGACACCTCAGCGGTTCTGAAAGACGGGCGGACGCTTCTCGATGAAGGAGCGAATCCCCTCCTCCTTGTCCGCGGTAGCCCAGAGCTCAGGACACGCATCGAGCTCCATGCTCAGCGCATCCGCGATCCGCATCTCCAGCCCCTCGACGACCAGACGCTTGATGAGACGCAGAGAAATGGGGGCCCCTTCCGCAATTCGCTGCGCGAACTGGCGCACGTCCTCCTCGAATGATTCATTCGGGAAGACGCGTGACACCAGGCCCATGCTGAGAGCGCGCTGCGCCGAGATTATGTCGCGCGAGACAAGGAGATCGTAGGCGCAGGCGAGAGGAACACGCCGGATGAGACGCTGGATGCCGCCGAAGCCGGGGATGATGCCAATGCGCGGCTCCGGAAGGGTGAAAACGGCTCTTTCGGCAGCCACAACGAGGTCACAGGTGAGGGCCAGCTCGCAGCCACCACCACCCGCTGCCCCATTGATCGCCGCAAGGAAAAGCTTGGGTCCTCGCTCTATCTTCCACTGCGTGCCATGAGCGCGTCTCTGGAACTGGACGCGAATCGGCTCCTCGTACTCCGGCATCTCCTTGATGTCAGAGCCAGCGCTGAAGAAGCGATCGCCGGCGCCAGTGACCACCGCCAGGACCACGTCCGGATCGGCGTTGACGCGATCGACATATTCGTCTAGCTCAGCAAAAGTCTGCCGAGACAGAGTATTGGCCGGTGGGTTGTCGATGGTGAGGTATGCTACCTTCCCCTCTTTCTCGTAGCGCACCTTCTCTGACATCAGCGTGATACCGCGCTTGGCTGACGTATCGCATCCGTGCGCCGCGCATCCTCCTTGCTTGTCCGTTTTGCCGCCTGCCGCTTGATGTCGGTCAGAATCTGAATGTTGGTGTCCAGAACCGCCATCTTCTTGCTCAGAAGCTCCTGCGTATCCCTTAGTTGTTCCTCGGGCACCGCTCGCCCAAGACACCACCAGCCAAGCGTTTGAATCTCGCTCAGCGAGAACCCGATCTCCTTCAGCAGACAGGCGCCCTTGACAAAGAAAATGTACTCCTGTCCATATCGCCGTGTGCCGCTGGCAGTGCGTTCTGGCTCAGGAAGAATCCCCAGTTCCTCGTAGTAGCGGATGGTCCGGGCGCTGACCCCGGTCCGTCTGGCTAACTCACCGATGCTAAGAAGCTCACCTTGATCCTGTTCGTTGTTCATATGGTTTCTCTAGTTCCTCTTGAGTTCCTCTTCGAAAAGTGCTGTGTGACTGATGAACTGATGCGTATCCGCCACATCAGACCGATAGGTCCGATCGGACCGATCCGACCTATCCGCACGTTTCCTCCTGTCAGATCGCGAGCAACACAGCACTGGCGCTGTGGCACGCATCCGCCACCTTGGCTATAACACTTATCCTGGAGTGGACCCGCAACAAAAGGGCGGATGCGACAACTACAGCGAACGACTGGTTGGTACCAGTGGACGCGCCGGTTCTCGCTACGCGTCGACCTTCCCCGACCCGCCGTTGACTGGCACAGACGCATCGCGACCGAGATAGACCTCCTGAAGCCGAGGATCGGCCAGAAGCTCTTTTCCAGGGCCACTCAGTACAATGCGACCGGTCTCCAGGACATAGCCCCGATGGCACAACTCTAGTGCCTTGGTGACCATCTGCTCGACTAGCAGGATCGTGGCGCCCTGCGCGTGCAGGTCACGGATCACGCGGAACATCTCCTCGACCAGAAGTGGAGCAAGTCCGAGCGAAGGCTCATCGAATAGAATCAGGCGAGGATGCGACATCAGCGCCTGAGAGATGGCCAGCATCTGCTGTTCCCCGCCGGAAAGAGTTCCGGCCACGTGGTTCTGCTTTACACGCAGTATGGGGAACCGTTCGAACATATGCTCCAGGTCGTTGCTGATCTCCGCCCGTCGCCTCTGTCGCGTGTAGGCGCCCAACAGCATGTTGTCAACCACGGATTGCTGTGGAAAGATCCGGCGCCCCTCGGCTACCTGTGAGATGCCAAGCTTCACGACGGCGCTTGGCTCGAGACCATGGATCGGCTTTCCGTCGAGCGTTATGGTACCTTCGGTCGGCTTCAGCAGACCAGAGATCGTCTTGAGTATGGTGCTCTTGCCAGCGCCATTGCTTCCCACGATCACCACGATCTCGCCGCTGTTCACCTCGAAGTCGACGCCCTTGACCGCCTCCACTTGACCATAGCGAACCCGAAGATTACGTACCGCTAGCATGCAACTCCTCCACCACAAGACGTGCGCTCTCGGCCGAGGCCGATAGCCCCGGCCAGCCATCTGGCTTCACGCCATCGCCGACGTTATACAGGTTCGGAATCGGTGTCTTCTGGGGCAGGTCGCGCCCCGGCCAACTGCGGTACTCCGGCCAATCGTCGCGGTACGAGCTGACCATCAACAATTCGCCCTTCTCGCCGTACCCCGGAATGGTATCGCGCAGATCCTGCAGATGCAGCTCTATCTCTTGATTCATGTCCACTGGCCCGTGCGACGCCCCCAGGGTGCCGATGGCCTCCAATAGATGCTTGCCAGGCGGCGCTAGCTCCGGACAGACCAGCGTCGGCGTGCAAAGCAGACAGACACGGCGCGTGCCCGTCGGCATCAACGGCCCTGCCGTCTCCATGAGCGGTTGGTCGGAGGCCGTGAAGGTGACGATACAGCCGGCCGGCAGCAGGCGTTTCTCGATCAGTTGCAGGTACTTGTCGTCGAAATGCTCGGCTCCTGCGAGCTCGACGGTCCGCTTGGGTCCGGCGTCACTCACTACGGTTTTTGCTTCGATCGTGACCGGCTGTCCTTTGCGCTCCACGACAACGCCGCGCGCCAACCCGTCTTCGACCACGATCTGGGTTGCCCGGGTCTCCGTCCAGATCTCGCCCCCGTCGCGCCGAACCGCGCGAGCCAGTGACTCGACCAAGCTCCGCGAGCCATGCGGGGCATAGCCGTGGGCAACGGCCCCAGCCATGACCTTCAGATAGTCGAAATAGTCGGGCGCCAGAGCCTCGTCGGAATTGATGCCCATGAAGGCCGCGATGATGACTTGAAAGAGATCCTGGATACCCTGGTTGTCGGTATAGCCCGCGATCCAGCTCCGTACGGAGATGGCAGGTGGACGTTCCTCTCCACGCAGCGCTCTGCGCATCGGCTGCCACAGCCGCTCGGTCGCCTCCTGATCCTGAGCCGCGATCTCCGCCAGTGCCCGCAGACCGCCCTTGGCTGGCAAGTCGTAGTCTCGTCCCCGGATGCGATAGATGGCCCGTGATGGCGAGCGCCGGACCGGGAACTCCGCGTCGACGTCCACAAACGTCTGTTCCAGCACATCGCCACAGTTGACCAGGATCGCCCCGGTTGTTAGCTTGTACCCTTTGTAGTCGATGGTCGAGCAACGTCCGCCCAGCCGCGGAAGCTTCTCGACGACGAGCGTTCGATGACCCGCGCGTGCCAATCGAGCTGCCGCACACATGCCACCGATACCCGACCCGATCACGACGACGTCGTATGCCCTAGTCATCGTTCGTCACGCCTTCAACGCGTCGGCCGGGCAATGGGGCACACAGACCAGGCAATCGAAGCACGCCTCTTCGTCCACGGAGACGACTCCCCAGGTTCGCAGGGCATCGACCGAGCAAGTCGGCACGCAGACCCCGCAGCCAACGCATTTTTCTTTGTCAACCACAACAGCCACTTTGCCTCTTCCCCTTACGGTTGATGGCCGATGGAGTGCACACCTTACGTGAAGCGTAAGATCTTCCCCATAAGATACACGCTCATGGACTCCCTGTCAAGCGTACGACGTAGCTAGATGAGATGACCCAATGTCTCTCCCCGCTCAGGCGCTACGCTTCTGTCAAGAGCCGACGAATTCCCTCCCCGTGCTCGGCCTCGTGCCGAGCCAGGCGCCAGAGCAGGAATTCCACGGTGACCTCGCCCGCGCTGGGATGCTGCGTGCGCCGCAGCAGATCCTCGTCCGATAGCCCCTGGACCATCTCGATCGTCAGTTGCCGTGAAGCCCGGTGCTCGTCCAGCACCTCCTCCGGCGACCGTTCACGACGTGTGGCGACCGCCTGAGCGTTGTAGGTCTCGACTTCAGGCTCGGTCTCCGGCGTGCCGGTGCCAGTCAGAGCCTGTTGGATCCAGCCCCGGGTCCGCACGTCGCACGAGGCGAGATGCCCCAGTGTATCCTTCACCGTCCATCCTCCATCGCTGTTGAGGCGGGCAAGGGCGCTGGCGTCAAGGTATCGAACCATGCGATCGAGGCTATCCAGTGTTGCCTGGAGGCCGACCATAATATCGACCTTCGTCTGTTCCGGACGATCCGCGGGCGCGATCCGACAACGCGAGCCGCGCAACGGTTGGTCTCCCGCGAAGCTGCACAACTCGATGTCGGTCGGCGTGATAGCGTTGGCGTTCGACTCCCAGAGCCCGGACAATCCCGGCTCTCCCGCCTCACGCTCCGGGTACCACCAGTAGCCTTCCGGATGCACCGTGTCGGGCCGGATCTTGTCGGTAACGAGAGCCTTCTGTCGGATGCTCCCCTCGGGACGCTCGATGACTACCCACTCGCCATCTTTGATGCCATGTTTGGCCGCGGTCTCCGGGTGGATCCAGATCGGTGGATCGGGATACAGTCGGCGCAGCGAATCCACCTGATGGAGGTTTGAGCCCATGAAATAGCGGATGCGACTGCCGGCGATCATTTGATAGGGATACTTGGACAGGTCATCCACGTCGGGCTTGCAGTAGGGAGGACCCTCATAGACCGGCAACGGGTTGATGCCAACTTTGGCAAACATGCTCGGCACCAGTTCCGCCTTGCCGGAGAACGTCGCGAAACCCTGCTGCTCATGCTTCTTGGATGCCAGGCGAGGGGCATGATAACGCCGCTCGCCCTGGGTCCACTCGGCAAAAGTCCTGCCCGATGGCTTCAGCATCCTATCGAGCATTTTCTCAAGCGTATCGGGCCAGTAATCGCTCTGTCCTAGCCGCTGACCGAGACCTTTCCAGAGCTCATAGTCGTTGCGCCGCTCGTAGAGCGGCTCGACACATTGTTCGCCACACACGAACAGATGCGTCAACCCCCAGTGCACACTTATGTCCGGCCGTTCCAGATAATGGGCGGCTGGAAGCACGTAATCCGACAACTGCGCGGTCGGCGTCATGAACAGATCCATCGTGACCAGCAGATCCAGGTTGGGACTGCGGAAGGCCTCGTAGGCGGCCTTCGCTCCACCCATGGACAGCAATGGCTCGCCGTTCTGGACGAGGATGGCTTTGACCGGGTAGGGCTGCTCGGTCACCACGGCCCGGTAGATAGCGTTCTGGTTGGCGAAGAGCATGTACTCCGCGGCATAATGGCCCCTGGGATGCAGCCGTCCCTGCGCCTCACGAAAGAGCTTGTACGCCTCCGTGCCGATGATGGGGAACTCGTCGCCGCCCAGAGTATTGCGAGTGCGCAGCGGATGGTGCACCAGCTCGTCCCAGTGAATGTTGTCCAGCCAGGCGATTTGACCATCGTCGAATTTCATGGCTAGAGGATCGCCGCCCGTTACGTCGACGTTGCCAGAGAGAGCTACCAGAATCGCCCGCGCCAGGATGGCGGAGCGACTGGCGCCCTGACCGGCTTGGACCAGCGCGATGCCAGGAACGAGACGCGCGGGGCGCAGCGTTCCATACATGCGGGCCACTTCCTCGATCATCTCCACCGAGACGCCGGTGATGTTGGACACGCGCTCGGGTGGATACTGCTCGACGATCTTCTTGACCTTCTCGAAGCCATTGCAGTAGTTCTCCACGAATTCCCGGTCATAGAGTCCCTCGCGGAGCATGACGTTGGCCATGCCAAGGAGAAGCGCCCCGTCAGTACGCGGGCGGATGGGCACCCAGATATCGGCCTTCTCCGCGGTCTTGGTCTTGCGCGGATCCACCACCACAACCTTCATGCCCTGCTTCCTGCCCTCGGCGAGCCGCTGAGTTAGCGTCGTGCCCGACTCGGCGGGATTGGAGCCCCAGATCAGAGTAAGCTTGGTCCGGTCGGGACGAGTGGCCGCGTACATGGTGTCGTAGCCATAGACACACGTCTCCGTGACGATGTGCCCCACGCCGCAGTTGCGGCCCTGATTAATGAAGTTAGGGGTGCCGAAGAGGTTACAGAAGCGCCAGGACGACCAATCCCCCGGACTCTTGTGCGTCCCTCCCAGGGTGGCCAGCGTCTCCGGGCCGTGCGTATCTCGAAGCGACGCCAGCTTGGCGGCAATCTCGTCCAGCGCCTGCTCCCACTCGATGCGCTCCCACTGCATGGAGCCGCGCGGACCGACCCGCTTGAGCGGGTAGTTGACGCGGGCGGGGTGGTCGAAAACCTCGATCGCCCGCCGCCCCTTGACGCACAGCGTGCCCCCACCGATTGGGCTTTGCGGATCACCCTGCACCGACACCGGTCGCCCGTTCTCGACCTTCACCAGTACGCCACAGTGCTGCGGGCATAGAGTACAAAAGCTGCGCTTGATCGTGCTGTCAGCTTGTTCAGTCATGCGATTCTGTAACCTCCCATTGTCCGAAATCCATTGAAAAAGCGAGCTTCCGCCCTTCGGCCCTAGAAGGTGTCTGAGAAGAGGTCAGTAGTACTAGTCCCCGGCGCTAGGCGCCTGCATCAACTCCACGATGATGCCATCCGGGTCCTTGCAGTACACCGCGGTCCAACCTTTCATCGGGCCGGCCTCGATATACTGCGGAGGACAGTTGAACAGAACCCCCCTGGCCAATAGCTCTTCGTAGGCCTTGTTTATGTCCGTGACGATCAGGCCGACATGGGTGATCGCAATATCGCAAACTCTCGCCACGAGGCTGTGGGATGGTGGCGACACGTACTGAAAGATCTCGATGGCCGCGTTGTCCATCGTGAGCATAGCCACCCGCGTGCGAGCATCGACGAGCCCAACCATAGTGGACAAACCCGGGCCGGAGAACTCCCGATCCCAGGCTACGGTCATGCCGAGCATGTCCCGATAAAAGCCGAGTGATCGCTCGAAATCTGTCACGTTGATCGCCACGTGCTGAATCGCCGTGGCTCTCCAGTCAGCCATCGATGTTCCCTCCTATTCTCTCATGTCCGTGACGCCGCCTGTACGTTTCGCGGCGCTCCCGTCTAGCTGAGGCTTGGTCATAAATCACGGTCGGCGCAGAGCGCCAAGGCGGACGCTCCCAGGCAGCACCGTCTCACAATTATGACCACTTCTCGTCTAGCTGGGCTCCTGCATCAGTTCCAAGATGATGCCATCCGGGTCGTGGCCATAGGTCGCCTGCAAGCCGTCCTGTGGCCCACCCCTCACGAGCTGGGGTGGGCAGTTGAATTGCATGCCCTTGGCCGATAGCTCCGCGTAGGCGGCCTGGATGTCATCAACGAGCAGGCCGATATGCGTGATGGCCACGTCGCAGGGCCGCGCCACGTGGTTGACGGGCGTCGGCGAGTGATACTGAAACAGCTCGATGTGCTGATCGCCCACGCTCAGCAGGGCCTGCCGAGCATGTGGATCCTCCAAGCCAGTTATCCTGGACAGCATCTCACCGGACTGGTCCCTATCCCAGCGCACGACGAGCCCCAGGGCATCCCGGTAGAATGAAAGCGACCGCTCGAAATCGGTGACGTTGAGTGCGTTATGATGAATCTGGCTGCCGAAGCCCGGAACCTGCATCATCTCCAGAACGATGCCCTCCGGGGCCTTACCATACGTGGCGTAGTTGGGCTCCTCTGGCGTGCCCTTAACGAGTTGGGGCGGACAATTGAATTGCGTGCCCTGAGCCGACAACTCTGCGTAGGTCTTCTGCAGGTCAGGCACGATGATGGCCATATGCGTTATGGCCACGTCGCAGGGCCGCGCCACGTGGTTCACGGACGGGGGCGCGTCGTAGCAAAAGAGCTCGATATGCTGATTGCCCGCGTCCAGCAAGGCCGCCCGTGTGTGCGGCTTCTCCAAGCCGGTGATGGTGGACAACCTCTGACCACCGAACTGCAGGTCCCATAGTACCGTGAAACCCAGTGCATCCCGGTAAAACGCCAGAGATCGCTCGAAATCGCTCACGTTGACGCCGGTGTGGTGGATGCCTTTGACCCTGAAGCCAGGCATGTGCAACTACCCCTCCGTGTCTTCACTAAAGATCTGCCTGGCCATGATCGTCCGCTGGACGTCGGCGGTGCCGCCGCCGATGCCCAGGATGATGCAATCACGGTGCAGACGCTCGACGACTCTGTTTCTGGTGAAGCCGTAACCGCCATGAACGTCGATGGCAGCCAGTGTATGCCGGCGGACCATCTCTGTGGCGAAAAGCTTGGCCATAGAGGCCTCTTTGATCGCGGGGTGCCCTGCGTCAGCCAGCTTTGCCGCTCGGTACATCAGCAGCCAGGTCGCTTCGATATCGGTGGCCGCGTTGGCCACCATGAACTGGATGGCCTGAAGATCGGCGATAGGCTTACCATAGATCACGCGCTGCTTCGCGTAGAGCTTCGACTCCTCCAGGGCACGCTGAGCAATGCCCACGGAAAGAGCGGTGGTTCCGATACGCGACGCGTTCAAGGCGCGCAGGCATACCTTCAGCCCTTGTCCCTCTTTCCCGACCAGGTTATTCCGCGGAACCACACAACTCTCCAGGTGCAAGAGACCCGAATCCAGCCCCCTCTGACCCATGAGACGCGACCGTTCTCCCACCACCAGACCGGGCGTACCCTTGTCCACGATCAGCAGGCTTACCCCGCTTTTGCCGTCCGTTTCGGTCTTAGCGGCCACCAGAATCGTATCAGCCACACCCGACAGAGTGGCGAACTGCTTGACGCCATCGATGACATAGCTATCGCCATCACGCCTGGCCACGGTCGTAATCGCCGCTGGATCCGATCCAACCTCGGGCTCGGTGAGGGCAAAGCTGATCAGCGACTTGCCGGTGGTTGCGGGCACCAGATATTTCTGCTTCTGCTCGTCCGTCCCGTACTGCACGAGCGGAAGTTGCCCGATCGTGGCGTGGACGTTGACGATATCCCCGGTTACAGCACAAGCAGCCGCTACCTCACTTAGAATGATGGCGAACCCCATGAAGCCAAGGTCGCCACCGCCGTACTCCGCAGGTGTCAACGGACTCACCAGCCCCTCTTCACCAAGCCGAACGACGTTCTCCATCGGAAACGTTTCAGTCTCGTCCCAGTGACTGGCCATGGGAGCGAACTCCGTCCGCGCCAGGGTCCGGGCACGCTTTTGAAGTGCCTTTTGCTCATCGGATAGACCGAAATCCATCTAACTCTCCTCCTCATGCTGTGGCCGCGTTCTCGGTTGCTACTTGGCTCACTCCTTCCGGCCGAGCCGCTCAAGTGCCATCCTACGCAGGGTATGCTTGTCAGGACGTCCAACGTCGAGCAGCGGCCAGTCTCGGGCGGTCATCAGAAAGACGTGCTTGGGAATCTTGAACCCCGCGATCTTGTCGCGGCACTGCGCCCGGATATCTTCGGGCGTGACGTTGCTCCCTGAGCGAAGTTGGACGAAGGCAACCACCGCCTCGTTCCACACGTCGTCCGGCACACCAACCACCTGGGCAAACTCCACGGCGGGGACCGTGTCCTCCAGGAAGATCTCCACCTCACGTTGAGAGACGTTCTCTCCGCCGGTCTTGATCATCATCTTATAGCGCCCACGGTAGTACAGGTTGCCCTGCTCGTCCAGCCAGCCGTAGTCCCCCATGTGAACGAATCCGTCGGCGTCGACGGCCTCGGCCGTCTCCTCGGGCATCTTGTAGTATTCCAGAAAGCGGTTCCAGCCACGGAAACAGATCTCGCCGGGCGTTCCGGCAGGAACAGGACGACCGGTCTCTGGGTCGATGACACGAAACTCCAGACCGGGCAGCGGCCGACCGTTGCTGTTGCGTCGGATTTCCGGGTCAGTCTCATCGGGCATGGTGATCGCGGCCAAAGCCGCGCCCTCGGTACAGCCGTACAGGGTCGCCGCAACTCTGAAGTTGAAGACCGACTGCAGTTGGTCATAATAGGCGGGTGTACAGCCAACGAAGGTCTTCTTGAGAGATGAGAGATCCCTGCGCTCGAAATCGGGGTGCCCCATAATCTTGGTGTACATGGTGTCGAAGCCCCCGGTAGCCGTGCAGCGCTCACGCTCGATCGTCTCCATGGCCAGCCCTGGCTCGAACGCACCGAGCAGGTAGCTCGCCGCGCCAGACGAATGCGGCAGGGTGATGCAGCAAACGAAACCACCCGTATGAAAAGTCGGCAGCATCGCCAGAAAGCGGTCCTCTTCGGTTATGTCCAGTCCCCGAGCGAAGTAGTGCCCGGCACCGGTTACGGCCCGCTGCGGGATCAGCGCCGATTTGGGCCGGGCCGTGCTGCCGGAGGTGAAGACGATGTAACACGGATCGTCGGGCGTCTGTCCGGTACGAATCGTCGCCAACTGAGCCCGCTCAGCTTCGGTTGTCTCATGCGCCAGCAGCGTACGGAGACTGTATGGTCCGCCCGCTTCTTCGCCGGAGCTCAGCACGAACACGCGCTTGATCAGCGGCAACTGCTCGCTATTTACCTCGCCCGGCACCAGAGCCGGGTCGACGCTGCGCAGAAGTCCCAGGAAATCAAGCGTCAGGAATGAGTCCAGGGTGATGATCGCGCTCACGTCCGCTCTGCTCAGGACCCAGCGAACCTCGTCGGCCTTGTACATGAAGTTGATCGGGACCACCGTGACGCCCATCGTGGTCAGGGCATAGTGAACGTACACCCACTCCGGAGTGGTCGGAAAGATGATGGCCACGTGGTCCCCGGGCTTTATCCCCGCGGACAGCATTCCGGCAGCCAACCTTTCCACTTGTTGGAACATGTCGGCGTAGGTCACGTGGACGCCTCGGTATACAATGGCATCCCGGCCACCATGCAGCTTCACGCTGTTCTCCAACGTTTGCCAAATGGTACGGCGGGTTGCCTCGGCGGGTGGCTGAGTGGCGAGTGACATATCATTCCTCCCCGTACTATCGGAATATCACGTGTCCGCCCAATTCATTGTGGGAGAACCGTATACTCTCATAGTTAGTGGTACATCCGGCAGATCCAAATGCGCTTCGTAGGAGTGCAATTCATTGCGCCCGGCGGGGCAGGGGGCGCTGGGCGTGATGAATGAATGCGCTATGCTGGCGCCACACGCCCCAACCGTTCCGCGGCCATCTTACGCAGGGTATGCTTATCAGGACGCCCCACAGCCAGCATAGGCCAATCCTTAGCCTCCAAGATAAACACATGCTTTGGAATCTTGAAACCCGCGATTTTACCTCGGCACTGTGCTCGGATCTCCTCGGGCAAAGAGATCATCCCGGCCTTAAGTTGGACAAAAGCGACGACAGCTTCGCCCCATACATCATCCGGGACACCAACCACCTGGGCAAACTCCACCGCAGGAATGTTGTCCTCCAAGAAGATCTCCACTTCTTTCTCGGAGACGTTTTCGCCCCCTGTCTTGATCATCATCTTGTAGCGCCCGCGGTAGTAGATGTTGTTGTCCTCGTCCAGCCAACCGTAGTCTCCCATGTGGAGAAATCCCTCGGCGTCAAGGGCCGCGGCCGTCTCCTCGGGCATGTTATAGTAGCCAAGAAAGCGGTTCCAGCCCCGGAAGCAGATCTCGCCGAGCGTGCCGGGAGCAACGGGCTTTCCGGTCTCTGGATCGATGATCCGCATTTCCACACCCGGCAGCACCCTACCATTGCTATTGCGCAGAACCTCAGGGTCTATGTCCTCCGGCATGCTGATGGCACACAGCGCGGCGCTTTCGGTGCAGCCATAGCTGACCGTGAGAATCTCGAACTTCAAGGCCTTCTTGAGCTGCACGCGGAAGGCCGGAGTGCAGCCCGCCCAGGAAGATCTCAGCGAGGAAATGTCGCGCGTCTTGAACTCGGGATGCGCCATAATTTTGGCGAAATGAGTGTCGAAGCCGCCGGTAACAGTACAGCGCTCCCGCTCGATGGTCTCGAGCACCAGACCTGGCTCGAAAACGCCCACCGTGACCATGGTGGCCCCCACCGCGTGGGGTGTCGCGATTCCACACGACGCGCCACCGATGTGGAAGGTGGGCAGCATGTGCAGGTAGCGGTCGTCGTGAGTGACCTGTAGGGCGCGTGTAAAGTAATGTCCCGCACCACAGACGGCTCGATGTGGCACCAGAGCCGGCTTGGGACGAGCCGTGCTGCCGGAGGTAAAGATGATGAAACAAGCATCATCCGGACTCACACGAGAACGGACCTCGGCCAGACGAGCCCTCTCGGCCTCCGACGGCTCGTGGGACAGGAGCGTCCGAAAGCTATAGGCCCCGCCCTGCTCACCCTTTGTATCCAGCACAAACATGCTCTTGATCAGCGGGAACTGCTCGGAGTGTACTTCCCCCGGCTGAAGACCTGAGTCAATGCCCTCCAGCAACTCCAGGAAGCTGACGCCAGCCAGGCCATCGGCGGTTACGATCGCGGTCACGTCTGCCTGTCGCAGCACCCAGCGCAGCTCGTCGCCCCGGTACATGTAGTTGACCGGTACCGCAATCGCGCCGATAGTGGCAAGGGCGTAGTGCAAATACACCCACTCCGGGATCGAAGGCATGAGAAACGCGACGTGATCGCCTGGCTGTATTCCCGCAGCCAGCAGCCCCGTGGCGAGCCTTTCCACCTTATCCAGCAGCCCGGCGTAGGTGACCCGGGTGTCCCCATAGACCACGGCCTCGCGGCTTGTGTGCAGCCTGACGCTATTCTCCAGCGCCTGCCACGTGGTCCAGCCGGTGGGGGGTGCTGGTTCCTGGACTGTCGATCGCATCACGACTCCTCCAACTTCAGGGTAGTGCCATAACAAATCGAGGTCTGGTCATGATTGTAACAAGCGCTGCTGCCTGGGAGCGCGGGCAGGATGCCCGCGCTCCCAGTACCAGCGTCAGTTTATGACCGGGTCTCAACTAATCGCGGCGCCATCGAACAAGGTTATCGTGGGGGCGACCAGTGGGTCGCCCCCACGATAAAGCCTTCAGCAGCCGGACAGGACCCATAGAGGTCAAGCCGCCTTCTGCTGTGACGGTCCGTCGATCAGGTCACGTGCTGATCCGGTACCGCACAACTGCTGACCTGATGCGTATCCGCCGAATCGGACCAATCCGTCCGATCGGACCGATCCGACCGATACGCACGTCTTCACCTGCCAAGTTACGAGTGATAGGACACTAGTAACCCGGGGCCAACTCGAAGAAGCCCGCTTTCCCACTGGAGGCCTTGACCATCACCTGGTCGTCTGGCTCCAGCGCGCAGTGCCGAGTCTTCGAGTAGCTCCAACTGGCGTATACGCCATCCCAATCCTTGACTTGCTCCAGCGCGGCAGCCAGCTTGGGTCCCTCGGTCGTTCCAGCTTTCTCGATGGCCATCTTGAGCACATATACAGTGTCGTAGTACTGCGCCTCGAAGGTGAATGCATCCTTCAACGCAGGCAGGTTCATCCTCTTCGCCAGCTTATCGGCAAACGCTTTGGTCTTGGGATTGATGGGCTTCTTGTCCGAGAACGCCATACGTTCGTAGCCGAGCGCATAGACGTTCTTCATACCTTCGGGGCCAACCACGTCCACCACGGCCGCGGAGGTGAGGTCCACATTGCCCAAGACAGGAACATCCCAGCCAATGGCCTGGAAGGTCTTGAGAACGCGAGCCGAGTCAGCGCCGGTGCTGGCGAGCAAAACCGCCTCTGCGCCAGCCCTTTTGAGGGCGTTGAGCTGTCCGCTCATGTCCGTGGCGCCCGTCGTGAACTGCTGGATGCCCACTGGCTCTAATCCCTTAGCTTTCAAACCCGCTTTGTATCCGTCCGTGGAGGCAATGCCGTACGCACCAGCCTCGGCAACAATGCCGACCTTGTTAGTCTTGATGATATCGACTGCGTACCTGGCAATGGGCTGACCTTGCTCGCTCGCCCAGAGCCCGTTGGTGAAGGCATACGGGAACTTGGTCGGATCAGTGGCCGCGTCACCCGTGCCCGAGGTGATGTTGACAACTTTCGCGTCGGTGAGGAAAGTAGCCGCGGCTTGGGCCGGCGACGTGATTGTGGGCCCTACGATGAACTCGACTTTGTTCTTCTCGACTAGTTCTTCGGCAGCCGTGCGGGCCTTGGTTGGATCGCCACCATCGTCACGCTGGATCAACTCGATCTTACGGCCCATGATTCCACCGGCCGCGTTTATCTCCTCGACGGCCATCTCGACGCCCGCCAGATCCTTGGTACCGACTGAGCCGGTCGGACCCGTGAGCGTTAGGATGACGCCAACCTTCATGGGCTCCTTGGATGCCGGTGCGGACGCAGATGGCTTGGCGGACTCAGACGCCGAAGGCTTAGCTGCCTCTGACGGCTTGGCGCTGGCCGAGGGCGACTCGGTCTTGGGAGTGCTCGGTGTTGCCACGCCACAAGCCGCCACACTCACGACGAGGACTGCCGAGAAGACGAAGCCAAGGATCTTCTGCCACTTGGGACTACACAACAACACTGGTCTGTTCCTCCTTTATCCATAGTCCGAAAGCGCTAGACGAGCGCTGAATCGTCCGTCGATGGTAACGTGCACCCACTATCCATGGTTCACGCGGTGCCTTTCCACAACAAATCGGCAGTTGGAGTCTCGATCAAGCCTCAGATCTCAGGTCGATTCATGCTATCTTCGGCTCTCCTCCTTTCTGGTGGTCTCATGTGCCAAGCGGCCCGGAATGCCCCTTACTCCAGGCGCCCTAGTCTCTCCATAGCCATCTTGCGCAGGGTATGTTTGTCCGGACGCCCTACCGCCAGTACGGGCCAGTCCTGGGATTGCAGGATGAAGACGTGCTTGGGGATCTTGAAGCCCGCGATCTTCCCCCGGCACTGCGCCCGGATCTCCTCTGGTAAAGCGGTCGACCCCGCCCTGAGCTGTACGAAGGCGACCACTGCCTCGCCCCATACCTCGTCTGGGACGCCCACTACCTGGGCGAACTCGACGGCAGGAATAATGTCCTCAAGAAATATTTCCACTTCCTTCTGGGAGACGTTCTCGCCACCCGTCTTGACCATCTGCTTGTAGCGGCCACGATAGCACAGGTAGCCATCCTCGTCCAGCCAGCCGTAGTCCCCCATATGAACAAAGCCTTCGGCGTCGATGGCCGTGGCCGTCTCCTCGGGCATGTTATAGTAGCCAAGAAAGCGGTTCCAGCCGCGGAAGCAGATCTCGCCGGGAGTGCCGGGTGGTACGGGTTGGCCTGTCTCGGGGTCCACAATGCGCACATCCACGCCGGGAAACGGTCGGCCATTGGCCATGCGGTGGCTCTCCTGGTCCGTCTCGTCGTGGCCGTCCATTGTGACCATGGAAGAGCTCTCAGTGCACCCATACACGCCCGCGATGTGCTCGAACGCGAATGTGCTGAGAAGTTGCTCGCGGTAGGCCGGTGTGCACGGAATGGCGGCCTTCTTCAAGGAAGACACATCCCTACTCTTGAAATCCGGGTGGCCGATCAGTTTGTTGAACATGGTATCGAAACCGGTGGTCGCCGTGCACCTCTCACGCTCGATGGTCTCCAGAACCAGGGACGGCTCGAATGCGCTGACCAGGCACGCGGCAGCACCGACCGCGTGCGGCAGAGTAACGCAGGGGACGACTCCGCCCACGTGGAAGATGGTTAACATGGATAGAAACCGATCCTCCGGTCCCACGCCGAGTCTATCCGCGTAATGATGGCCCACGCCACAGATGGCCCGATGAGGCAGTAGGGCCGATTTGGGTCGGGCCGTGCTTCCGGAGGTGAACATGATGTAGCAGGGATCATCCGGCGTCTGGCCAGCGCGTATCTCCGCCAGCCTGGCTACCTCGTCGGCGGATGGCTGATGCGCGAGCAACGTTAGCAGGCTGTACGGTCCGCCGGGCTCTTCACCGGCGCTCAACAGGAAGAAGCTCTTGATCAGGGGAAACTGTGCTGAGTGAACCGGGCCTGGCTCCAGGGCGAAGTCGATGCTCTTGAGCAAACCCAGGAAGTCCAGGTTCCGGAAAGTGTCCATGGCAATGATGGCCGTGACATCGCCTTGCTTCAGAACCCAGCGCACCTCGTCGGACTGGTAGTTGAAGTTGATGGGCACGGCTACGGCGCCCAGGGATGTCAGCGCGTAGTGGACGAACACCCACTCCGGGATAAGCGGGAAGATAAGGGCAACGTGATCGCCCGGACCGATCCCGGCCGAGAGCAGCCCCGCCGCAAGCCTATCCACTTGCCGTAGCATCTCGGCGTAGGTAACCCGGGTATCGCCACAGACGATAGCTTCTCGCGGTCCAAACCGTTTGGCGGCGGATTCTAATGCCTGCCAAATAGTCTGACGTGTTGCTACTGACGGCTCTTCATGAACAACGCTCATCAGTTCCCCTCTGATATTCGATTGCGCGAGACGGTCAACGCGACAGTTGGTGAACGGAACGCTCCCCGATGCTGGATCAACGGGTTCCTCGGGATACCTCCGCCCCCAACCTGGCGGCGTACTAGCGATGCTGAAAGCGAGGCTTGCGCTTCTCGATAAAGGCCCTATAGCCCTCTTGCACGTCCTCAGTCTGCGTTAGCCGAGCAAACGAATCCACCTCCAGCGCCAGTCCGGCAGCAACATCAGCCGTGCGGCTGGCGTGGACGGCCACCTTGGTTGCGCGAAGAATCGGGGACGAGAACTCCGCAATGCGCGCGGCCAATTCCTGGGCCGCGCACAGCGCCCGCCCGACCGGGACGACGCGGTTGACCAGGCCGATGCGATGAGCCTCATGAGCATCGATCGGATCGGCGGTAAAAAGCAACTCCTTGGCCCTTCCCTCGCCGATCAACCGAGGCAGCCGCTGAGTGCCACCGCCGCCGGGAAACACGGCCACCTTCTGCTCTGGCAGGCCGAAGATGGCGTTCTCGGCCGCCACGCGCAGATCGCAGGCGATAGCGAGGACGAAGCCACCGCCCATTGCGATGCCGTTGACAGCGCAGATCGTGGGCTTTGGGAACTCATCGATCTGCAGGAGCTGGTCCGAGACTTCCTGGGTCAAGGCGCGCGCCTGCTCCTCCGTGACCTTGGAGGGAGTCTCTGAGATATCGCCGCCGGGACTGAAAAACCGATCACCCGCCGCGGCGATGACCAACACGCGAACCGAGTCGTCCTGCTCTACCGCGCTGAGACAGGCGGAAAGCCCTGCTCTGACCTCTCGGTTGATGACATTGTGGGGGGGATTGTCGATCATGATGGTGGCCACTGCGCCGGTGGCACTCCAGGTAACGACGCGCCTCTCTGCCATGGGGTTCCCCATTCCTCGCGTGAAGAAAAAGCGTGCTAGCTGTGACCAGCACGCGTGTACGGCGCCAGAGGCCGGACTCGCAGACGGCGCTGTCCCGAGTCCGGCGCTTGGAAAGAGCAGCCGACAAAGCTCCCGGCTTTCAATCCCAGGTCTCGCTTGCGGAAGAGCATCCGAAAAACCCGTGCGAGCGAGCGGGCAAACCAGAACAGGCGGTCTGCCACTTGCGTGGTTAACGTCAAACGTTAAGGGTTATCGTGAGCGCATTATAGCATAGCCGGGCGGCGTGTCAAGAGATATGACGCGGTCATGCGTTGCCATCTCCCGTATGGACGAACTCCCTGGCCACATAAGCTCCACTCGCTCGGAAATTGATGAACTTGACAATGTCTGCTCCGATGATTGCCTGCCCTTCCGGCGAATCGAACATGCGCTCTTGGAACTCCCCTGCCGAGAGAAAGTGCAGCACACTCACACCATCCATCTCGGGCGCGCCCCGTGTCAGTGACGATGTCACATCGTTGGTAGCATAGAAGCGCATGCCAGGGTGGTGCTTCAGGGCGAGCGGAACGTGCGACTGCATCCAGTGGTCGACAAACTGCTCGTGCGAGATCTTGGGGCTCCGACGTACCGGGAAGAATATCTTGAAGACCGGCGATTGCTCGCCATGCCTCCACGCGTAATCCCACTCCCGATGCACACGCTCGGTCACGCGAAAGCAGTCGAAGCCAAAGCCCTGTGCCGTCAGTTCAGTTCCTCGCTCGACCGCCGGCATCCGAACATCACCATACAACCGGCTGATATCGGGCAGGTCATCCAATGACTCACACCATACCTCATCCACCGCGTCGATCGTCCAATTCCCCGCATTGAACCCGAGGGGCTCAAGGATATCCTGGGGCAAGTCCATGAGGTTGGCGACGTAGCGACGGACTCCGGGACTCCCGACAATCAGCGCCGCATGATCGCTCAAGTAACGACGCGCAAACTCCTCAACCCCGACATTGGACGGACGCCGCAGGAAAGTCAGCAACTTCTCCATTGATCCTCCTCTTGTTGCCATTCTGAGCGCCGCTTTCTCTGTCATTCTGAGCGCCGCTTTCTTTGTCATTCTGACTCGCCTGAGGCGAGGAAGAATCTCCCCGTTGGTCGTCCCAGTCGGACCTTCACCCCAGATAAGAGCCTCGTCGCCCGTTCCAACGAGGAGATCCTTCGCTGCGGTTCAGGATGACAAGCACGCGCCTTACCGCATGAGATGAGTCTTTGCTAAGGATGACAGAAGAGAAGCCTAGGCCAGATCTTGCCGTTTGAACCAGCGTGGTCGGTTACTATCTCGCCACGCCAGGATCTTCCGCGAAGTGCGGCAGTACCTCCCGGGCAAAAAGCTGCATCGAGCGCATTACTTTGTCGAGCGGCAATCCAGGCATGTGCATGCGCAGGATGAGATTGTCGAAGTCCAGTTGTTCGCGGTAGCGCCTGATCTCGGCAATGCAGTAGTCGGGGCTTCCGATGATGGCCCGATCCCGGCTGAAGCGTTCGCGCTCGAACATCGGGTCGTCCTGTTGCGTCGCGTAGCGAGCCTTGCCTCCCTCGTCAGCTTCCACCACCTGATCCCAGCTCAGATAGTCGCGCCGGTACATCTCCAGGAAGTATTCGCCAGCTTCCTCCCAGGCCTGCTCGTCGCTTTCCCCAACGAAGCACTCGCGAATGAGAGTGGTCTCAAACTCCGCGGCGTTCTTGCCCCGTTCACTTAGAGCATCGTGGAGAATGTGCTGCTGCTTTACCAGGAATGGCAGGGGAGCCGTGCCGTAGATATGTCCGTCTGTTCCCGCCGCACGCAGGAGGGCCGGCTTGCTCTGCGCACCGACCCAGATCGGCGGTCGTGGACGCTGGACCGGCTTAGGCTGCACGTTGATACCATCGAGCTGGAAATGCCGTCCCTCGAAGGAGAAGCTATCATCCGTCCAGCAGCCTCGCACGATCGCGATCCCCTCGTCCATGCGGCGACCCCGTTCATTCTTTGGGATGCCAAAGCCACGGAATTCCACGTCCCGATAGCCCAGCCCCAATCCCAGAACCAGCCGACCACCCGAAATCACATCCACCACCGCCGCGTCCTCGGCCACCCGCACCGGGTGGTGCAAAGGCAGCAGGAGCAGCGTGATCAGCTTGAGCCGTTGCGTCCGCGCCCCGATGGCCGCCGCCACCGGCAGGAGGGAAGGGCAGTAGCCGTTCTCCATGAAGTGATGCTCCGAGAGCAAGACGGAGTCAAAGCCCAACTCCTCGGCCGCGGCCAACTGCTCGAAGATCGCCCGATATACCTCCTCGAATCGAGGCGGCTGCTCCACCGATTGGAAGCTACAGAAGAGACCGAATTTCATGCCTTTCATCCTTACTCTCGATCATAGGACATCGTGTCGGAAACTTCAGGCGTATCGTTGTGGGTATGCCCGCAGTTCTTCGACGAGGCCCTCCACAATTCTCTGCTGGTCGTATGGTGCCCTCCATCCCCACTCTTGCTGGGCCATGTCGTCGATCTGGGAACCTTGGAGCAAGCTATGCAAGATGGGACGCGGGAATGGCGTGGACGTGAACTGGAAGAGACCTGGCACAACTGTGAGAGGGATTGTGCGATCTGCTGTAGACGCACCTTCTCTACATCAACGCAGTCTTAGAGTGTGAAAGGGGGCGGACTTCTTGTCCGCCCCCGAAGCAATGACTATCTTACGGCTTACCTAGAACGTAGACGCCGCCCTTCGCTTCGATCAACACAGAAGGGTGATCCTGCACCCGCTTCTCGTTGAACTTCAGCTTGCCCTGGAGACCATCGATCTCGGTCGTCGTCAGTGTGGTTCGGATGGCCTGGACGTCGTTGGTCTTGCCGGCCTTTTTGATCGCATTGGCCAGCATCCAGAGGTTATCATACTGAGCGATCGGGTACTGGTCGGGCAACTGCTGCATCTTATCGCTAAAGCGCTTGACAAACTCTTTGGTCTTGTCGCTCTCGCCCGGCAGCCCGGGGAACCAGCCGGTCAGGTTAAAGACGCCTTCGAACGTCTGGGGATCGGCCTTAACACTGGCGTTCGTCGCCGTTCCCGTTGCTCCCCAGATCGTGCCCTTGAAGCCGGCAGTCTTGAGTTGCTTGATTAGTAGCGTCTCGCCAGGCGGGAGCCCATCGACCGCCACCATGTCAGGCTTGGCGTTCATGATCTTGGTGATGAGCGAAGTGAAGTCGGTGTCCCCTGCAAGCCGTTCCTCGTCGACAACGATCTGAACGCCGAGCTTCTTGAACTCCTCGCGTCGAACCACCGTATTGGCAACACCTAGCGGGAAGTCCTTCTGCGTTACGATGGCCACCGACTTGATTCCGCGCGCCGGAACAAGCTGCTTGAGCGCGCCTGGGATCATGTCCCCATACATGGCGAGCGTGGCGAAGATGTGGTCACCGATGGCCGGCACGTCCGGCAGCGGGTTCGGCGCGAAGACAAGAACTTTGGCCTGCTGAGCTAGGGGATCGGTCGCCATGGCCTGCGACGAAGCGGCCGGTCCGAAGATGGCGATGACTTTGTCCGTCTTGATCAGCTTCTGGAAGGCGTTGATGGCCGCCTCGTTGGTGTCGACAGTGTCTGCCTGGATAAGCTCGATCTTGGCATCGTCGAGGAGACCGCTCTTGTTGATGTCCTCGACTGCCATCTCGAGGGCGACATTGTACATGCGAGACGAAGTCGCCCACGGACCGGACAAGGAGAACGCTGAGCCAACCTTGATCGTGCCACTCAGCTTGGCCGCGGATGCCGGCGCAGACGAGGCCGGGGCCGAAGACGAGGCCTTCGGCGAGGCCGGACTCGCGGCCGGGGATGAGGACTGAGTCTGACCGCAGCCGCTGACGAGTGTCGCCACTACCAGCAGCAGGGTCACCATGGTCGCGCAGAGCTTGATCGTAACCTTCATGCTTCCTTTCCTCTCGGCTAAGTGGTGCATCCGCCAAGTCCAATCGACATCCGTAGTGGCGGACGGCTCTGTCCGCCACGGGCGGGGGGGGCGCGCCCTACCCCGCCCCTGGCGGACACGGCGGTCCGCCACTACGATAGCGCAAAGGATTTGGCGGATGCACCACTAGGTGCGCAGGATTATACCACCATCCAGCAAGCTATCAATAGCCTTTTCCTGCTAGCTGGCGAGCGACCCGGCCATCGCTCATGACCAGCCGCCTAATCAGACAACCGCACCCTTCGTGACCCAGACCCGCGTCCCGTTTTGCGCCGGGTTGCCGGTGAACGGATCGCAACTAGCTTCGTCGTCGATGAGAACGTTGGGATTGACCCCCGGCGTCTGACGAGCCAGCCGCTGAGAGGTCTCGTACACGTGGCCCCAACCATGAGGGATGGCCACGACACCTGGCGCGATATCATCGCTCACCTTCGCCTTGGCGATGACGCGGCCGACCTTGCTCTGGACCGTGACATACTCCCCATCCGCGATGTCCAGCCGGCCAGCATCGTGTGCGCTGATCTCGGCGAAGTTCTCGTCGATCACCTTGCGCAGGGACGGCGCGTTGTGATAGGACGTATTGAAGGAAGATAGGAAACGACGGCAGATAAGAATGAAGCTGTTGTCCTGCCCATCCGGGACAGGCGGCTCGAGCTGCCGAATGGGCTCAACGAACTCCTCGGGCGCCAGATGGATCTTCTTGTCGGGCGTGCCCAGACGGTCGGGGATGGATTGACCGAACGTCTTCTCACCGAAGATCAGGCCGTGCGGATGTTGTTTCAACTCGTCAAGAGAAACCCGAGCCCCGCCCATTAGGAACGTGAAGACAAGGTCGCTGATCGCCTCGATACCTTCACCCGCCTCCTCGGCGGCCCGCACCTCTTCCTCCAGACCAGGATGATTCATGAGCGGAATCCCGAGCCTCTGATAGAGCATTCGGAAGATTTCCAGCTCGGTCTTCGACTCGCCCAGAGGCTCGATCACACGGTCTGCCCACTGAAGAAACGGAACGGCGCTGGTCGGCGTGAGAGGCCAACTCACGTCCGGTCGCTCGAAAAAGGTGGTCGCAGGCAGGACATAGTCCGCGAAGGTGGCCGTCTCGTTCACGTAGCGATCGATGCAGACGAGCAGATCGAGTTGGTCCAGGGCGCGCTCCAGCTTGTTGGCATTGGGGAAAGACAGCATCGGGTTGCCACCGGTCACGATCAAGGCCCGGATCTGACCCTCGCCCGGCATGAGGATTTCGTCGGCCAGTATAGAGCAGGGGAACTCGCTGCCATAGAGCCGGTAATCTCGCACCCGAGAGACGGGGACCGGGCGTCGCTCGGACGGGGCGGCTTTCGGCTTGGAGGGAATGATGCCGGGATCGAAGTAAAGGCCCCCGGGTCGGTCCAGGTTGCCGGTGATGGCGTTCAAGACTATGACCGCCCACTCGCCCAGGGTGCCATTGGGCGCCATGGAGACACCGGTATGAGCGATCGCGAAGGCGCCCCGGGCGCGGGCAAAATCGCGCGCCACCTGCACGACCTTATCGGCCGGGATTCCGGTGATTCGCTCTGTCGCCTCTGGTGTGTAATCGGCCACTAGCTCACGCAGCGTCTCCAGACCGCTGCAGTAACTGGCCACGTACTCCTTGTCGTGAAGCGCCTCCCGCAGGATCACGTTGATGAGCCCCATAACGAAGAATACATCGGTGCTGGGGACGATGAAAAGATGCTCGTCCGTGATGCCCATGGACTCGACCGGCCGCCGCGGGTTGACCATCACTACCTTCGCGCCGCGCTGCCGGGCCTTGCGCACAAGCTCCAGCCCTCGCGGCATCACCTGTAGCATGGAGAAGTTGGTGGTCAGCGGGTTGGCCCCGATGACCAGCATATACTTAGCATCCCCCCACTCCGGGATACCAATCAAGGCGCGATCCCCCAGCACGCCCTCGCAGGCCCGCAGCCAGTTGATCGCATCTATGGTGGCGGGAGAGAAGCGATTGGGGGACCCTATGGCGCGTAGAAAACGGGCGGCCAGTTGCCACGAAGGAGGATAGAAGGCCGCGCCACCGCCGATGTAGCCGGCGACAGCGCGCGCTCCGTTGCTGTCAATGAGATGGGCGAGCCTCTCGCCGATCTCATCGATGGCCTGCGCCCAACCGATGCGCTGCCAACCGCCATCCACCCGTTTTACCGGGTGGAGCAGCCGATCAGGATCGTAGACGACCTCTGGAAAGCACTTACCCTTGATGCATAGGTGACCCGCGCTGAGCGGATTCTCGCGGTCGGGCTCGACCTGGACGATCCGGCCGTCCTCCACGGTCACGACCACGCCACAGGAGCACTCACAGATGCGGCAGAACGAAATCTTCCGTTCGATCATACTTCACCTCTCCTGGTAGGATATTAGTCCTGGCAACACGGGCACCGCCAGCTTTACTGGTCGACCACGAGGTTGAGCTTAGCTTCCAATCATTGTGTAGCCGCCGCTAACACTGAGCGCCTGCCCGGTGATGAAGCTGGCCGCGTCAGAAGACAGGAAGGCGACGGCGTTGGCGATATCCTGCGGCCGGCCGACGCGACGCAGTGGGAACCGCTTTGCGGCCTGCGCCATCTCGACCTCGGTCGGGAAGAAGTCGATGACTTCGCCACGGCCCTTGGCCCACATGCTAACGGCGCTGACCTCCGAGTCGTCCTCGGGCATCGTCAGGCCAGGGCAGACGGTGTTGACAGTGATGTTATGGCGGCCGACTTCCCGGGCGATTGACTTGGAAAGGGCGATCACCCCGGCCTTGAGTCCGGAATAGACGGACTCACGGAACTCGCCGATGCGCCCGGCCTCGGAGGCGATGCTGACGATGCGACCGTAGCCATTTTCGATCATATGCGGCAGAACGGTCTTGAACGTGTTCAAGTTGCTGCGGTAGTTGATATTGATGAGCTTGTCCCATAGGGCGGGATCGGTCTCGAGGAAGTACATGACCTTGTCCCAGCCCACGTTGTTGACGAGGACATGGACCTGGCCAAAGCTGTCGACGGACTGCTTGAACATGGCTTCGACGGCCGGCAAACTGGTCACGTCGGTCTCGATACAGACAGCTTTACCACCCGCACCCACGATCTCCTGGACCACCTTGTTGCCCTGGTTTGGATCCAGATCCACGATTACAACGTTGGCTCCCTCGCGGCCGAGGGTCAGGGATATTCGTCGCCCGATGTTCGAGGCCCCACCGGTAACGATGGCAGTCTTGCCCTGCAACGCCAGGTCCATAATCGCTCCTCCTATCTGCTACGAGGTCACGCACCCACAAGTGAAGAGACGTCAAACTTCTCGCAACTCTGATGCTGTGGCTCCTCCCACTGGCAAATAGGCGCTTTGGGGAATATCTCGTGCTCGAGTCCAACCCTCTACGAGAGCAAACGGACCCAAGCGAAAGCCGGGACGGAGCTGTCCGAGGCTCCAGTGATAGGACGGACGGCCAGAGTAGCACCACGTCGGACAACAGGTCTCCGACTCGTGGAAACTGTCCGGGGTGCCACCGGAGGACGACGAGCTAGTCATGACTAGCCGTCTGTCACGGGACGTGGTTGACGTTTGACGTGAAGTGTCACCCCGAGCGCATTATAGCACGCTCGGACAACGTGTCAAGGAGTCTGGCATCCACTCACCGACGGTCTTGATGGCATGCTCCCAGGCCGCCGTGCGGTTCTCGGGGCTTGCATGCGGCTCCAAGGTGAGAAAACCCTGGTAGCCATCCGCAACAAGCCGATGCAGGAGTCCAAGCCAATTGACCCCTCCTTCGCCGAGTGGGCATGTGGCATAATGCCGGCCCGTGTCGATGAACTGTGTCCACCCTGTGTCCGTGGATCTCGCTTCCCCAGTGCAGCGCCCATCCTTTGCGTGAACGTAGGCGATGTATGGGCGCAGCATTTCATAGGACTGCGGGAACGGCTCGGCTCCCGCGAAATAGAAATTGCAGGCATCGAAGGTCAATCGTAAGTGGGGGCTGTCCACAACTTCCATCAGCCGCAGCACCGCCTCAGGACGTCGGGTGATGTCGCTCCCGGTCGAATCCTTGCCGATCCCGTCGAACTCGTTCTCCAGCGTGATGACCACACCCAGCTCTTCCGCCCGCCTCAAGCACGGCCTGATGTTCTGCGCATATAGCTCGATGCTGCCATCATCGTCTCTCCACGATCGAAACCCGAAGTAGGTATTCGCATAGCCAGCCCCAAGGTCATGGGCGAGCTCGATGGCCTCGATGAGCCTGGTCTGATGATGGTGGACGCTGCCATCTCGCACCAAGGAAGTGCCGGAAGCGACGGAGGCCACACCGACCCCCGCCTCACGAATCCGGCTCACGGTTCGATCCCGACCTTCCGCACGAAAGCCCCCCGGATACCACAGCTCGATCCACTGGACGCCATGCTTAGTTGCCATCTCAAGCAGTGGCGTGATCGGTTCCCCTATCGCAAGCTCCACCGCCGAAAGCGCCAGCTTTATCATGCTACTACCTCCAGAGCTTCACGCGGATCTCTTCACACCATGAAACTAGCACTGTTTGATACTCTTTCCCGTTGGCGACTTCGTCATCCCGGCCCCGAGACCGCGGCGGTTTCCGAAGCCGCCGCGGTCTGACCGATCACAAAGGGACTACCGTAAAAGAGTATAA
Source organism: Chloroflexota bacterium (assembly GCA_004297765.1). Lineage (GTDB taxonomy): Bacteria > Chloroflexota > Dehalococcoidia > FW602-bin16 > FW602-bin16 > FW602-bin16. Next base: position 4,163 of record SCTZ01000183.1, on the reverse strand, counting down.
GACGTGCTACACGCCAGAGCGCGGGCATCCTGCTTACCTGAGGAATACCCGCGCTCCCGGGAATCAGATCGAGTTAGGGATTCTTACCTTCCCTTGAACACCGGCTCGCGTCGCTCTAACGCGGCCTGCATGCCCTCTTTGAAGTCCTCCGAGGTGAAGCAGTTGCGCTGGGCGTAGGTCTCGTATTTGAGCACGGCGTCCAGATCGGTCTCCAGACCGCGGTTGATGATCACTTTGGCCGTGCCGATGGCTTTGGTGGCGCCATGGGCCAGGCGCTGCGCGTAGGCGCGGGACTCCTCGGCGAACCGCTCCGCCGGGACGACTCTCTGGGCGAGACCGATCTCGTAGGCCCGCTGAGCATCCAGGCGATCGCCGAAGAACATCAGCTCTTTGGCTCGGTTCGCGCCGATGATGCGCGGCAGGAAGAACATGCCGCCGAAGTCTGGCATTACCGCTCGCTTCACGAAGAAGATGCCCCACCAGGCTTCGGTAGAGGCCAACACCAGATCAGCCGCGAAGGTGAAGCAGGCGCCTGCGCCAGTGGCCAGTCCGTTGACCGCCGCCACGACCGGCTTCTCCGTGTTGTAGAAGGCCGTGGCGATCTTGCAGGTCGCCCAGACCCATTCCTCGCTGGCGGTCCCGATCCACTGACCCTGCGTGCCACCCATCTCTTTGATGTCGCCGCCGGCCGAGAAGGCCTTCCCGGCGCCGGTGTACATGATGGCCCGGACCTGGTCGTCCTTGCACACGTCCTCTACGGCGTGCACCAGTTCCTGGAGCATCTTGGTGTTCATCGCGTTGTAGACTTCCGGGCGGTTCAAGGTGATGGTCGCCAACCCGTCGGTTTTGTCAAGCAGAATGTGCTCGTATGCCATATTTCTTCTCTTCCCTCTACAGTCCCAACTCTCGGGCTATTACTTCGCGCTGGATCTGGTTGGTGCCGCCCGCGATCTCCCACAGCTTGGCCTCGCGGAAGTAGCGCTGGGCGTCGTACTCCATCATGTAGCCGTAGCCACCGTGGATCTGAACAGCCTTGTGAGCCGTTCGCATGGCCGCTTCACTGCAGAAGACCCGGGCCATGGACGCCTCTTTGGTGCATGGCAGTCCGTTCGTCTTGCGGTAGATGTTGTTGTAGGTCATCAAGCGGATGGCCTCCACATCGATGGCCATGTCGGCCAGCATGTGTGCGATCGTCTGGAATTTGCCGATGGGCTGCCCGAACTGCTCGCGCTCTTTGGCGTACCTCAGGGCACACTCGAACGCGCCGCGCGCTGTGCCGAGGCACTGAGCTCCCATCAGGATGCGCTCCTCGTCCAGGTGCTCCATCACGATCTTCCAGCCCTTGTTGAGCTCATATAGCAGGTTGGCTTTGGGCACGCGCACGTCGTCGAAGGCGACCTCGCAAGTATGCACTGCCTGCCCACCCAGCTTCTTGAGGGGACGAATACTGATGCCCGGGCTGTTCGTCGGGGTCAGGAGAACGCTGATGCCGCGGCTCGGAGAAACGCTCTTATCGGTCCGGACCATCGTGAAGATGTATTGCGCGTTGTCCGCGCCGGTGGTGAAGATCTTGTTGCCGCGGATCACATACTCGTCCCCGTCCAGATCGGCGGTCGTCTCCAGCGTGACCAGGTCGGAGCCGTGGTCCGGCTCGCTCAGTCCCATGGCCATGCGGAGCTTGCCACTGGCGATCTGTGGGAGGAACTCACGCTTGTGCTCCTCGCTGCCGAAGCTAAGAATGGCCTGTCGGCAGAAACCCACGGTCGGGGCATAGACGTACAACAGACACGCGCCGTGGTAGGCCAACTCTTCCATAACGATGGCCATCTCGGCCAGACCGCCGCCCGATCCACCGTACTCCTCCGGCACCCCCACCCCATAGAGGCCGAACTCGGCCATCTTCTTGACGATTTCGGTTGGGAACTCTTCCTTCTCGTCGAGCTCCTGGATAACGCTGCTCGGTGCCACCTTGTCCAGCATTTCATGTAGCGATCGCTGGAACATCCGCTGCTCTTCGGTAAACGAGAACTGCATCGGGTCACCTCTCCTTTCGTCGTCTTGCTCATACCTGCTGAGGAATTGAGCGCAACCATTCGAATCTTTTGGCTACTGATTTGCCCCGTGTACGCGCTTGACCAAATCGGACATCAACTGGTAAGAGGAGCGCATCTTGCTCATGTCGCCCGTGAACGTGATGTTCCACAGGACGATGTGCTCCAGTCCCTTCTCAGCCAGCGCGTCGATCTGCTGCGCCAGATCGTCAGGCGTGCCGTGCATGATGCCTTCTTTGACGACCTCGTGCGGGATCTTGTTGATGGCGGCCAGGGCCTCTTCCCGACCATAACGGGTCGGGATGTAGTCCGTCAATCCGTAGAAGTTGTCGCCCAACGGATGCTTGCACCCATGTCGCTCAAAAGCCGCGGCCGGCAGACACAGACAGAGCGCCTTGATCAGCAGCGTATCGAGCAGAGCTTCGCAGGCCTGAGGATCTTCGTCGATGACCAGATAGGTCCACATGGCCGGGGTGATGGCGTCCGGATCGCGATCGACCGCTTTGGCCGCGTTGCGGACGATCTGGAGCTTCTCGCCGTACTCGTCGGGCTCCATCTTGGTGGGGAGCCACCCATCGGCCAACTCACCGGTCATGCGAAGCATGCGTGGTCCATGGGCCGCCACCCAGATCGGTGGGTATTTGCCGGGCTGGTAGGGGCTGAGGGCCATCACTGCGTCTTTGAGCTTCCAGTACTTGCCATCGTAGTCAACCGGACCGTTGTTCTCCCAGAGGAGACGAATAATGCGCAGGGCTTCCTCAAGACGCGAGGCTGGTTGGCTGAAATCCAGGCCGTAGGGGATGATGTTCTCACCCTCGCCCGCGCCGATGCCGAGAACGACCCGCCCCTTCGTGATATGGTCCAGGGTCAAGAACTCCTGCGCCAGCAGGGCCGGGTGACGCCGAATGGGCTCTGTGACGGATGTCCCCAGTGTTATGTTCTGCGTCTGCGAGCCAACCACGGCCATGGTGCCGATGGTATCGTAGAAGATATGCGGGTTCGACTGGAACTTGGCGATTGGCGTGAGATCAGGCGTCCAGATGGACTCAGGATGCCAGGCCATGAAGTGATCAGGAAACCAGAGCGAATCGAAGCCCTGCTCCTCGTTTCTCTGGGCCGTCTTGACCACCGCGTCGAACGGTGGAACGAGCCCTCCGGGTGCGCCGATTTTGACCGGTTTACGACCCATGCTTCTCTCCTCCGATCACAGCCCGATAAGCTTGGCTATGATCTCATGTTGAATCTGGTTCGAGCCGCCGGCCACTTCCAGCAGCTTCGCCTCGCGGTAGTACCGCTGCATGTCATACTCCATCATATAGCCGTAGCCCCCCATGATCTGCATACCACGGGTGGCCGTACGTGTGGCCAACTCTGTTGAGTAAGCCTTGGCCATGGACGCCTCCAGGGAGCAGGGAATCCCCTGGGTCTTCTTCGAGGCGGCCTGGTAGGTCAACAGGCGCCCTACCTCGGTCTCTGCCGCCATATCGGCCAGCATATGGGAGATGACCTGGAACTTGCCGATGGGCTGACCGAACTGCTCGCGCTCCTTAGAATATTGCAGCGCGTAGCTGAAAGCCCCGTCGGACATCCCGACGGCCATGGCGGCCGTGCTGATGCGTTCGACGTCCAGGGTGCGCAGAAGCAGAGGCCAACCCTGATCGACCTCGCCCATCAGGTTCGCCCTGGGCACGCGGACGTTGTCGTAGCCAACCTCGCAGGTTTGGATAGCTTTGTAGCCCAGCTTCGGGAGCGGTCTGATGCTCAGCCCAGGACTCTTGCGATCGACCAGGAACAAGCTCAGCCCCTTGTGATTCGGCACGCTTCGGTTGGTCCGCACCACGGTCACGATATAGTCTGCGATCAGGGCCCCGGTGCAGAAGATCTTCGATCCGTTGAGCACGAAGTCATCGCCGTCCGCATCCGCGGTGGTGCGTAGCGCAGCGGCATCGGAGCCGCTGTTCGGCTCAGTTAGCGCGAAGACGATGATGGTCTCGCCCTTCCCCAGCCCGGGCAGAATTCGCTGCCTCTGCTCCTCCGTGCCGCACTCCATCAGAGCGCCGCCGCCAAAGACGGCGACGGACACGAAGAGCATCCCGATCGTTCCCGCAACAC
>SCTZ01000182.1 GCA_004297765.1 Chloroflexota bacterium | reverse complement strand
GCGCACCCTTCGGCTCGGCTCAGGGCAGGCGCCGAAGAATCCGCGCCCCTCGCCCCCGGAGGTACGGATTCTTCCTCGCCTCAGGCGAGTCAGAATGACAAAGTACGGTTGTAGTACTAAGTCGGGTGCTGTGGCACTCGAAGTGCCGCGACTACGCTGCATGCCACTGTCTGCCCTGTCTGTACGCCATTGTGGGCATCACCCTGCGCGCCCTTGCCAGTCCACAGCGTGAAAGCTCTGTCGAGCTAGCGTCTCAGTCGTCCTGCTCGGGAGCGATTTCCGCGACACCGCTTCCCGCGTCCCCCGCCGAGAGGTCGGCCAAGGTCGTCGAATCGAGCATCTGGGCGATGTTCGCTCGCATGCGCTGCCAGAGAGGCTTGGAGAGGCATGTCGTTTCCCTCTCGCAACAGCCCGCGGATCGGACCTCCGAGGCGCACTCGACGATGCCAATCGGACCTTCGAGAATCCTGATGACCTCCCCCACCGTGATCTCCGCCGGGTGTCGCGCCAGGCAGTAGCCGCCGCGTACGCCACGCGTGGCCTTCAACAGTCCGGCCTTGCGCAGAGGTGCCACGAGTTGCTCGAGATAGGCCGGCGGAAGCCCCTCCGCCTGAGCGATCTCCGCCAGCGACAAGACCTGCCGCCCGTGCGTCTCAGCCAGCCGCGTCATGGCTCGCAATCCGTAGTGACCCTTGGTGGACAGAATCATCGTCGCCCCGCGGTAATTCCGAGTAGCCTGCTCGGATTTCAGTATACAGGGCACCGATTGGGATGTCAAGATAGGAGTTGGGGAAGCGGGGGTTAGGGGCTGATCGCTCAGGAGTAGGCAGGCTCTGAGGTCGATGACGTGGGAATCCCTGGCCGGTACGGATTGTGCGGGGATGGCGGCAACAGAAAGGTTGGCGAAAATGCAGTTCACCCTGCGTGGCAAACTCGTTATAATGGGGCCTTGTCGTGAGGGAGGGCAGGAGATGGAGATGAGGATGTCGGAGAGAGCCCTGACCTGGGTAGAGGTGGACCTGGACGCCATTAGGCAGAACGTGCGCGTGCTGCGCGCGCATCTGGGGGACGGCATACACCTGGCGGCCGTCGTCAAGGCCAACGCCTACGGGCATGGAGCGCCGGCCGTGGCGCAGGCCGCTCTGGCAGCGGGCGCGGAGCATCTGGCCGTGGTCTCCGTCCAGGAGGGCGTCGAGCTGCGCCAGGCGGGATTGACCGCGCCAATCGTGATCCTGGGCTATACGCCGGAATGGGAGGCCGAGACTGTGGTAGAGAACGGGCTTGCGCCAACCGTCACCCGGCCCGAGGTCGTGCTGGCGCTCTCCCAGGCCGCGGTGACGCGCGGCACGCGCGTGCGTGTTCATATCAAGGTAGATACGGGTTTGCATCGCTTCGGGGCGGAGCCGCGTGAGGCGCTGGCGCTGCGTGATCTCATCGCGAGCCTACCGGGAATCGAGCTGGAGGGGCTGTCTACCCATTTCGCCAGTGCCGATGAGGCTGATAAGACCTTCACGCGCGAGCAGTTCGCTCTCTACCAGCAGATCGCACACCAGATGCCCGAGGTCAGGCTTCGACACGCGGCCAATAGCTCTGCCGTGTTGGATCTGCCCGAGACTGCTCTCACCATGGTCCGTATCGGGATCGCGCTGTACGGCCTGTACCCTTCTCTCGACGTATCTCGTGACGTGCCGCTGCGGCCCGCGCTGAGCCTGAAGAGCCGACTGGCGCGCCTGCATGGTCTGGAGACCGGAGATCCAGTCAGCTATGGTTGCACCTGGCGTGCCCAGCGCCCGTCGCGCGTCGGACTGGTCCCCTGCGGCTATGCTCACGGGCTCCGTCGGGCCCTTTCGAATACGGGCATGATGCTGGTACGCGGCCGACGTGTGCCTATCCGCGGGCGGATCTGCATGGATCAGTGCGTGGTGGATGTGACGGATGTACCGGAGGCTGAGCTGCACGACGAGGTCGTCATTATCGGACGGCAACGGGACGGGGAGATCACGGCCGACGAGGTCGCCACGCAGGTGGGAACCATCAGCTACGAGATCCTGACTGGCATTCCCCCCAGAGTGCCACGCGTGTACCTGCAAGACGGCGCTCAGATGGAACCGCCCGGCATTTGACGAACGATGCATTCAGTGCTTCGTTCCTCAAGTGAGATGTCCTTTGTGGGACGTTCATCAGCGGAAAGAGCAAGGATGGACACGCTTCGATCTCGATGACATCGGGATAGCTGACGTGCCATCCCCTCTCCTTTCGCAAAGGGAGAGGGCGAGGGTGAGGGTCCCCCGGGTCTTCATTGGTCCGGGACGACGATCCATCGGCGGCAGGGGCTGAACCCTCACCCTGACCCTCTCCCTCCTCTGAAAATCGAAGGTTTTCATTCATCGCTGGTGCCCCTAAGGGGCATGATGAACTTTTGCGCAAGGGCGAGGGAATAGCGCAGCCCGCTCGCTGTACTTGAGGAACGACGCATTCAGTGCTTCGTTCCGTAGGTCAGCACCACACTGCGGAGGCGGCGCAGTCAGACCGCCGCCGCAGACCGCCGCGGTCGCCTCAGGCGACCGCGGCGGTCTTCTCTGACAGGATGCCGGACTTGAGGAACGACGCATTAAGTACTGCGAGCGCCGTGCGTGGCATTGGTGGTCTGTGACCAGATAACATGGCACATGGGCGGGCGCTGGCCCTGCCTTCCCCCTGGCGGGCAGAGCCGCCCGCCACTACGGAGATCGGGCAGTCTCCGAAGGCGACTCGCCTCTGGCGAGAGCCGCCCGCCGCTACGGAGACATGCCGTAGTCTTGCGTGAATGTAGAGTATTTGCATATAATCAACCGGGTAGAGGTTGCTCCAAGGAGCATGCTGGAGTGCCCTTCGCCTTGACTACTGTCGCAGCTATGCCTATACTAAGATGTGTGGTTCGGTCCCTTTGATCTTCGTCGCACCGGCCGCTTCGCCCTTCAGACCGGGTGCGACGGACACGAAAGCAGGTGCGCTATGTCTCAGGAGAAGACCAGCCCGACAGTAGAAGAATACCTGGAAGCCATTCATAGTCTGACCGGTGAGGGCAAACCCGCGATCGGCGCCCGGCTAGCGGAGTGCCTTGGCGTCTCGGCGCCGACGGTCACGGGAATGCTGTCCCGGCTGGTACGCAATGGGCTCGTACAGATCAGCGAGCGCAAGGAGATTGTCCTGACCGACAAGGGCGAGGAGGTTGCCCGACGCACTGTGCGTCGGCATCGTCTCTCCGAGAGGCTGCTCACGGACATCCTGGGACTGGAATGGCACAAGGCCCACGAGGAGGCTTGTCGCTTCGAGCATGCCATCTCACCTGAGGTAGAGGAGAAGATCGCCAACGCTCTGGGTGACCCAACCACCTGTCCGCATGGCAACCCAATCCCCGGCTCGGGCGGGGCTGTCGCGCCGGAATCCATTCGGCTCGATCGCCTCGAAGCAGGCGACGCTGTCGTCGTGCAGCGCATCTCGGAGGATGCGGAGCGCGATCCCCGGCTGCTGGAGTACCTTCAGCGCAACGGAATCAAGCCGGGTGTCAGTCTGGTGGTGACGGAGGTCGCCCCGTATAATGGGACCGTGACGCTGCGCGCAGGGGACGACCTCATATTCCTTGGGCTGGCCGCCGCGGCCAAGATCTGGGTCGTGCGCAGCTAAGACTCTCAGCCTCCGGACGGCCATCTCCAGGAGCGTCGCGGCCCAGCGACGACGGGTTTCCCATGCGGGTGTAGTAAGCGAACGACGTCGCTGCGACTGAGCATGCCCACCAGGAAAGCTCCCTCCAAGACGGGCAGACGATCCAGGTCCTCGCGAGCAAATAGCTCCAGCGTCGTGGAAAGATCGTCCCAGGGGTTGACGGTGTGTAGCTCCTCGCGCGGAGTCATCACGGTTCTCACCGTGGTCGTCGGCCAGTCCGCCCGCCGCGCCTGCCGCACGTCGCGGAGCGTGACCATCCCGGTCAGGACCCCGTCCCGCACGATCGGCAGGCTGGCCTGGTTGTGGCGCAGAAAGTACTCCTCGATCAGCTCGTCCAGGAGTGTATCCTCCGACGCCGCGATGGGCTGCACTTGCATAGCCTCGGCCACCCTCACACCGGTCGGCCCGGGGCGTCCGACGGCGCGGGGCAGGCTAGACTGGGCCGCATTGGAGAGGAACCAGCCGATGGCGGTGGCCCAGAGACCATTCAGCAGATTCCCGGCGACGATCTCCCAGATGCCGTAGGCCACGAACAGATAGGCGACCAGGGTTCCCACGGTGGCAGCCACCTTGGTCGCCCAGCGCACGTCGCCGCTGATCTGCCAGATGACGGAGCGCAGGACACGTCCGCCGTCCAGTGGAAAGCCGGGGATCATGTTGAACACGGCCAGCGTGAGGTTCATCATGGCCAGATATTCCGCTACGACCACGACCGTCCAGGACACGCCGTCAAAAAGCATGCTTACTCCGAGGCTGATGGCGGCGAGGGCCAGGCTGGCCACCGGACCCGCGATGGCGATCAAGAGCTCGGACTGTGGACGTTGTGGCTCGCCCCCGATGGTGGCCACGCCACCAAAGATAAAGAGAGTGATGCTGCGCACGCGCAGCCCGCGCGTCTGAGCCACCAGCGAGTGGCTGAGCTCGTGGATCAAAACGGCTGCGAACAGCAGGAGGGCAGAAATGATGCCCAGGAGCCAGCTTGTAGTGGGATGCACATAGCCGTGACGGTATGGGAAGTAGGCTGTGGACAGCGACCACGCGGTCAGACCGGCGATGATCAGCCAACTGAAGTGTAACCCGATCTCGATGCCGGCCACGCGTCCTAGCTTGATTGAGCTATGCATGGTCTCCCTACTTGCTTCCGCGATAGCGGGCCAGAGGGCAGGCCCGACGATGATCCGTCGTGTGGCGCACATACTACACTGGGGGGGCGAGCAAGTCAACGGCGACAGGAAACGCAAGACAGACGCGTCCCTTTGCGTTATCATACGGTGCATATAGACCACTTTGCGCGAGGTGAACCAATCCGGTGAAGAACGTCGAGATGAGCGTCGAAGGAAGCATTCTGACCATTAGGGTGGACCTGTCTAAGGAGTTTGGCCCGTCGTCGTCGGGCAAGAACGTCATCATTGCCTCTACAGAGGGGAACCAGAGCGTTCCAGGGCGGGACGAGAAGATCGGGCTGAACGTCTATCGCAAGAAGTAGTACGCATGCTATCGTCGCCAAAAAGCCCAGGGCTGAATCCCTGGGCTTTTTGGCATCGTGCCGCTGATCGCTGTTCATATCGCGTAGGCTCGCGTCCCTGTCGCCGCTCTGGCGAGCTGGCTAGCCGCATTCCTGGCACAGGTTGTGAAAGCCAGGCTATATTAGTACTTACAACGTCACTTTCCTTCATTTTGAGCCGGAGCCGCAGCGGTCTCCGAAGGCGACTCGCCTCTGGCGAGAGGCGAAGAATCCGCGCCCTCTGCCGCACGGGTGTCGAGGGGCGCGGATTCCTCGGCGCCTGCCCTGAGCCGAGCCGAAGGGTGCGCGCCTCGGAATGATAGGGACGATCCGACGCTCGTTTTGGCAGATAGCTGGAAATGACGTTGTAGTGTTAGGTGCAGGGGTGAAGGCAGGACGTGCCGAGACCGGGTAAGGATACTGCAATGAATGCGCTGGTGCTGCCACTGGTGGAGTTGGATCGGGCGTCGATGGCGATCGCGGGCGGGAAGGCGACCAACCTGGGGGAGCTGCTGCGGGCGGGCTTTAGCGTTCCCGATGGGGTGTGCATCACAACTGAGGTCTACAGACGGCTGGTGGCGGCCAACAGGATCGGTCCGCGCTTGAGCGAGCTCCTGGCGGGGTTGGATGTGGAGGATGCCGACCAACTCGCGACGACCGGAACTGCGATCCGGGCGTTATTATACCAGGCCATGGTGCCGGAGGATGTCAGTGCGGCAGTGACTTCAGCGGCCTGGATGCTGAATGCGGACGCAGCTCAAAGGGATGAGGGCGCTTCGACGGATGGTCCGCGCCCCGGAGCAGCCGTGAAAGAGGCGTCCGCTACTGTCTGGCAACCGCTGGCGGTGCGGTCGTCGGCCACAGCCGAGGATCTGCCGGAGGCGTCTTTTGCCGGGCAGCAGGACACCTACCTGAACGTGGTGGGGGAGACGGCGCTGCTGGAGGCCGTGCGGCGTTGCTGGGCCTCGCTGTGGACCGATCGAGCTATCTTCTATCGGCACAGGAACGGCATTCCGCAGACAGGTGTCGCGCTGGCGGTTGTGGTACAGCGAATGGTGGCAGCGGAGACGGCGGGCGTGCTCTTCACGGCGAACCCGGTGTCCGGCAAGCGCTCTGAGATGACGATTGAGGCCAGCCTCGGCCTGGGCGAGGCGGTCGTGAGCGGCATGGTTACGCCGGACAAGTACGTCGTCGATAGCGGGCAAATGAGTATCGTATCAAAAGAGATCGGTCCGAAGACGGTGCAGGTGATGGGCCAGAGCGAGGGCGGGACACGTAGAGTGCCGGTGGCCGAGGCATCAAGGGAGATCCAGGCGCTGCCGGACGATGCGATCATTGAGCTGGCCAGATTGGGAAGGCACATCGAAGAGCACTTCGGCGTGCCGCAGGACGTCGAGTGGTCCCGTGCGGACGACCAACTCTACGTTCTGCAAAGCCGGCCAATCACGTCGCTCTATCCGGCGCCGCCGCCGGCTCCCGTGGGCCAGCTGTATGTCTACGTCTCGCTGAACTCGATGCAGGGCATGCTCGAGCCCTTCACTCCGATGGGGTGCTCGCTGTTTCTGGAGATGCTAGGCACGCTGTGGCGCAGCAACACAGGTGGAGGGCTCTCCGTCGTCGAGCTCGGGGGGCGTCTCTACCTCGATTCTACGGGGCTGCTTCGCAGCGATCTGGGTAGGAAGTGGGCGACGTTTGTCTTCCCTCAGGTGGAGCCGGTGGTGGGACGGATTCTCGGGGAACTCATGGCGGACCCACGCCTGCGGCCGGCTCCAGAAGCACAGAAGTGGAACGTGCCGAGCCTGGTCTGGCGCTATCGGAAGGTCGTGCTGCCGATCGTACTGAGGATAGCTCGCTTCATAGCCTTTCCGGGGCAGGCTAGACACTACGCCGAGAGGGTGGTCGCACCACAGCTCGCGGCGGTCCGAGAGGAGCTATACCGCGCCGCGACTCCCGGCACGCAATCGGAGATGCTCCCACAGTTGGTGCGCGAGGGGCTGCTCAAGAAATTCATGCCGCGTCTTGGTCCGCTGGTGGCCGCTGGCATGCTCTGCTACAGGCTGGCTGAGGCGCTCGCGCGCCGGAACGGTCTGGACGAGCGGTTGCTGCTAACCGCGCGACAGGGGCTGCCCTACAACAAGACGACTCTGATGGATCTGGAGCTGTGGGCTCTGGCGAAGCAGGCAAGGGACGACGAAGACTCGCGTGCTGCGCTGACGGCACAGAAGCCGGCCGAGCTGGCCATGCGCTACCGGGAGGGAACACTTCCGACCGTGCTCCAGCAGGGGATGGCCGTGTTTCTCTCGGTGTACGGGCACCGCGGAGTTCGGGAGATCGATATCGGCATGCCACGCTGGGGGGAGGATCCGACATATCTCTTTGGCGTGCTGCGCAACTACCTGGCCATCGAAGACGGGGAAGCCGCGCCTGATCGGCATTTCGCAAAGCAGGCTCGGGCCGGTGAGCAGGCCGTGACGGAGCTTGTGGACCAGATGAAGCGGCGAACGCACGGGCGCTGGAAAGCGATGGTGCTGCGCTTGTTGCTGTGGCGTTATCGTGCGCTGGGAGGCCTGCGGGAGACGCCCAAGTTCTATATGGTGTGGCTGTTCGCGGCCGCCCGGGAGGCGCTGCGCCGGAGTGGTGCGCGGCTTGCGGAGATGGGGGTGATCGAGCGCCCGGAGGATGTGTTCTTTCTGCAAGTAGGGGAGTTGGGCGTAGACGACGCCGACAGAGCCGTGTGTCGGCGGTGGGTGGCGGAGCGCCGGCGCACGTACGAGCGTGAATTGAAGCGACAGCGGGCGCCGCGGGTGATCACGAGTGAGGGCGAGGGCTTCTACGGCGAACTAGCTCCGTCGGTTGACGGCGGGCTGCGCGGAACAGGCGTTTCGCCGGGTATGGCCATCGGTCGAGCACGAGTGGTCCGCGATCCTATAGGCGCGCGCCTGGAGCCGGGGGAGATTCTGGTGGCGCCCTCGACGGACCCGGCCTGGACGCCCTTATTCCTGGCGGCCGGAGGTTTGGTGATGGAGGCCGGCGGCATGATGTCGCATGGCGCGATCGTGGCGCGGGAGTATGGGATTCCGGCGGTGGTGGGGGTGGTCGAGGCGACGACGCGGATCGCCGACGGGCAGGAGGTGGAGGTCGACGGGAACGCGGGAGTAGTGCACATCAAGGCGGAAGGATCGTGAGCATGACTGAGGAGAACTTCGGAAAATTCAATGTGCGCAAAGAGTGTCTGGCGAACGGACTGCGTGTGGTGACGGCTAGCTATACCGGGGCGCAGTCGGTCGCGTTGCGCATCGTCACCAAGACGGGCAGTGCGTTCGAGGAGCCATCACAGCAGGGTATCGCCCATTTCGTTGAGCACATGTTGTTTCAAGGGACGGAGCGCTTCCGTAGCTTCAACGACATCGGTCGGACCATCGAGTCCTTGGGCGGCATCATCAATGGCGGAACGGATCGCTTCAAGACCACCTACTGGGTGAAGGTGCTGTCCGAGCACTGCGACCAGGCCTTCGATTTGCTCAGCGATCTGATCGTGCGCTCGCGCTTCGATCCGCAGGACATCGAGCGCGAGCGCTCCGTGATCAGCGAAGAGATCCACCGCCGTCACGATCGCCCTGATGAGCTGGTGGGTTCCCTGCTCTTGAAGGCCCTCTGGCCGGACCAGCCTCTGGGGCGCGAAACGCTCGGGCGCATCGAGACGATCAGCGTGCTCAGCCGGGACGACCTGCTCTCCTACCTCCGAAGGCAGTATGTGGCGTCCGACATCGTCGTGTCCGCCGCCGGGGCGGTGCGCCACGAGGACATCGTGGCGCTGGCCGAGCGTTATCTCAGTGGTCTGCCGACAGGTCATTCCAAGCCGCTGCCCTCCGGTAGCTTCGCTCCCCGAAGGGCAATAGTGGTCAATCGGCGCTCGACAGCCCAGGTACAGTTCGCCATAGGCTTTCCAGCCTTCGGGCGCGACGACCCGCGCATCTATGCGGCGCGGCTCCTGGCGGCGGTGCTCGGTCGCGGCATCGGCTCCCGGCTCTTCCTGGCCGTCCGCCAGCGCCTGGGGCTGGCCTATTCGATTGGCGCCGGGCTGCAGGACTTGATCAAGACAGGCGCCTTCGACATCGGGGCCGGGATCAAGTCGGCCGGTCTCAGGGATGCGGTCGACGCCATTCTGCGAGAGGTCGCTATGCTGCGCGCGGAGGCGCCGGGCGAGGAAGACGTCAACCGCGCCAAGGAGATGGACAAGTCTCGCTTCCTCTTCATGATGGAGAGCGACGACGCCATTGCCGATCGCCTGGGCACCCAGGAGCTTCTGCTGGGGCGGACGATTCCAATGGAGGAAGAGATCGCCGGCTACGACGCCGTCACGGCCGACGAAATCCGCGCCGTGGCCCAGGAGCTCTTCGACCTCGACAGGATCAAGATCGCGGCGATTGGCGAGGTGAGCGAGGAGGAATTGGAGAGGGCGTTTGTCGGGTGATAACGATTTCTCACGCTCGTCAGAGGTCAAACCAGCCCATCTTCCGGGCAGAGATCACCATCTGCCTTCGAGACGTAGCCCCAGCCTTTGCAGGGAGGCTAATCATTGGAAGAAGCTCACAAGGCGGAGTTGAAATCGGGATGAAGACGTCTTACAATTAATGCATGCAAGTAAGACGAGAATGGACACGACAACTAAGGACGTACGTGAAGTCATGTTTGTCAGGCTATCATCGAAGGGACAGCTAATCATCCCAAAGGCAATCCGCAGTGCACTTGGGCTTAGACCTGGAGCTCACCTCCATATCGAAGTAGTGCGGGACAGGATCATCCTGGAGCCGGTCGCCACTGTGTCTCCCATTGAGGCCTTGTACGGCCAGTACGTCGACTGTGACCTGATCGCGGCTCTGGAAGAGGAACACCGGCAGGAACTTCAGAATGGGTGATGACTACGTTCTTGATGCATGGTGCCTGTTGGCCCTGCTTCAAGCCGAAGAGCCTGCCGCTTCGCGCGTCAAGCAGCTGCTCGAAGCGGCAGGAAACCAGCGAACTCGGCTCAGTATGTCGATGGTCAATCTCGGCGAGGTGTACTATCGTGTTGGCCGCGTCAAGGGACGGGATAAGGCCGAGAAGACGTTGGAAAGCATCCGCCGGTTGCCCCTGACGTTCCTGTCGGCCACTGACGAGAGAGTGTTGTCCGCGGCCGAATTCAAGATGGATCATGCTATCTCCTATGCTGACGCCTTCGCGGCTGCAACAGCAAAGGAGCGCAAGGCGATTCTCGTTACGGGTGATCCGGAGTTGATGCGGCTAGAGGCAGACGTGCAGATTGAGAAGTTGCATCGCCACAGGCATTGATGCCAACGCAGAAGGGGGTTAAGCGTTTAGTGGTACCCCTAACCGAATTCGAATCGGTGTCTCCACCTTGAAAGGGTGGTGTCCTAGGCCTCTAGACGATAGGGGCGTCTTTCTTCGAGACACATTATAGCATACGGAATCAACAGGTAGCCAGGGGCAAAAATGCGGCGGCCATTGGTCCGTCCAAAGTTCCACGCTTCGCCTGGATACAGTCGGTTCTGTCACTGCATGGTCTGCTTTTCCCTCTCCTCGAAGTATCTCTGAATCGCCTCGACGAACCGGGCTGCGCGTTGCCAGGTCTCCAGCGCTGTCTGGGGCGTGATCGGTGGCAGGGCTCTATGGTCAGCCGTCTGGCATAGCTCGAAGGCTCTGTGGAAATCCTTAGAGAGATCTTTGGAGAACGTCCCTTTGGCCACAAACTCGGTGTCAAACAAGCTGATCACACCTGCATGCTTCGAGGGAGCCCGGGAGATGCTCTGCAGGAGCGCCAGCGCTGCGTAGTGTTCGACCACAGAGAAGACGCTATCTGTCATTCTGAGCGCCGCAGCGCGAAGAATCCGTATCCCCAGGGCGCGGATTCTTCGGCGTGCGCGCCTCAGAATGACAAAACCAGTGTGG
>SCTZ01000181.1 GCA_004297765.1 Chloroflexota bacterium | reverse complement strand
ACCAAGTTGGAGCATGAGATCGGCGTCGGGCAGGAGTGCCCGAACCACAGTATCATCCTGGAGCCATGGGGAAATGGAGAGCCGCCGACCTGCTCACGTTGCGGCCGGTCTGTCAATGAGCCGGTGCCGTGGAGCGGCAAGCGGCTACACATCATTTGGTCGGGAGGCGAGCTATGAACCTGAACGGACGCATCCAGCGCCTGGAAGCCGCTGCGGGCAAGACGGAGAAGCCGACCGCCGACGACTTGATTCTTGCTGCTATCCGATGGCGGGACAGCGGTCCCGAAGAGCGCCGGACCCTGCTGGAGACCGAGCCATCCGGATGGCGGCGGGACTTGTATCGGGTAGCACACGAAAGAGACGCACGCACGGCGTAACCCATCGAGGGGTCCCATCTAGTCGAAACCTATGGAGAAGAACATGCGCTGCACAGCGAAGGCGCACAGGACGGGGGCACAATGCCGCAGGTACGCGCGTGCTGGCTATGCCGTCTGCGGAGTCCATGGGGCGGGTTACAGTCGCAAGCCGGGCGGTCGTCCACTTGTCCACGGTAAGCGGTCCAAGTATGCCGCCGAAGTCATGGAGCGGATTGCTCGTCGGACTCGCAACAACGCCACGGCAGAACTGGACCGCCGATTGACACGCGTATTGATCCAGCATCTCGGCTGCATCGGCCGTGCTCTGGACGCGCAAATAGCGCAGGGTGAGACGGACGCCAACGGGCTTGATATGCTGGTCGCCGAAGGCAATGTCACGCGGGAACTGGGGCGACTGTCCTGCAAGCTGACCGCCGTGACACTGGACTGGCTGCGAGAGGATACACGAGCGCGGCTGCTGCTTTATAACGATCAGGAGGACCGATGAAGCTGGAGAACAGACTTTGGCGGCTAGAAGACAAGCGGGAACGCACAGAGGATGCGGCGATTCGCACGCTAGCCGATGACGAATTGACTGCCATAGTGGAGACACCAGGTTCGCCCAAGGCTGAGACTGCGGCAGCGCGGTACTATCGCTTGGCGAAAGAGTATTACGATGCAGCCCAGCCGACATTGGCTGAGGTGCGGAAGGTGGTTCGCGGTGGGATTAGGCGATAGAATCAAGAGGCTGGAGCGGGCTGCAGATGACGTCGAGCTTGAGCATATGCGGGCACGGTTTCAGCAACGCTGGTCCAACTCCGGCATGACGGCCGCCGAGATCGACCGCAGTGTGCACGCCATCTGGATCGCGGAGAAGGAATCTCCACCGGTTAGCATGGGCAATGGCATGGTCAACCTATCCCCCTTCATGGACCGACTAGCGCGCGAACTGGGACACAACCCAGATGAGATGATCGCCGTGGGGCGGATGTTGATTGAGGAAATGGAGCGGGATAGTGATAGGCGCGAGCGGGCTGACTAATCCGCCGACGATCCCCAACCCGCTACCCCGGTGCTCTCGATGCGGTGGGCGTGTCTTCGAAGAGCCGCAATGGGGGCGCTTAGTTGATCTGGTTTGCGTCAACTGCGGCTGGCGGGAGTACTCCGAGCCGGCCGAACCCGACCCTAAAGAGATAGTCGCGGCAGGCTGAGGGTCGCCCACCGGTTGCAGTACGTGAACATTGGGCAGCCTACCTTGCCACTGTCCCCTACAAGCGAGCCGCTAGTAGCAATTGGTAAAAGCAAACCTTCCCGTGTAGGATGTCGTACAGTTCATGTAACGTGGGGCTGTGTAGGCCTGCTGCGCCAGTTGATTGTACTGACCTGCCAGCGACGCGAAGAAGTAGGCAGCCGTCTTCCATTGCTCAAGCGCATCCTGCCAATCGTATATGTTCGCTTGGAGTTGTCTGACAGTGCTCTCAGCGCCCGCTAGAGCTTTCTCCGCCTGGGCTTGCCTGTCCTGCGCCTCAGTTAGGGACGCTCGAACCTTCTCCAGTTCGCCCTGCGCGGTCGCCGCGCCTGCGGCTACCTTCTGGGCAGCATCTCGCTCACCTTGGACCTGGGACAGTTCCGCGCGTGTTTCAGTCAGCACTATTCGATTGTCAGCTAGCGTCGCCTCTGTCCGGCTAGCGCGCGCCTCAAGTTCCTTACGCTGAGCTTGCACCTCGTTGAGGCTCGTGCTGACCGACTCTAGCTTACTTTGCGTCTGTTCTAGGGTCTGCGTGGTCTGCTCAAGGTTCTGCTGCAGATCACTCGCTGTCTGACGACTACTCTCTGCAGCTTGCTGCTGAGCTTCCAGTTGAGCACGCAGGTCAGATAGTTGCTGGATAAGGGTACTCTTTTCATCGTCTCGCTGCGAGACCAATTGCTCCAATTCTGTAACCCGGTCTCGATGAGCAGCTACCTGTTGCGTAAGGGCGGCCCGTGCCGCTTCTCCGGAGGATAACGGACCAAGCAGAAGAGCAACGCCTACCGCACCAATAATCCACGGAAGCACTAGACCGCCTATGACCAAACCCCGCTTCATCGCTCACTCCTGATCTGGTATCCCCTGCCTCAAATCGGTTAATGGCCGAGTCATACTCGGTTCGGTGTATTGGCCACTGGCCAGCCAACCGATTTACCGTTGGTCAGTATACGGCCAAACCTAACCTACATTCAACCCCCTGATGCCCTCTCTTTCAAATTCGTTCGCAAAGGCTCTTGACAGCGTTCCTCAGAGAGCTTATCATGCACTTAGATGACTTACGATAATGTCGCTTATCACAAGCCATAAGGAGGGAACCGACATGCAGGAGAACGCCCTCGCCACCCGTGACGACTTCATCGCGATTAAGCATCTGGTACTCGATGGGCTCGACTCCGACCACAGCAAGAGGATGTACGACCGCAGCTTGACCGACTTCCTGGCGTGGTACAAGGAGCAGGGGCACACCCGGCTAGACAAAGCTACTGTGCAAACCTACCGCGCGGAGCTCCAGGCGCGCAATCTGGCGGCATCCTCCATCAACCAGCGGCTGAGCGCCATTCGGAAGCTAGCGGCAGAGGCGGCGGATAACGGACTGATGGACCCGTCCCTTGCCGCGGGCGTGTCCCGCGTCAAGGGCGCCAAGATGGCCGGGACCCGGACGGGCAACTGGTTGACGCGAGAGCAGGCGCAAGAGCTTCTCAATGCTCCAGACACGGCGACACTGAAGGGACTACGTGACCAGGCTATCTTAGCCGTGTTGCTCGGCTCCGGCTTGCGGCGAAGCGAGGCCGCCGCTCTGACCTTCGAGCACGTGCAGCAGCGAGAGGGACGCTGGATCCTGGTTGATCTGGTGGGCAAGGGAAACCGAGTCCGCACCGTGCCCTTGCCAAGCTGGGCAAAGGCGGCCCTCGACAACTGGGCGACAGAAGCCGGGTTAACTGGCGGGCTCATCTTCCGTGCCGTTCACAAGGGCGGATACGTGAACGGGCAGAGCATGACGGATCAGGCCGTTGCGGATGTGGTGCGGTTCTACGCTGGTAAGCTCGGCTTCGGTCTGGCTGCTCACGATCTGCGGAGGACGTTCGCGAAGTTGGCCCATAAGGGCAATGCCCGGCTAGAGCAGATCCAGCTTTCTCTTGGGCATGCCTCGATCAAGACCACGGAGCGCTATCTTGGCGTGCAGCAGGATTTGACGGACGCGCCGTGCGATCATTTGGGGCTACGGTTGGGTTGAGAAGGTTCACCGATGTTTGATACAAGGCGCAGAGAGCGCTTCTGCTGAGGAACCCACAAGCCCTATAATTAGTACTGAGGGGCCTTGTATGCGTAATTGGGTTAGAGTACAATAGCGTCTGGTCCCGTTCAGGTGCCATCCTGCATAGCACGTGCAAGGCGAGAAGGAGGCACTCCCCTGTCACTGATTCAGAATATCCTGCTAGTTGTTCAGAACGTCACGGTCGTCTATCCTCAGTTGTCTTTGGAAGCGATCTCTAGGGATGCGCTTCGGCAGATTACCGTAGGCAATGACAAGCCAATGCTGGTGGACGTGCCAAACGAAGTCGTTGCGGCGATCTTTCAGCAGAGCGGGCTCCAGATTAGCTTCGCGAACAAGCGTCTAGCTGTAACACGGCAACTAAGTGCAGAAGCGGACCCCGCATGGGAACTAGTCGCCAGATTGACTCGTCAGGCTGCGGATGCCGTCAAGCCTGAAACACTTTGCACCGCTTACGGCTTCAACTACGAGTTACACGTTCTCCTGTCCGGAGAACGCCCAGCGGGCGAGTACCTGCGCGATGTGTTCGTTGCTGATCGAGAACGGGTCGAGACTGTCGCGGGCGGTACTCTGGCTTCGGTGGGAATTGAGTTCTCTTTTCATTTGCAACAGATGGTACAGAACATGCGCCTCAAAGAGAACATGGAAAATCGAAACGTCGCTGACACTCATATCAACTCACACTTCCTCTCCGAGCACCTACCCGACGATTCGGTTCTAGCCGATCAATTATCTGAGCAGTACCAAGAGAGCATCAACATGCTGCATAGATTGTTGGAGCCGTAACGGAGGCACCTAATGGGAACCCGTGTGGAGACAGAAACCGAGAATTGGGCAAAGTCGCCAGACTTCGAGGGCGAGCAATCGTCTTGGTCGGAGGCTGGGAGTTTCACTCTGCTTTCTGCAGAGACAGGGTACTGTCCAGTAGCTACTCGCTATAGCGGTAGGCGGGCTTCCGACTCACTCCTATTCGTCCTACACTTGTTGTCTCACGGTAGGCAACAGATAGTTCCTCGGTTTCGATCTGATCTTATGACTCACTTTTTCGTGTGGCAATCGCCGCCAGGTCTGCGCGAGAGTCTACTTAGGGACATCGCGCCGAGCACCGGGACTGAGCAGGAATGGATTACCTTGCCTTCCCGCCTCAAGGAAGGAGTGGCTATCCGTTCCCTGGTGGATCGTTTTGTTAAGATAGCCCGGACCCTGTCGCAGGTTCGGAAAATTGTTGTGGAGTACTCAACTCAAGTTCCGCAGATCTGGACCATTATTGAGGCAGAGCCTTTCGAGTGGGCACCACGCGAAGCGGTTTATGAGGCCCAATGGCAGGCACTCGAACCCTATGGTGACATAGCCATTAACTTCCGCTTGGAGAATCTGGCCGAGTACGACGACGGCGTGATCGAGAATATGCTTCCAAAGAACCCCGAAGTCATCTTTGAGCGTTAGACAGGTAATGTGAGGCAGTGTGCCGAGTCGCGAGCAGCATCTGGATCAGGCAGAACGAAATGAGAAAATGGCTGCGGCTGTTGGGGGGCAGTACGCCGAGTGGGCGGTGACAGCCCTCTTTTATGCATCCTTGCACCTGGTCGATGCTCATCTCGCGTCCATTCCGCTTCATCCAAGTAGCCATGAGTCCCGGAACAACTCCGTCAGGGCACTGAGAGACCTCCAAACAGTTCGAAACCACTACTTCGAACTCCTCAACCGATCCCTCGATGCACGGTACGAATGCGTGACATTTCCAGAAGGAGTGCTAGCGAAATTGCGGTCTACGAATTTTGAACCGCTTAGGACTGCTATGCACAAGCTGCTCTCCAACAAAAATAATCCATAGTTCAGCCAGTTGATCCCATTCCCAAGCTGCTCCCAGCCACATCCTCGTTGCTGGTTCCGATGCTTCACGAAGGATCCCCCATACCCCGGCCAGGCGCCTAGTACCTCTATCCCCCATTAGTACTAATTGCCGGGTTAGGGCGTGCCGGCCCCTTGTGTACCTGTCATGTAGGCTGTATACTTGGCTTGGTTATCCCGTGATAGTCCTTCCTAGACCTGTACATCCCCGTAGTCAACCCTTAGGAGTAGTGCACGCGTGGAGATTGCGCGAGACAGGCTGTACACGTTCGATGAGGTCAAGGAGATTCTGCACGTGTCCAAGGCAACGCTTTTGAAGTTGCTTGGATCTGGAGAACTCCAGGGGGCCAAGATAGCGGGGCAGTGGCGGGTAAGTGGTGCGGACATCATGGCCTACTATGAGCGCATGAAGCACAGAGGGGGTGAGGCTGACACATAGAAACTGAGGTTGGAGGCAAGTGTGCAGAAAGCCACTTTCACTGTCCGTGAGGCCGCGCGCTATCTGGGCATCAGTCCGACGGGCTCCTATCGGGCTGTCAAGGCTGCGGCGGATCGTAATTCCGCGGCATGCTATGGAGGAAATGGCTAGAAGAGTAGGCGAGTTGAACCAAAAGAAGTGTGATGGCGACCCGTTCCAAGGCTAAGCCCAAACGCCACCGGCCATCACACCGTCAACGCGACGTACTGAGCCTGCATCTGACGGCTGAGCAATGCGCGGCAGTGACGCTGTGGGCAAACCGGGCCGGGGTTTCGCGATCAGAACTTGGGCGCTGGATCGTAGGCGAGATGCTGCCACGAATCAAACGGATGGGGCGGCATCAACTGCGGGAACGGGTGGGAACGATGCGGATGATGGGATCGGACATTCCGAACGAGGAGGTGACGGACGCCGATAGTACGACTACATAAAGCGACGGCAGGGCGCTAGCAACACCCTGCCGCCAGAAGCACACGGACCCCCACGCACGGAGCCGCTTGCTGCGTTGATTATATCACAGTGGCGGCTCCGACAACACGAAACGTTGAAGGAGCGTAGAAAGTGACACGGAAGTCAAAAGCACCTATGCCCATCTGGGCGTTTGGGCCACTGGACGGCGAAGGCAATAAGCCAGTTATGTCCTTTGGCGAACTGATTGAGCTGATGGGCGCCGAGGCTGTCCACCGACTAATAGAAAAGCCTCTGGGGAGGCAGGAAGACGACCGTTTTGATTACCTGGCGGAGAGACTGAGCGAGACCAACCCCAACGGAGCCGGAGAGGCCAATGACATCGTTTGCTTCGACGCGGTAATCCGCCGGGAAGCTGTTCGCATAGCCGTCCGCCTCGGCTACGCGCTGGCCCGTACAGACCACGGACTCGGCACCTACGAGGATTGGCTGCAGCAAGCCCTTGGTGCGGCCGGATTGGCTGGCTACCAATCGTGCATCGAGTGGAGCGCGCCAAATACCGGAAGGGCGGCGCGGTCATGAAGACACCGCCCCCAATCTGGGAAGTAGTTTCTACCCATTCCGATTCACTTGCCGATGCCGTGGACGTGGTGTCGGCAGAAGGGGTTAGCCGTCTTCTGTTGGAACCACTGAGCGAAAGGATCACCAGCATGCAGTACAGGATCCATGAAGCCGTCGGCGAGCATAGCATAGACGTTGTTGGCTTCTTCGAGGATCTGCAGAACGAGGTCCTTGAGGTTGCGGCCCGAATCGGCTTTGCGCTGGCGGGGGCTGCCACATTGGAAGGTTATGAGGCATGGCTACAGGCTGCACTCTCAAAAGCTGGGCTCGGACAGTACACGATACCGGAAGTCCTGCGTGGCGAGAGTGAGGTGCAGCCATGACGACAGATCCCGCCGTAATCGAACGAGCCAAGGCCGGCGATATGGACGCCGCGGTACAGTGGGGCATGCAGTTGTGGTACCTGATCGCACCGAGCGGCAAGGTTAGCCAACCGCCAGAGCACCCCACATGGGCAGATGTTTGCAGGTTTCACGACGAGGTGATGTCGAACCTTGCGCGGGATCTCCTGCGAGATCATCCGGAGTACCTGTCCCGCCACAACGATGCGGACCTGGCGGCCATCGGCAAAGCATACCTGCAGGCGGCGCAGCCGTGACGACCACGGAAACGATAGCGGAATCCCCCAGGTCGCAACTGCATGTCATCCATGGCACACCAAGCTCAACCGATCGTCCGGCCGTGCTGCTACGCGATACAGCGCGCTACGAGGTCAAAGCGATGGACCTGAAATACTACCACGCGATGGCCGATCGTCTGCTGGCAGGGCGTTGGATCATCACTGTGCGCGTGGACGATAGTCCCGCTGAGCAGCGCCGTTGGATCGTGCATGCCCTACGCCATATCCTGCAGGGGCGTGCACTGCCATTCTTCTGCCGATCGGGCGATCGCGCACCACAGGGGAAGATGGCGGTGGGCGAGTAAAGCATGACCACCGCTGGCGGAGTGGGTGAACTGCTCCGCCAGCATCGCACAGCAGGGAGGGGACGTGATGATTGAGAGCAACAGCGGATCCAAGCGTGTGGTTCTCTATGCCCGCGTCAGTTCAGATGAACAGGCGGAGCGGGGCACTATCGGCAACCAACGCGACTTCTTGCGGAACTTCGCAAGCTTGTATGGGCTCAACGTGGTTGACACCTACGAAGACGACGGTTGGAGCGGAACTTTGGCGCTGAAGGATCGCGCCGAGGGGCGCCGTCTCTTGGAAGACGCGGAGGCTCATCGCTTTGATGAAGTCGTAGTGTACCGCATCGATCGCCTTGCCCGTTCTCTGGCGGCCCTCCTTGATGCACACAAGGCACTGGATCGGCTGGGTATTACGCTTCGCAGTGCGACTGAGCCGTTCGATACGGCAACCTCCATTGGTCGGTTCATGTTCCAACTGCTCGGTAGCCTAGCTGAATTGGACCGCTCGTCCACCCTGGAGCGTCTGGTACAGGGCCGCAACCGCCTGGCGCGAGCCGGTAAGTGGACTGGCGGCGTAGTGCCCTTCGGCTACGATCTGGATGAGGACCGCTGCCTTACGGTGAGTGGGCGCCTAGTCGAGCCTCTGAGAATAACAGAGGCGGATCTTGTCCGCTCTGTCTTCCAAGCAATTGCCGGCGGTAGCTCCTGTAGCGCCGAGGCGCTCCGTCTTAATACGCTGGGCGTCCCCTGCGCGCGCCGTTACGCCGGACACAAGAAGGGACCGATGGCCATACCCACACCACGCGGCCTATGGGATGCGTCCCGCATTCAGCGCATGATTCGCAACACGTTGTACGCTGGCAACCATGTCTTTGAGACGCGCAACGGCCCGATCGCGCGAGACGTGCCCGCCCTTGTGAGCACGGAGCTTTGGGATGCTGCTGGACACCAACTCACCCGCAACCGGAAGATGTCCCCAGCCAACTCCAAGAGGGTACATCTCCTGCGTGGGTTGATCGAGTGCGGCCGCTGTGGGCATGCGTACGTCGGGAACACCATGGGGCATAGGGGCGGCAAAGAACGAAAGCCTGTCTACCGGTGTGGCTCGGCTTCGCACCGCGAGAACCCCGATCTGACGACACGCTGCAAGGGCAAGATGATCCCGGCTGAGTGGCTCGAAGACCTGGTCTGGCAGGATTGTCGCGCGTTCATCCTGAATCCTGGTGAGGCGCTAGCGCAGGCTCAGCAGCAACTGCGGAACCGGATGGAACAGAGCACGACCGCCGAGGCCGAGCGACACGCACTCTTGCAGCGTCTCAACGAGTACGACGGACAACGAGAAAGAATTATGACCTTGTTCCGACGCGGCCGCATCACGTTAGACGAGGCAGACGCACAACTAGAATCAGCCGACCGTGAGGCAACCGAGACACGGCAAATGCTAGATGCCCTCTCTGCCCAGGCCGACCTACTGAAGGCGTGGGAGACGCGAATAACGGATGCGGCCAGCCTGCTGCAGCGGCTGCAAGACCAACTCGATGAGGTGGAGCGCTCCGCTGACGGTGCCACCACGAAGCGCACCATCGTTGAACAACTGGTGTACAAGATCGTGGTCCACACCGCCAGCGCAGCGCGTGGCGAAAGCCCCACCATTACTATTCACTACGCCTTCACGGATCCCCGGTCCGTGGCTGGCGAAAGCCTCGAAGAGAAGTCGGCTGGTGTTGCTACTTCCCCTACTCCTTGCAGTACGCGATACCGCCGGGGAAATGGACCAGCTTGAAGCGATCGTCAACCCCCGTTAGCGACTCCGCGTGGCCGAGGAAGAGATACCCTCCGCGGTTGAGATTGTTGTAGAAGTGCTGGATGACCTTCTTCTTCGAGTTGCTATCGAAATAGATGAGCACATTGCAGCAACTGATGACGTCCATCCCTTTCATGAACGTCATTTTGATGTCGTTGGCCAGGTTGAGCTTACTGAATCGAACCAGTGCTTTGACGTCGTCCTTGACGCGATAACGGACTCCTTCCGTCTCGCGCACCGGTGCAAAATACTTCTTCTTGAAATAGTCGGCCACGTTGCGCATTGCATACTGGTCGTACGTGGCAGTCGCGGCCCCGGCCAGGGCGTCGTCGCTGATGTCAGTGCCGGCGATCTCCACCTGCCACCCCTTCAGCAGAGATAGCTGTTTCTCGAGCAGCACCATGGCCAGCGTGTACGGTTCCTCTCCGCTGGAGCACCCTGCGCTCCAGACTTTGAGCCGCGTGAAGCCTATCTTGGCTTTGGTCTCAACGATGCGCGGGATGACTGTATCCTGCAGCACCGCTATCTGAGCAGGGTTTCTGAAGAAGCATGTCTCGTTGATGGTGAGATCATTGATCAGCAGGTTCATCTCTACGGAGACCGCCCCACCGCTCTTCAGCATGGCGTGGTACGTGGACACCTCCGCTACGCCGAGCTTATCCATTCTGGCTGAGACCCGGTTGGCCAGTAGATAGCCCTTGTTATCCGGAACGAAGATGCCGTACTGGTCATAGATCATCTGTCTGATGAGACTCAGACCGTGATCGTTCAGTTTGAGGCCCCTATCTGTACCCAACATATCAGGCCACTCTCTGCCGGTCGATCACGTCGACCAGACCGGCCGGATCCAGCATGAGCCGCACGTGTCCATCTCCGCGGATAGTCCCGCCCGCGATGCCATTAACGCTGGGCAGAAACTCGCCCAACGACTTGATCACAACCTCCTCCTGCCCCACCAGACGATCCACCACGACCCCCAGCCGTCTATCCGCCACGCCGATCACGACCACGTAGCTGCGCACCAGGGGAGACCTGGGCGCGCCGTAGAGGAGCTCGTCCAGATGCACCAACGGCAACACCTGATCACGGAGCCGCAGAACCTCGGATCTCCGGATAGTGCCGACTTCCGAACGGTCGACGCGGAGAACCTCCACCACCGACGAGAGAGGCACCGCCAGAGTCTCCTCACCAACCTCTATCAGCAGGGACTGGATGATGGCTAGCGTCAGAGGTAGCACAAGACTCATCTTGGTCCCCTTGCCCAGCTCACTGTTAATATCCAGGACCCCGTTCAGCTTTTTGATCTTAGCCCGCACCACATCCATACCCACGCCGCGTCCAGACACGTTGCTGATCTCCTCCGCGGTGCTGAAACCCGGCAAGAGGATGAACTCCAGGATCTCGCGTTGATCCATGGACCTCAGACGCGCCTCAGTGACCAGCCCACGCTCCAGAGCCTTGGCCGCGATCTTGTCCGAGTTGATGCCCCGACCATCGTCCGTGACGCTGATAAGGATGTGATTGGCCCGATGCTCCGCCTCCAGACGAATCTGACCGCAGCGTGGCTTGCCTAGCCGCACCCGCTCTTCTGGCGCCTCGATGCCATGATCGACCGCGTTGCGGATTATGTGCACCAACGGCTCGCCGATTTCATCGAAGACGGATTTGTCGACCTCGGTTTCCTCGCCCGAGATAATCAACTCGGCCTCTTTCCCCGTCTGCCGGGCCAGGTCCCGTACCATGCGCGGATAGCGCCGCACAACCTTCTCGATCGGCAACATACGCGCTTTCAGCACCGCGGACTGCAGCTCAGACGTCACGTAATTGAAGCGAGCCGCCGTCTCCGCCAGGCTCTCTTCTAGATGCTCGGCGCTCATCCCTGCGGTCAACTGGCGGTTGATCTGGACCAGTCGGTTTCTCTCCAGGACCAACTCGCCGACTAGAGCCATGAGATCGTCGAGCTTGGCCACGTCGATGCGAATTGTCTGGGAGCTTTTCTCCTCGGATTGCTCCTGAGCATGCTCTACTTCCGCACGAGGCAGGGCGAATTCGTCAGGGCCCAAGACTGGCGTAGGGTCGGTCCTGAGCTCTTCCGAAGGCATGCTCTCATGAACGGACCTGGCAGCGGGCGCTTTTCGCTTCGATGATCGCTTCTTCTTATCCGTGGGTGCCTTCTCTAATATGGCAGATTGCTGGATGACTTGAACAGGGGACTCCGTGCGCATGACCTCTGCCAGACGATCGAGTATGTTGCCCAAGTCGACCGGGTCGTGCTTGCCATCGCGCACCCGGCTCACGAGCCGGCTCACCAGATCCTGGGAGGCCAGGAGTACGTCCATGAGGGCCGGGGTCACCCCTAGCTCTCCTTTGCGCAGGCGATTCAAGACATCCTCCGTGGCGTGAGCCAGTTGCACCAGTTGATCGAAGCCAAGAAAGCCCGCAGTTCCCTTGATCGTGTGGAAAGCACGGAAGACGCGATTGAGCAACTCGGGGTCGTCCGGTTTCTTCTCCAGAACCACCAGGTCCGTGCTCAGGGACTCCAGCAACTCCTCGGCTTCGACCACAAACTCCTGTACGAGCTCGGGATCATCGAATAGGCTTGTGTCTTCAGGCATCAGCGGTCTGCTCCCAGCGCAAAACTAGCCCGCTATCAGCTCACCTGGCGCTGTGTTGGGCCGATTACTCTACTCGTGGGCAACGAGTCGCTCCAGGTCGAGTAGAATCATGAGCTTATCAGGCAGCTTTACGACACCGACGATGTAGGCGGCATCCACGGTGCTGGCCATTGTCGGCGCGTCCTCGATGGTCTCGGTGGGGACGCGCAGCACCTCGGAGACCGCGTCCACCACGAAACCGATCACTCTGGAGGAGAGCTCCACCACCAGAATGCGGGTATGCTTGGTCGGCTCGGTGGGTGGGAAGCCAAGGCGCTCTCGCAGCGCGATGACCGGGATGATGCGTCCCCGCAGGTTGATTACACCCTTGACGAAGGGCGGTGCGTTCGGGACGTAGGTCACCCCCACCATTCGGATGATCTCCTGCACATGCAGGATCTCGATCCCGAACACCTCTTCGTCCAGCGAGAAGCTGACCAACTGGAGGAGGCTGGAAGCAGACTCGCGCGCTTTGTCCTGAAGATCAACGGCCAGCGGGCTTACCCCGATCGCGGCACCTTTGGTTGCTACAGTGCTCCCTGACGCCATGCGATAGACTCCTTTCAGGCAATTGATATACTAAGTGCGTCGTTCCTCAAGTACAGTGAGCGGGCGGCGCTATTCCCTCGCCCTTTCGCAAAGGGAGAGGGTCAGGGTGAGGGTTCAGCCCCTGACGCCGATGGATCGCCGTCCCGGACCAATGAAGACCCGGGGGACCCTCACCCTCGCCCTCTCCCTTT
>SCTZ01000180.1 GCA_004297765.1 Chloroflexota bacterium | reverse complement strand
GCAGCTGGCCCTGCGACCCGGCAAGCATCCCATCCATGGGGCGGTGGCGCTCAGCGCCTCAGCGCTTGCACGTCTGTCCGGCAGCCTGGTCTGCCAGATGGGTTTGGCAACAGTCCCCCCTAATCCGCTGATAGTTCGTCCCGCAGCCACCTTAGAGACCGTCTTCAGATAGCCTGTTAGTGCGTCGTTTCGCAAGTGAGGGTCCTGTCGGACAAGACCGCCGCGGTTTTCGAAACCGCGGCGGTCTCCGGCGTCAGTGCAATTGGACCAACGCCGCGATGCGACACAGACTTGCAGAACGATGCAGCTAGGTTTCAGGAGAGAACGGACATGATGCAGCATTCCCCCGCCCCTATACCCGCCGCGCAGCTCCAGGCGCAAGCTGAAACGGTCCGTGCGCGCCTCGACGCCGTCGTCGGCGCCCTGGGACAGGTGATCGTCGGCCAGCATACTGTCGTCGACCAGGTGCTCACGTCCCTGGTCGCCGGAGGCCACGTGTTGCTCGAGGGGGTCCCTGGACTCGGGAAGACTCTCCTGGTACACACGCTCGGGCAAGTCACTGGGCTCGGCTTCGGCCGGATCCAGTTCACCCCGGACCTGATGCCGGGCGACATTACCGGCACGCAGGTGTTCGATCGCGAGACGGGAGGACTTCGCTTCTCCGCCGGTCCGATCTTCACCAACCTGCTATTGGCCGACGAGATCAACCGAGCCACACCGAGGACACAGAGCGCGCTGCTCGAGGCAATGCAGGAGCACACAGTCACGGCCGGCGGGCAGAGCCACCTGTTGCCCAGCCCTTTTTGCGTCCTGGCCACGCAGAACCCACTCGAGATGGAAGGCACCTATCCTTTGCCCGAAGCACAGCTCGACCGGTTTCTGTATAAAGTGCTCGTGCCCTTCCCCACGGACGAGGAACTGGCACGCATCGGAGAGCAAACGACAGGCCCGGACCAGGCAACTCCGACGCAGGCGCTAGAGCCTACGGATTTGCTCACCGCCAGCGAGCTGGTTAGGCTGGTAATCGTGGCGCCCCACGTTCTTCAACATGCCGTCCGACTGATCGTGGCCACGCACCCTGACCGCTCGCCGGTGCCGGAGGTTCAGCGCTTCGTTCGCTATGGCTCCAGCCCGCGCGGTCTGCAAGCCCTGCTCCTGGCCGCCAAGGTCACCGCCTTGCGTGCCGGCCGCTGGAACGTTGCCTTCGCCGACCTCAAGAAGGTCGCGCCGCCGGCCCTGCGCCACCGCATGATCCTACAGTTTGAAGCCATCGCGGAGGGAGTGACGGCAGACGCCTTGGTGGACCGCATACTGGCAGTGATGAGGACTGAGGACTGAGGGCCGAGTGTTGAAGACTCATCACTTCCAAAACGCTCTCGAGCGCCTGGCGATCACGCATCGACGACCGGCGCGCGGGCAACACGCCGGGGCGGTGCGCTCTGGCTTGCGTGGACGGGCCATCGAGTTCGCCGATTATCGCCCGTACACACCGGGCGACGACCCACGGCTGGTGGACTGGCGGGCCTATAGTCGTCTCGGTCGCCTCTATCTCAAGCAGTACGAGGAAGAACGCACCCGCACGCTCACGCTACTGTTGGACTGCAGCGCCTCCCTCGATTGGGGCGAGGGAGAGAGTCACAAGGGCCGCTACAGCCGGCAGCTCGCGGCCGCGCTGGCCTGGATCAGCCTGAGCCGACACGAGCCCGTGAGGACGTTCCTTCTTGGGGACGGCCGTGCCACTTCCTTGCCTTCGGTCGCCACCCGAGCAGCGGCCGTCACACTCTTTCAACAACTGGAGGGAGCGCGCGAAGCCGGCAGAACTAACCTGGCCGCTGCTATCCACGCGGCGCTAAAGGGACGGGCCGTAGGTCCCACTATTCTGCTGAGCGATCTGCTCGACCCAACCTGGGTCGAGGCTCTCAGGGCGCTGGCAACGACCGGCGAGGGCATATTACTGCAGGTGCTCGCGCCTGAGGAGTGGGAGCCAGCCCTGGGCGATGAGGTGGAGCTGGAAGACGCTGAGACCGGCGAGCTGCGCGCCACCCGACTGGGACCGGTAGAGCTAGCCGCCTATCGGACGCGACTGGCCGGGTTTCTGACCGAGGTGGATCGCCAGTGTAACCGCCTCGGGATCATACACCTGGCGCTGAACACGGGCACGCCGCTTCACGAAGCCGCTCTGCGGCAACTGCCCGCGGCCGGGGTGCTGGACAGATCATGACGTTCGAGACGCCCACCGCTCTCGCGCTCGGGTTAGCCATTCCGGCGATCATAGCGTTGTGGATCCTGCGCCCCCGGCGCCCGCGCCTGCGCGTGCCGAGCCTGCTGCTATGGCCTGGATCGCCCGCCGAGCGCCAATCGGCCCGCCCCTGGCAGCGACTCCGCAACCATCCCTTGCTATGGCTCCAGCTCGCCGCCGCGGCGCTTCTGGCCCTGGCCGCGGCTCGCCCGTTTGCGCCGGCGGATGCCGCCGGACGCCATCTCGTGGTCTTCCTCGACTCGAGTGGAAGCATGCAGGCCCGCGACGTCGCTCCAAACCGCTTCGAGGCGGCCCGGCGCGCGTTGTTGGACCTGGCACGAGGGCTCGGACCCGACCAGGAGATGACGGTCATCCGTCTGGACGAGGAGCCCCGAGTACTGGTGGCCGGCGCCCACAGCATCAACCAGGTCGAGGCTGCTGTGAGCGGAGAAGCGCCATCGTACGGCCCAGCCGATGCCGGCGCAGCCGTCGCGCTCGCCGCCGGCTTGTCGCAAGGACCGGCCGAATGGATCATGGTGGGCGATGGCGGACTGGCCTTCCCTGACGACGCCCGACGCCCGGCCGGGACCAGCTTTCGCTTCGTCGCAGTAGGACAGTCGGCAGCCAACGTTTCCATCACCGGTCTGATAGCCCGAACTGGTCCGGACGGACTCTCCCTCCAGGCTGGGCTACGCAACCTCGGTCCAGACCCGGTCTCCGGTCACCTTCAACTCGTCGCCGAGGGCGAGCTCATCGGCGCCCGCGAGTGGCGCTTGGAGCCGGAACGAGAAACCTATGTCATCTGGGGACACCTTGCCGCCGGCCCGCGCTGGTACGAGGTGCGACTCTCAGGAGTCCCTGCGGCCGCCAACGCCCTCGAGCACGACGATCGAGCTTGGATAGCCATCTCGGTCCCCGACGAGCCAACTGCTCTGCTCATCAGCCCCGGCAGCACCTTCCTCGAGCGGGTACTGAGCGTGCACGGCAGCCTTCGCCCCTTCCGTGCTGCACCGGCCGACTGGTCCGGCCTGGTCGCTCAGAACGTCGTCTACCCGATGGTCGTCTTCGACCGATTCTGGCCTGAGACGCCCCCCGCGAGTAGCCTCTTGCTGGTCGGTCCGCCGACCGGAGAGGAGTTTCGGCCCGGAGAGATCTGGCCGCGGACAAGCCACCCTCTGCTGCGCCACGTCGACTGGTCAGAGGTCCAAGTCGCAACGGCACGCAAGCTCCCGCTCGACGGCGATTGGGAGACGGTCGTAGATTCGGACGGGGGCCCCCTACTGGCCGTTCGCACCGTGGCGGGACGACGGCAAGCGGCATTCGCCTTCGAGCTGAGCCAGTCGGATCTGCCGCTCCGGCCGGCCTTTCCAATCCTAATGGCCAACCTGCTCGATTGGCTCGTGGCCCGCCCCGAGGCAGCTCCCCAAACGATCCCAGTCGGCACGAGCGCCAGC
Organism: Chloroflexota bacterium; assembly: GCA_004297765.1. GTDB lineage: Bacteria > Chloroflexota > Dehalococcoidia > FW602-bin16 > FW602-bin16 > FW602-bin16. The sequence continues at coordinate 22,365 of SCTZ01000180.1, read as the reverse complement.
GTCGAAGCGTCACCCTTGGCCGAGCGCATCTGGGTCGAGACGCTGGACGGGCAACACTATGACCTCGCGCCCCCCTGGCCGCCTCGATCCTTCCGACCGCCAGCGCCGGGACTCTACCGCGTCGTACAGGAGGGGCAGGAGATCAGACAGGAGGCCGCGCTAGTCGCCGACGGCTATCATCCGCTCGAAGCGGACCTGTCACCACGCACCCCCGATCTTGCTGCCGCCGACGGCGAGCCGCCCGCTCCGGCCCGCGGCGCTCTGTCCTTCTGGCCCTGGCTGGCGGCAGCTATCGTCCTGCTCTCACTGGTTGAATGGTGGATGGACGCCCGGGGCGAGTGATCAGGACTGAGGGCCGAGTGCTGAGAACTGAGTGCTGTGCTATTCTCGTGGCCTGCCAGGCGAGAACGTACGGATCGGTCCAATCGGTCCGATCCGACCGATCCGTCGGATCCGGTGGATACAATCAGTTCATGCGTTATAGAGCACTGACGGCCGAGGATCGAATGATGTTTTGCGGAGTGCTGAATATGCTGAGAACTCAGAATTGAGGGACGAACGATGAACGTCCCACTCAGTCCTCAGTCCTCAGTCCTCATTACTGACGCATGGTGGCTCCTGGCGCTGCCGCTGCTGGCTGGATTGCTGGTGGTAGCCCGTCTTCCCTGGTGGCGAGCTGCCCGGCAGGCCGGGCGCCCAGCAATGCATCAGGAAGGGCGACGTCTGGCGTTCCGATTTGTCTGGCTTGCCCTGCTCGTTCTAGCGCTGGCCGGTGCCACGCTCAACCGTCCGCTCCATCGGCAAGCCATCATCTTCGTTACCGACACCTCGGCAAGCGTGGCGCCGATCCGGGACCAGACCGAGGGGATCGTCCGAGCAGCGCTCACGCAGTTGCCGGCGGGCGATATGGCCGGAGTGGTGGCGGTGGCGGATAGCGCTCGGGTTGAGGAGATGATAGCCGAGAGCCCGGCCTTCAGTCGACTCTCTACCGTGCTACCAGTTGGCGCCAGCGATCTGGCCGCTGGGCTTCGTCTCGCCGGGGCGATGGTGCCAGAGGGGTACTCAGGACGGGTGGTGCTGATTTCGGACGGACGGCAGACTCGCGGGGATGCGGTCGCGGCAGCCCGCGAGCTGATGGCCCGCGACGTCACCGTCGACGTGCTCCCGGTCGGAGCCGACAGCGCCGATGTCCGGCTGGAGCACCTAGGGCTGCCGGAGACGGCCTACCGCGGTGAGGTCTCGACCCTCCTCGCGCGCCTCTATGCCGGTCAGGCGACCGAGGTCACGATCCGGGTCTACGGCGATGACGCGCTCCTGCTTGAGCGCAGCGTGGCGCTGCGGAGCGGCCGCCAAGAGTTAGCATTCCCACTGCCGGTGGGCGAGCCCGGCCTCCATCGCTATCGGATCGACGTCTCAGCCGCCGATCCCACGGCCGATGCTAGCCGAGTGAACAACGTCCTCGGCGCCGTCCAGCGGGTAGCCGGGCCGCCCAAGGTGCTCGTCGTGGCCACCGACCCGGCCGCGGCCGGACTACTCCCGGCCGCCCTGCAGGCCAGCGGCGCCGAGGTGACCGTCACGAATCCCGCCAGCATGCCGGCCGATCTGGCGGGTTGGTCACGTTACGCCGCGGCCGTTCTGGCCGACATCCGCGCGGAATCGCTGCCGTCGGGCGCCATGGACCTGATCGAGCAGTACGTGCGGGATCTCGGCCGTGGCTTGGTGATGACCGGCGGGCCCGATAGCTTCGGACCAGGCGGTTACGCCGACACACCGGTGGAACGAACGTTACCGGTGTATATGGACGTACGCGGCCGGGGCCGTCAGCCGCAGGTCGCCCTAGCGCTAGTAGTCGATAAGTCCGGTAGTATGGGCGGCACCAAGATCGAGCTGGCGAAGGAGGCCGCAGTCCGCAGCATAGGCTTGCTGCGACCGGACGATCGAGCGGCGATTCTGGCCTTCGATTCGGTGCCCCAATGGGTCGCGCCGCTCACGCCGCTCACCGAGCGATCTCGGCTGGAGCAAGCGATCGGCAGCATCTACGCCGGTGGTGGCACCGAGATCTATCCGGCGCTGGCCGCAGGGTTCGCCGCCCTGCGCGACGTCGAGGCCGACGTCAAACACGTTATCCTGATGACCGATGGGCACTCCGGCTCCGACGGCGACTACGCGGGGTTGCTCGAGCAGATGCGAGCGGCGCGGGTCAGCCTCTCGACGGTAGCGGTCGGGGGGGACGCCGATGGCACACTGCTCCAGGCCATGGCACGGATCGGCCGAGGGCGCTATCACTTTGCCGACGATCCTGCCTCCATCCCGCAGATCTTCGCTCGGGAGACCATCATGGCCACCCGCAGCATTCTGGTAGACGCCCGTTTTTACCCAGCGGCCGCTTCGTCCGGCCCATTGCTCCGCGGCATGAGCGCCGTTCCTCCGCTCGATGGCTATGTTGCTGTGACGCCCAAAGAACGGGCGGAGGTCGTGCTGGTCTCTCCGGAAGGCGATCCGGTGCTCGCGGCCTGGCAATATGGCATTGGCCGCGCCATCGCGTGGACGCCGGATTTGACGAACCGCTGGAGTGGAGCCTGGATCGATAATCCGACTGCCACCAGCCTGTGGGGGAACGTACTGTCGTGGCTGTTGCCGCCACAGGAGGATGGCGAGCTCGCCGTGCGGGTAGAAGCCGAGGGCGACGACGGCTTCGCGGTGGTGGCCGAAAACCGCGCTGGCTGGGACCAGGTGCGTCCGACGCGGGCGGCCATCCTTGGTCCGAACGGGGCACGCCAGGAGCTGGAGCTGGCTCCGGGCGGTCCCGGCCGCTACCGAGCTCAGGTCGAGCCGCCGGAGCCAGGTGCCTACGTCGTGCGGGTGACACAGACCATCGACGACGGAGCGGAGCTCCACGGCGAGGCCGGCTGGGCAGCGCCCTACCCGCCCGAGTACCGCGAAACCGGCCGCGACCAGGCCCTCGTGACCAGGATGGCAGCCGCGGGTGGCGGTCGGGTGCTGAGAGAGCCAGGCGAAGCCGTTCGTCCGGCCGATCGTCCAGCGGTCGCCCGCTGGCCGCTGGCGCCCCTGCTCCTGATCCTGGCCGCCCTCCTCTGGCCGCTCGAGATAGCCTCGCGCCGGCTGATTCTTCCCAGCGTCGCCACCCGGCTGCCCTTTCGCCGACATCAGGCGCAGGCTACCGGCTCCGGGCCTAAGCTGACAGCCGCCCCCCGTCCCTCAGAGGTTGCCGCCAAGACACCGCCAGCCCAAACGGCAGAACGCCTTCTTGAGCGCAAGCGAAGCTTCCGAGCGCGCCGGAAATGAAGAAATTCACTTGATAAGTTGGCGCAAGAATGCTATATTGCTATTGAGAAAGGTTCTCAATAAGCTTCGGAAGGTTCTTGGCGAATCGCCGGCAGACAGACGGCATTGGGGGGACCGAGCTGTGGAGTACGATGAAGGGCGCGTGATGGGACTCTTGCGCCAGCGTGGGCTGCGCTGCACGGCCCAGCGGCTGGCCGTTTTGAAGGTACTGGACGAGACGCCGCATCACCTCTCCGCCCAGGAAGTTCTGAGCGCGGTTCGGCAGGATCTACCAAGGGTCGGGCTGGCGACCATCTATCGCACGTTGGAGTTGCTGGCCGATCTCGGATTGGTGGCACGGGTGCACCTAGTGGACGGCTGCCATCGCTACACCGCGGCCTCCAGTGGACATCGACATCAGTTGATCTGCAGTAGGTGTGGGCTGGTGGTAGAGTTTGGCGAGTGCGCGCTGTCGGGATTGACCGAGACGATCGCCCGGCGCACCGAGTTCGCCATCGAAGGCCACTGGCTGCAGTTGTATGGCCGCTGTCGTGATTGTCGCCGCGGTGTAGCGCTGGCATGAATTTTGCTTTTTGTCTTGAACTCGTTTAGGCTCGAATCGACGAGGAGGTCCGCGCAGCGACACGTGGCACATGCCCAGACAATGAGAACCAAACTGGCCTTCCTTCTGCTCGGCGTTGCCGTCATCGCCCTTCTCAGCTACGCACTGGGATGCGCTGCCTTCCGCAACGCTCCTGGCTCCGCAACCACTGACGGAACCATTCAGGTGATTGCCACCTTCTATCCTCTGGCCGAGTTCGCCCGCCAGGTCGGCCAAGAGAAGGTGACTGTGCGTAACCTCACCCCTGCGGGCGCGGAGCCACACGACTTTGATCCCTCCCCGCGGGATATGGCGGCTTTGCAGAAGTCGAAGGTGTTTATCTACAACGGCGCTGGATTCGAGCCCTGGGTGGACAAGGTGCTCAAGGACCTGCCTACCCAGACGGTGGTTGTGGTCGATTCCAGCGAGGGTATTCGGCTGCTCGACAAGAGCAGCGTGGAAGAGGGACAAGAGCAGACAGGCATTGGCTCGAGCTTCGACCCACACTTCTGGCTCGACCCAGTTCTGGCCAAGCAGCAGGTGGAGAACATCAAGGCGGGACTCATCAAAGCCGATCCGGCCAACGGCGCTTTCTACGAAGCTAACGCGTCCGCCTACAGCGCCAAGCTCGACGAGTTGGACGGGCAATACCGCGACGGACTCGCGGGGTGCAAGCGACGAGATATCGTCGCCTCCCATAACGCCTTCCAATACCTGGCCAAGCGCTACGATCTCAACGTCGTCGCGATCTCCGGCCTGTCACCAGATCAGGAGCCTTCGCCCCGGAAGCTAGGGGAGATCGTCCAGTTCGCACGAGCTAACGACGTCAAGTACATCTTCTTTGAGACGCTCGTCAGTCCGCGTCTGGCTGAGACGATCGCGAACGAGATAGGCGCGAAGACCTTGGTGTTCAACCCCATCGAAGGGCTAACCGACGAAGAACAGGCAGTTGGTGAGGACTACCTGTCGATTCAACGCGAGAACCTGGAGAATCTCAAAACGGCCCTAGAGTGCCCATGAGTGCTGAAACATTAGTAGGACTTGATGCGGTCAGTTTCAGCTACAACGGTGAATGGATCCTCGATGCGATCAGCGTCGACATCAAGCGAGGGGATTTCCTCGGCATTGTCGGCCCGAATGGTAGCGGCAAGACGACGCTCCTCAAGACTATCCTTGGTCTACTGAAGCCTGACAGAGGCGTCGTATATCTTTTTGGACAGAGGCTATCTCAGTTCCGCCGGTGGGAGAAAGTTGGCTATGTCCCACAGCGGTCCGAGTACCGGACTCTGCGCTTTCCGATAACCGCGGAAGAGATCGTCAGCATGGGTCGAATCGGTCGATCGAGCGTCTTCTTTGGCTTCGAGCGAGATGACAAACAGGCTATTGAGGAGGCCCTGCAGGTTGTTGGCATGGGAGAGCATCGTAAGACTTTGATCAGCCACCTCTCAGGAGGGCAGCAACAGCGCGTATTGATCGCCAAAGCCCTGGCCTCGAGACCAGAGCTTCTGATCCTCGATGAGCCGACGGTTGGAGTCGATGTGGAAACGCAAGGGAAGTTCTACGAGCTACTGCGTAACCTCAATCGCGAGCGCGGCCTCACCATTCTTCTCGTCTCTCACGACATAGACGTAGTGCGCAAGGAAGTGAAGAGCCTTGCCTATTTGAACCGTCGACTCGTCTATTACGGTACGACCAAAGAGTTCATGCGCCAGGATTAGTGGTGCATCCGTCAACACTAATCGACATCCGTTGTGACGGACACGGCGGTCCGCCATTACGAAAGCGCTTGATAGATGATCCGATTAGGCCCAGCAGGTGCGGTAAACGGTCGCAGATGATAGAACTTTTTCAGTACGGTTTCATGATTCGAGCGTTCATCGCCGGAATCGCCATCGGCGTCATCGCTCCCATCATCGGCCACTTCCTGGTCGTGCGTCGCTACTCCCTCATCGCGGACACGCTTGCCCATATCGCCTTGGCCGGCGTGGCGATCGGGCTTATCGCAGGCACCCAACCACTTTTCAGCGCCGTGGTCGTGACCGTGTTGGCGGCGATGGTCATCGAGAGGCTTCGATCCAACGGGCGTATCTCCGGGGAAACGGTGCTCGCCATGTTTCTTCCTGCCGGACTATCACTTGCCCTTGTGCTCATCAGTCTATCCAACGGGTTCAATGTGAACCTTTTCAACTATCTTTTCGGCAGTATCTCGACGGTAACTGAGACGGACCTGTGGCTGATCCTGGGTCTGGGCGTCATCACCCTGACGAGCATCAGCGTTCTGTACAAGCAGTTGTTCTACACCTCCTTTGACGATGAGAGCGCACGAGTGAGTGGCATCGCCGTCGGACGCATCAACACTATCCTAATCGTTCTCACGGCCATAACTGTCTCTTTGTCCATACGGGTGGTAGGCGTTCTTCTTGTGGGCGCGCTCATGGTGATCCCCGTTGTGACTGCCATGCAAGTAGGCAGTAGCTTTGCCCAAAGCATCGTCCTTTCGGTCGGATTTGCTCTCTTGTCCGTGCTGGTTGGGTTGGTTCTCGGCTTCTATCTGAACTTGCCTGCTGGAGCAGCAATCGTGCTCTGCTCTCTCGCCTTGTTCGGGCTAGTAGCCTTCCTTACGAGAGCCAGGAACTAGCCTCCGGAGACCCTCCATCCCCTGGCACACATCTTGCAGTCGCTTGATTGAGCCTGGGCCTGGTCCCGTTTCAGCGCCACGGCATCCCTTAACTCTTCCGCATACTTCTGAGCACATCCAGGCGAACATCCGGTAGATGCGCGATCCTGTCTTCAGCTCTCCGACGCCACGCGAGGATCGCTGGGACACAGACGGGATGCTTCGCCACCGCTCAGCGGAACAGGGATGGTACGCCACAGTTGCCAAGCCGGACTGGTCAGGTGCGCCCAGGCGAAAGTCGGGACGAGGAGGTAACCATGTTTGCTTTCGTAAGGCGAGCACTGACGGCAGTCCGGGAGAGGACAGCAGACGATCTCCTGCAGGATCGAGCCGCGGAACAAACCGCGGTCTCCGAAGCGATCCGCATCATCTCAGAGCACCTGGAGCAAGAAGCTCGCAATCGCCGCCTGCATGAGCTCGCACCGCGCGACCTGTGTCCCGATCAGAAAGCGGCCCTGGTCAAAGACCTGTCCAGGCTGCTGCGCTAGAGACGATGATCCCTTCTGCTGTGGCGAAGCAGGCGCCTCCTGGAGGGGTGTTCGGTAATGAGCCAGTGAGCCATGCGAGAGAGGCGGACAGACCCGCGCGCACCCTGGCAAGCGCTCCTAGCGCTCCCCAGAGCCCCGTCGGAAAAGGCTCCGCCTCTCCCTCAGGATGCCGTCCAGCGATACGCGTTGTCCTATGTTGGCGCGAGGGGCACGGTTGATGGCCTTGGCACGACTCTTGCAAGGCAGAGGAAATTAGAGCGCGCGAGCTTACTGGCTGGCGCGCGTATCGACTGCGGCACTGACGCTCAGGCAGCTGGACCATCAGCCGCACGTACATCGGATGGCCTTGACGGTGGCCGGCCAGCAAAGTGCCCAAGTATCGGCGAGGAGAGGACGAAATGATGGTAAGCGCAGACATCAAGTGCTACTATTGCGGGCATGTATCTGGCACGTTCGTTGGAGACACGTCCACGCCAATGAAGGTGACCGCCTTTCGCCCTTCGGACCCATCCTGGACTCCTCGGCCGGGTGAGCCATTGCGCTGCAGGCGCTGCGGAGGACCGGTCTTCCTGGATGAGGTTCGAAAGATGAGACGCCACGAGGCGCCTGTCGAGAGAATCGGCCAAGAGGACGAGGTCCCGACCAAGGCCATTGCCTAGCAATTATGCCGATCGTTCTTGCTATCCGGCGGTTGTGGGGGCCCTGAAAACGGACCCCCACATTCGTTACTCTACAGCTTGTATCCGATGGTGCGCAGGAACTGGTGACGTTGCTGCCTGTCTTGCTCGGACTCCAAGCCTTTAGGACTCGATCCGTCGATCACCCCCAGCACACCGCGTCCCTGTTCCGTCTGAGCGATCACCACCTGCACGGGGTTGGCCGATGCACAGAAGATCGTGCACACCTCCGGTACGCGCTTGACCGCGTTCAGCACGTTCACCGGGAACGCGTTGCGCATCAGAATGATGAAGACGTGCCCGGCGCCCAGGGCCAGGGCATTCGTCTGGGCCAACTCGACCAGCGCGTCGTCGCTCCCACTGTAGCGCACCAGACACGGACCGGAGGACTCGCAGAAGGCCAGCCCGAAGGCAACACCGGGAACAGAGCCAGCCATGACCTCGTGGAGATCCTCAACCGTCTTAATGAAATGTGATTGGCCCAGGATGATGTTCACGTCGTCGGGCTTCTGAATTGTCACGAGCTGAAGGTCCATGCCACTCTCCTATCGCGCGCAGTAACCAATCGTGAGCAACTGACGGATTTCCGGGGGACCCGCCAGTCGTCGAAGCTGTCCTTTTCAAACGAAAGTAGGTAAGCCATACGCCGTCGTGCCGCGGAATGCGCTCTGCCAACGTACAAGTCTGCAAATCTACCCGGACAAGCCCCGCAGGATGACCGAATGGCTGTCGGCCGGTCTGAAGGAACGAGCGAGCGGCCTAAAGCAATTCTAGTCGAGCCAGTTGCGGATGTCAACGCGCTATCCACTCTAACCATCGTGCGCCACCTTTAGCTAGTGCTATGTCGAACTTCGCGTGTCTTGACAACCAGGACCGCCTGTGCTAGCATGCAGATGGAATCGATTCCAGCGACATCGCGCCGCAGTGCCGGTCAGCTTCGTCGTTGTCCTCAACTGAATAGAGTGGCCGAGTTCCCACACGGGAAACGGGGGACCCATCTAAGAACCATGGGGTGAATTCCTGAGCGCACTCAGGATAGGGTAGTTCTTTCAGCCCGAACCCGTCAGCTAACCTCGTAGGCACATGAAAGAGGCATGGCTTGCTTTGGGCCTGAGGCTATGACCTCAGGCCCTTTTTGTTCGCCTCCGCGCGGTCGGCAGAAGAGCGAAGGCGCTAAGCGACGATCTCATGATCGGGCGAAAGGTCCTCGTACTAAAGCGTTGGCGGCCAAGCGCTGCCGGCCGGACTCGGATCGTTCAGCAGAAGTTACGGGAGGTTTGCTTCGATGGAGAAAGGGAACGTTGCAAGAACCAGTTGGTTCGTGTCTGCAGGTATCGACGATCTGGCCAAGTACCGTATCGTCGAGCTGCTTCTGCGCACGCCCGGTCTCAGTGGAAGCGCCCATTTCCTCATCGAAACCCTCGGACTCAGGCCAGTGGTCCTGGTGCATCAGTTGCTAGATGAACTCGTCCAGCAGGGGGTGCTGTGCGTGCCATCCTCCAGCAGTCCTCTCCGAGTCTACACCATCAGCCAGGATCGCTCGGCACGGCAGCGTCTGGAACGCTTGTATTCGCTGAGCACCGACCCGAGGCTGCGTACATCCCTAATGGAGCAACTAGCTCGGCGCTCCCTGCACAAAGCAGCTTCCCTGGCACGCCGACGACGGGCATCACGTCAAGCCGCCGGTCAAGGGGAGACGTCGGTTGGCGGAATCAAACCGCGCCAGCCAAGAAGTAGCGCCCTGTCGGCAGCTGGAAAGGGCGCTTGAAGAGGCGCTGCGCTACTGGAACAGCCGGCAGCAGTAACCATCCGAGCCCAGCTAGCGGCACGTAAGCAATTCGAAAGCTGGCCTGAGACCTATCTGGAGGCTCATTGGCGATGGAACAGCAGACACGTGTACTCTTAGATCAAGTCATTCTGCCGATCGGCGCTCTTGTGGTCTCGATCATAATGGGCTACGCGTGCCGAATCACAGTCGATCGGTTGCTGCTCCCGTTCGTGGCCCGGACGAGGATCTCGCTCGACGGCATAATCGTCAGAATCATCCGGACGTTCATTGTTCCTTGCTTCCTCGTGGCGGGCTTGGCCCTTGCCATCCATCTGTCCAGTGTTCCCGGCAAGGTGGTGGAATACGCGGACAAGATACTGGCCGCGGTGGCACTGCTGCTCCTGTTGTTCATAGCCACGCGCGTGGTGTCTGGCATCGGACAGGTCTACGCTCAGCCCGGACATCGCGCCGCGCCGGTCGCGGGCATGCTCCAGCGCCTAGCCCAGATCATCATCTGGACAGTCGGCATCGTGATGGTCCTGAATCTCTCAGGTAGAGACATCACACCGATCCTTACGACTTTGGGCGTGGCTGGTCTCGCGGCGGCGCTGGCTCTACAAGATACCCTGGCCAACTTCTTCGCTGGCTTCTACCTTCTGGCGGACCGACCGGTTCGCGTCGGTGACTACGTCAAGATCCAGACCGGCGAAGAGGGCTATGTGGTCGAGGTCGGATGGCGCAGCACCAAGATTCGCACGCTGCCAAATAACGTAATCGTAATCCCTAACCAGAAGCTCGCCCAGAGTATCGTAACCAACTACCACCTGCCCGAGCGGCGCATGTCGCTGCTGATCCCAGTTTCGGTCAGCTACGAAGCTGACCCTGATCACGTCGAGAGGATTCTCACGCAAGTGGCCACGGAAAGCGGCGGCACAATCGATGGATTTCTCTCAGAGCCTCCACCCTTTGTGCGGTTCATCCCCGGGTTTGGCGCCTACTCGTTGGATTTCACCCTAATATGTCAAGTAAGGGAGTTCACTGATCAGTATGTCGTACAGCACGAGCTACGCAAGCGCATTTTTCGGCGCCTGCGCGAAGAAGGCGTAGAGATCCCTTTCCCGATTCAAACGCTGCGTTTCCATGAGCAAGCAAAGGGCAGTTTAGGTGAGGATCTAATAGCTAACGTTGCACCGCACCCCGTTTCGGTCAGGATAACCGAATGATCGTCGGCCGCTTTGACCATATCCATGATCAAGCCGACCGACACGATTCTCAGCCAGCAGCAACCGGATTTCCCCGGGGGAACCTTGGGGCGAGCTACCTGGGTGGTGGACGGTGCCGCTTTGTCGTCTGGGCGCCCCACGCCCGGGGAGTCGACGTCCACGTCATCACGCCTCAGGAACAAGTCGTGCCAATGGAGCGAGACTCCCGGGGCTACTATCACGTCACCGCGGATAGCGTAGAGCCGGGAGCCCTGTACTACTACCGTCTACGTCAGGAGAACGAGGAGAAGGAGCGCCCGGATCCCGCGTCTCGGCTCCAGCCACAGGGCGTCCATGGACCATCTCAAGTCGTCGATCCCAGCTTCCGATGGGAAGATAGCTCCTGGCAGGGACTTCCCCTGAGTGCGTACATAATCTATGAGCTCCACGTTGGGACCTTCACACGCCAGGGCACCTTTGATGCCATCATCCCCTTACTGGACGAGCTCAAGGATCTGGGCATCACGACGCTCGAGCTCATGCCCGTGGCACAGTTTCCCGGCAGCCGGAACTGGGGCTACGACGGAGTCTACCCCTTCGCCGTGCAGATGTCATACGGAGGGCCGGAGGGTCTCCAACGGCTAGTTAACGCCTGTCACCAGCGTGGGCTAGCCGTCGTGCTAGACGTGGTCTACAACCACCTGGGTCCCGAAGGGAACTACCTGGCAGACTTCGGTCCCTACTTCACCGATAGCTATCGTACCCCATGGGGCTCGGCCATCAACTTCGATGGGCCTGGCAGCGACGAGGTCCGCCGCTTCTTCATCGAGAATGCCGTCTCCTGGCTATCCGAATTTCACCTGGACGCACTCCGGCTGGATGCGATCCACGCCATCAAGGACCTCTCCGCACAGCCATTCCTGCAAGAGCTGTCCATTGCGATCCGGCACCTGTCAGAACGGCTCGGTCAGCCACGGTATCTGATCGCCGAGAGCGACTTGAACGACGCCCGTGTGATCCGACCGCGCCGTTTGGGGGGCTTCGGATTGGATGCCCAGTGGAATGACGACTTCCACCACGCGCTGCACACACTGCTCACGCGCGAGCGGGACGGATATTATGTGGACTTTGGCCGGCTGGAGCATCTGGCCACGGCCTTCCGCCAGGGCTACGTCTACGCCGGCCAATACTCGGCCTTCCGTCGGCGCCGACACGGGAACACCCCCCTTCTGAACGGCGCGCAGCAGTTCGTGGTCTGCTCTCAGAACCATGACCAGATCGGCAACCGCATGTGTGGCGACCGCCTGAGCCAGTTGGTCCACTTCGACGCCCTCAAGCTAGCGGCAGGAGTCGTGCTCCTTTCCCCGTTCGTTCCTCTGCTCTTTATGGGCGAGGAGTATGGCGAAATAGCGCCGTTTCAGTATTTCACCAGCCACACGGACCCCACGCTTGTCGAGGCCGTACGGAGAGGCCGGCAGGCGGAGTTCGCCAACTTCCAGTGGTCCGGAACGGTGCCGGACCCCCAGGACGAAGCGACCTTCCAACGATCCAAGCTCGATCGCGAAATGAGCAAGCAAGGGCAACATCTGGTGCTGCTGGCATTCTATAGGGAACTCATCCACCTGCGCAAGCGGCTGCCAACTCTCACCAACCTGAGTACAGACGACCTGGAGGTGGTCTCCTTTGAAGTAGAGCGAGTCCTGTTCGTCCGCGAGCGCAACGCCGATGACGAGGTCGCCCTCGTCTTCAGTTTCGGCGACGCTCCGATCACCACCAGTCTACCGTTCCCGGAGGGACGGTGGCGTAAACAGCTGGACTCGGCAGAACAGAAGTGGCAGGGTATCGAAAGCCGGGTTCCCGACGAACTTGACGCACGGGGAGCGATTACCCTGACCCTCAGTCCACGGGCCGTCGTAGTCTTCGCGAGGCTGTGGGAGAGTTAATGGAGCGCTACGTCTGCATACACGGTCACTTCTATCAGCCGCCACGCGAGAACCCATCGTTTGAGTCCGTGGAGGTTCAGGATTCGGCCTACCCCTACCACGACTGGAACGAGCGAATCACGGCCGAGTGCTACGGGCCAAACGGTGCCTCCCGTATTCTGGATGGCGACGGCCACATCGTGAAGATCGCCAACAACTACGCGAGAATGAGCTTCAACTTTGGCCCCACGCTTCTGGCCTGGATGGAGCAGAACGCGCCGGACACCTACCGTGCTGTTCTGGAAGCTGACCAGGAAAGCCGTCACGTCTTCTCAGGGCACGGCTCAGCAATAGCCCAGGCCTACAACCATATGATCCTGCCATTGGCGAACGGCCGTGACAAGCGCACTCAGGTGCTTTGGGGCATTCGAGACTTCGAGCACCGTTTCGGTCGGTTTCCAGAGGGTATGTGGCTTCCTGAGACCGCCGTGAACCTGGAGGCGCTGGAGGTTTTGGCCGAACTAGGGATTAGATTCACAATCTTAGCCCAGCATCAGTCCGCTCGTGTACGCCAGATCGGCGAACCCATCTGGAATGAGGTCAGCGGAGCACATATTGACCCCACCCGGGCCTACGAGCTGCGGCTGCCTTCGGGACGGAGGATCAGTCTGTTCTTCTACGATGGTCCCGTTTCTCGCGCCGTTGCCTTCGAGAGACTACTCGATCAAGGAGATCGGCTTGCTCATCGGTTAGTCGGTGCCCTCGCGGATGGACGCTCCTGGCCCCAACTGATACATATCGCGACCGACGGTGAGAGCTACGGTCACCACCACGCCCACGGCGATATGGCGCTGGCCTACGCCCTCCATTACCTCGAATCCAATGGTCTGGCCCGCCTTACCAACTACGCGGAGTACCTGGAGAAGCACCCTCCAACCCACGAGGTGGAGATCATCGAGAATACGTCCTGGAGCTGCGCCCATGGCATCGAGCGCTGGAGGAGCGATTGCGGGTGTAACTCCGGGGGACGCCCGGAATGGAACCAGGCGTGGCGCGGACCACTGCGTGAGGCCTTCGACTGGCTGAGAGATAATCTGTCCTCCCGCTTCGTGCGCAAGGGGCGCCATCTTCTGAAAGATCCCTGGGCAGCCCGTGACGACTACATCTCGGTCATCCTCGATCGGTCGCCCGAAAACGTTCAGCGGTTCCTGAGTCGACACGCGTCCGGAGAACTGACCGCGGATCAGAAGATCCAAGCGCTTAAGCTACTGGAGGTCCAGCGCAACACCTTACTGATGTATACGAGTTGCGGCTGGTTCTTCGACGAGCTCTCGGGCATCGAGACAGTGCAGGTGATCCAGTACGCCGCCCGTGCGCTACAATTGGACCGGGAGCTCTTCGGGAACTCCCTGGAGCCCCGCTTCGTCGAGTTACTCGAACGAGCCCAGAGCAATATTCCCGAGCACCAGAACGGTCGCCATATATACGAGGGATGGGGAAAGAATGCTCTGGTGAGCCTCGAACAGGTTGGTGCCCATTACGCCATGAGCTCCCTGTTCGAGAACTATGGCGAGCAGACTCGGATATACTGCTACACGGTCGATCGCGAAGACTACAGGCTATTGCCCGGCAGCAAGGTGAAGCTGGCGCTGGGAAGGGCAAAGATCACCTCGCATATCACCCACGAATCCAAGCGCGTCAGCTTCGGGGTGCTGCACCTGGGCGATCACAACGTCAGCGGTGGTGTGCTGGAGCTCGTTGGAGAGGAAATCCACGCGGGACTCATTCAGGAGATCGAAAAGGCGTTTGCACGTGCGGATCTTACCGAGATCATTCGCACCATGGATAGGAGCTTCGGCTCCAACAGCTACTCTCTACAGCTGCTCTTTCGTGACGAGCAGCGCAAGATTCTTAACGCCATTATGGACTCGACCCTCAGCAACGCCGAAGCCGTCTACCGCCAGATGTACGAGCACCAGGCGCCCATGATGGGTCTCCTCACGGAGCTGGGCGTACCACTGCCCAACGTGTGGAACGTAGCGGCAGAGCTAACTATCAACGCTGGCCTCAGACGGGCCTTTGCGAACGAGTGTCCGGATCTGGAGAGCACCGCGGTGCTTCTCGACCAAGCCAGGAAGTGGCAGCTTAGGCTCGACGGGGCAGGACTGGCATACATCATAAGGCAGACCCTAGAGCAGATGGTAGAGCGATTGCGCGCGAACCCGGGAGATCTGCCCCTCCTCCAGAAGCTCGAGTCCACCGTGGACATGGTTCGTTCGCTGCCCTTCGAAGTCCCCTTATGGAAAGTGCAGAACACCTACTACGGAATGCTGCAGACGGTTCCCGAACTGCTCAGGGCAATGGGTCCGCTGAGCGTCGAAAACGTCCACACATGGCTGAACCACTTCGCCGCGTTGGGCGAGAAGCTCGGGGTTAGAGTAACAGAGATGAAAGAGAACCAGATTCGACAGGCCAATATGGTTGCTGCCGCAATAAAGCAGGCCGCCGCTGGTCCGCGCATTCCTTGCGCCACCTACCGCCTCCAGTTCAATCGTGACTTCACTTTCCGAGACGCCCAAGATCTGGTTCCTTATCTCGACGACCTGGGCATCAGCGACGTCTACGCGTCACCTATCTTCAAGCCACGCTCCAACAGCAGCCACGGCTACGACATCTGTGATCACAGCCAGTTCAATCCGGCGGTCGGAAGCATGGAGGAGTTCGAGTCCTTCTCGGCCGTGCTGCACGGACGTGAAATGGGACTCTTACTGGACGTCGTGCCAAATCACATGGGCATCGGTGATTGCTCCAACGTGTGGTGGATGGATGTTCTGGAGAATGGTCCGAGCTCGAGCTTCGCTTCCTATTTCGACATCGATTGGCACCCGGTCAGGCCCGAGCTCCAAAACAAAGTGCTGCTGCCCATCCTGGGGGATCAGTATGGCAAAGAGCTGAGCAGAGGCGCGTTTCGGCTCACCTACGAGGACGGGGCCTTCTTTGTCCGGTACTACGACATCAGGCTGCCGGTCGCTCCTCGCAGTTACAGAAGCATCCTAGGTCACCAATTGCCTACCCTGGCCCAGGCTCTGGGAGAGAGCCACGAGCACGTCCGGGAGTTGCGAAGCATACTGACTGCCTTGAGCTACCTGCCTCTACAGACCGAACGGGACCCGGAGAAGATCGCGGAGCGGAACAGAGAGAAAGAGCTCATCAAGAGACGCATCGCCAACCTCCACAGCAACAGTGCGTACGTGCGAGCAGCCGTCGATATGGCAGTACAGGCCTTTAACGGGACCCCGCGTGATCCACGCAGCTTCGACCTCCTGCATGATCTGCTGGAGGCGCAAGCATACCGCCCCGCCTTCTGGCGAGTCGCGGTGGAGGAGATCAACTACCGACGCTTCTTCGATGTCAACGAGCTGGCCGCCATCCGGGTCGAGTTACCCCAGGTGTTCGAGTCCACCCACGAGCTGGCATTCCGACTGCTGGAAGAGGGGAAAGTGACGGGACTCAGGATAGATCATCCCGATGGGCTCCGGAGCCCGCACGACTACTTCCGACTGCTCCAGGAGAACTTCCTCCTCCGTCGAGTTCGGATCCAACTTGGTCCCACGGCTTCGCAGGTCGACATGGGCGAGGCCATATCGCGATGGTTCATCGAGCAATCGAGTCGAGCGCAGAGCAACTCACCGTTCTGGCCTCTTTACGTGGTTGCAGAGAAGATCCTCTGCGAGAAGGAGGCACTCCCGAGCGATTGGATGCTACATGGCAACACGGGCTACGATTTTCTCAACGCGGTCAACGATCTCTTCGTCGATGGCAGCAACTGTGGCGCCTTTGACAAGATCTACGGCCGTTTCATCGGAAGCGAGGCCGTCTTCTCCAACTTGGTCAACTCTACGAAGAAGATGATCATGCTGGTCTCTCTGGTCGGCGAGATCAATGCTCTAGGTCACCAACTAGAGCGCGTGGCAGAGAAGAACCGGCTGTACCGGGATTTCACCCTGAACAGTCTCGTCTTCGCCATCCGTGAGGTTATCGCCGCTCTTCCGGTCTACCGCACGTACATCAGTGGAACAAACTCGGTCGGGCAGCAAGACCAGAGTCAGATCGAGACAGCGGTGGCCGAGGCCAAGAAGCGGAACCCGAGGACAGCCACACCCATCTTTGACTTCATTCAGGACACCCTCTTACTGCGCAACATTGGGGATTTCGCCGAGGAGGATAGGGGGGCGCTGGTCGATCTGGTCATGAAGTTCCAGCAGGTCACCGGTCCGATCATGGCCAAGGGTGTTGAAGATACCGCCTTCTACGTCTATAACCGCCTCGTCTCCTTGAACGAGGTAGGCGGCCATCCGGAGCGGTTCGGTGGGTCAGTCTCTGTCTTCCACCACGAGAACACGAAACGTCAGCGCGACTGGCCCCATTCTCTGCTCGCTACCTCCACCCATGACACCAAACGCAGCGAGGACGTGCGATCTCGCCTCAACGTGCTGTCGGAGATCCCCAAGGAATGGGGGGCGGCTCTCACGCGCTGGAGCCGTTTGAATGGCTCGAAGAAGACCACCGTGGACGGTGAGCTAGCTCCTGACCGCAATGACGAATATCTGCTCTACCAGACTCTGCTGGGTACCTGGCCCGACGGAACACCAACCGCGGAGGAGTTCACCCGCTATCGCGAGCGCATCGTGGAGTACATGCAAAAGGCGACGAAGGAGGCCAAGGTGCATACTAGCTGGGTTAACCCCAACGACCAGTACGACAAGGCCGTACAGGACTTCGTTCGGAGCGTGCTACCCGACGACCGTGACGACCCATTCGTCGGCGACCTCCTGGCTCTCCATCGCCGCGTCGCCTTCCACGGCCGTTTCAACGCCCTGTCCCAGGTCTTGCTTAAGCTCACCGCGCCCGGCGTTCCGGACTTCTATCAGGGGACCGAGCTATGGGATTATAGCCTTGTGGATCCGGACAATCGTAGGCCGGTCGACTATCAGCTTCGCCGCCCACTGCTGGCTGAGCTGAAGAACCACGTTGCGCGCCATGAGCACGAGCTAACTGCCCTGGCTCGCGAGCTACTCGATGACGCTCCGGACGGGCGGATCAAGATGTACCTCATCTATCGCACGCTGAACTTCCGTCGCACGCACCGCCAGCTCTTCGACACCGGCGGTTACCTACCCCTACAGGCCAAGGGGGAGAAGCAAGACCACGTGTGCGCCTTCGGCCGGACCAAAGGGTCAAAGGAGATCCTGGTCGTGGTCCCACGCCTCACGGTTGGACTGGTTGGCGGCATCGAGCAGCCACCTGTTGGGTTGGAGGTGTGGAACGATACGCGGCTAGTTCTGCGCCCCGAGCAAAGAGGCCAACGATTCCGTAACATCTTCACGGGCGAGGTCCTATCCGCTAGTGAGAAAGAGGGGATATGGGTTCTGCCACTGGCGGAGGCATGCGCACACTTCCCGGTGGCGCTCCTGGAACTGCAGCCAGAGTAGGGATGCCAGTGACCTTTCAGGGCATCCTCGAACTGATAGAGGTCAACAGCTAACTGCATGCGAACGGTTGACTTGGGTCGATCGACTCTCTACCAAGAGCACAACTCGGCCTGAATTCCCAGGCTACGCAGCAAAGGAATGGCGGAGGCTCCTCAGCCGTGATGGAGAGGCGGGAGTCGGTCATGAATCACTGCGAATGCCCCGGAGCCGAGCCTGGTAGAGGCGGTGCCGGCTCGCACGGGGCGCTCGCCGGGAGCACCCCGTGCGTTCGTGCGGTTTACTGAAGCTTACCCAACGTCACGATGGGGCAGAACGTGCAACCTCATGCCAGCGCGGCAGCACCTGCTGAGACCCTGTCGGTGCACCGTGACGGCTTACGCCCGCTCAGTCATCCGAATGCGCCACACAGCTTTCCACGATACCTCCGAATGCCGCTATCGCAACGTGTGGTGCCTAACGTGGGGATATAGCACCCTACCGACCGAACCGACGCAGGATCCAGCCGACTGCGAATAGACCGAAGCCAGCCATTAGCCCTATCGGCAGCATGGGCAAGCCACCGGTGCTTGGCAGCGCCGACGGCGAGGCAGCCGGCGAGGGCGACGGTGATACGGCCGGAGAGGGCGATGGCGACACGGCTGGCGAGGGCGACGGTGACACAGCCGGTGAGGGCGATGGCGACACGGCCGGTGAGGGCGATGGCGACGGCGATGCGGTAGCCGTGAAGGCGCCGGCGGGATCTGTCGTGTGCGTCGGCACCGCTGCAAATGCTGTGCCCCGCGGAGTTAGCGGACCACCTCCAGCGGGATTAACGTGACAGACGCCGCAGGCCTGGCCGGTTGCCGTGGTATAGGTCGGCAAAGCGGCCGCCGGAACCGCCATGGCTACCAGCGCAACCACCATGGTTACGAGCCCGAACAGGAGTAGGATCTTGCGATGCTTCATCAAGCAGACCTCCGTTCTGTGTACTCTTGCGGCAGACCGATCCGGCCTCGACCGGTCTCATCCACCACTCTGAGGGTCCATTGCCTGAGATAATTCGGTCGGAATATCACCTCCCTTTGCCGCCCTGGTAGCCCTGCGGCTATGCGCACTGCTAGCATCCGGCGGTACCAGCATGAGGCCCCATTAGTACTATTGTAATCTATCCCGACACGCGCATGGGCTCCCCACTGCTTTTGCACCGGTTTCAACAGTGTTTTCCGCGCGCGAATCTGTTATAATCAGCGGGGCTTCAGGGCTTGCCGAGCCTTCGATTTCGCACGGGATCACCCGCTACTGAGGAGGCAGATGGTGACAGCGCTGTACATCGTTTCGTGGGAGGGCTCCGCGGGGAAGACCGCTCTCTGCGCCGGACTGAGCGCCCGGCTGCGTGGCGAAGGACTCAAGGTCTCCTATCTCAAGCCGATCACCACGAAAGCTACTGTGGTCAATGATCGACCAACCGACGCCGACGCCGAGCTCATGCGCTCTCTGCTCGGGCTGCCGGCGACGGCGAATGCTCTCACTCCTTGCGTGCTCGGGCATGACGCTTCCGCGGCCTCTGTGGCCGGACGAGCGGAGAGTTGCCGCCAGAGCATCAGCGCCGCGCTCGCGCGAGCCGCGGCGGACGTCGTGATCTTGGAGGGACCACCCAACATCGCGGACGGCGCAGAGCTGGATCTCAGCCCCGCCACCGTGGCCCAGACGTGCGACGCTGGCGTCATCGTCATAGCGGACTATGGCTCTGATTCCGCGCTGGACAAGATTGTCTCGGCCGCCGGATTGTTCGGTCCGCGTCTCATCGGCGCGGTGGTCAACCAGGTGCCCGCCTACGATTTCTCGTACAGCAGTGACTCGGTACGAGCGCTGCTCAAAGGGAAGAACATCAACGTGCTGGGACTGCTCCCGCAGGATCCGCTGCTCCTCACGGTCAGCATCCGCGAGATCGCCAGCCAGGTGGGCGGTCTGATCCTGAACGCCGACGAGTTCGCCGATGAGCTGGTCGAGAACTTCATGGTCGGCTCGATGAGCCTGGGCCCGGCTTTGGACTATTTCCGACGCAAGAACGACAAGGCCGTCATCGTCTCCAGCGATCGGCCGGATATCCAGCTCGTGTCCCTGGAGACATCCACTCGCTGCCTGGTCGTGACCGGGAGCGGCCAACCTGCTCCATTGGCCCTGGCTAGGGCCGACGAGCTGGGCGTTCCCATCATCAGCGTGCGCCAGGACACACTCAGCGTCTTGAATGCCCTGGAAGGCGTGTTCCGCCAGACATCGTTCGGTTACCCGCGCAAAATCGAGCGCTTCGGCGAGCTTCTCTCAGAGTACTTTGATTACGCCGCGCTCTACAAGCGTCTGAACCTCAAGAGCAAAATCGCGTAAGCAGCACCGCAAGTCATAGCCTCGGGTCGCCGCACTGCAGTTGTGTGCGACGACCCGAGGCAAACCCTTGTGCGGAGAAACCGTAGGGGCGCAATTCATTGCGCCCAACGGCCGCGGTGGTGTTACTACGTGTCCCATCCACGGCAACACTTCGATGACACCCCGTGGCTTCGGACCTTACCTTCGACCGCCTTGGAGTCACGGAGTCACGCTGGGCACCGTGTCATTCTCTCATCACCTGTTATAATAGCGTCATGGTGAAATTCCCTGTAGACGCTGGCGCTGCGCGCCGAACTAAGATCGTGTGCACGCTGGGACCAGCCTCGGAGAGCGAGGAGGTGGTCCGGGGGCTCATTCGGGCTGGGATGGACGTGGCCCGGATCAATTTTTCCCACGCCACCCACGAGCAGGCCGCGCGGCTGGTGGGCCTGGTGCGACGTCTGGCGCGGGAAGAGGGGCGCGTTGTGGCTCTGCTCCAGGATCTGCAAGGGCCACGCCTCCGGGTCGGGACGATCGCCCAGCCCCCAGCAAAGCTGATTCCCGGCCGGAGCTTCACGCTCACCAGCCGCAGCGTGCCCGGGGACGCCAGCGCGGTGCACGTGGAGTACCCGGAGCTGGCTCAGGATGTCCGACCGGGCGATCGCGTGCTCTTGGATGAGGGCAACCTGATCCTGGCCGTCGAGGCGACGACGGACACGGACGTCCTCACCAGCGTCGTCTACGGCGGCGAGCTCACTTCCTTCAAGGGCATCAACCTGCCCGGCGTGACCATTAGCGCACCCACTATCACGGACAAAGACCGCCACGACGCCACCTTCGGCGTGGAGGCGAGCTTCGACTACATCGCACTCTCCTTCGTGCGCCGAGCGTCGGACGTGCAGGAGTTGAAGAAGCTTTTAGCTAGTCTCAACTCGGAGATCCCCGTCATCGCCAAGATCGAGAAGCACGAGGCGCTCGACAACTTCGAGGAGATCCTGGCCGTCTCAGACGGCATCATGGTGGCCCGCGGCGACCTGGGCGTAGAGGTATCGCTTGAGGCGGTTCCTCTGCTCCAGAAGCAGATCATCACCCAGTGCTGCCGGGTGGGAAAGCCCGTCATCACAGCCACCCAGATGCTGGAATCGATGGTCCACGATCCTCGCCCGACGCGCGCCGAAGTCAGCGACGTGGCGAACGCCGTTCTGGACGGCACAGACGCCCTCATGCTCAGCGGAGAGACGGCCAATGGCGCCTACCCGGAAAAGTCCGTGGAGACCATGGCCAGCGTCGCCCTGGCCGCCGAGCGAGGATTCCCCTACCAGCGGCCAGATCTCATGACCACCGACCACAGCATCACCAGCGCCATTACCCTGGCCACCTGCGAGTCGGCCAGGATCGTGCGGGCCCGTGCCATTCTCACGCTGACGGCCTCAGGCTACACCTCGCGCATGGTGGCCAAACACCGCCCGGAGACACCAATTCTTGCCGTCACGGCTCTGCCGAGCACCCAACAGCGGTTGGCCCTGGTCTGGGGTGTCCGAGCGCTACTCGGACAGCCGGCTCAGGACACGGATAGCATGATCGATCAGGCCATCCGGTTGGCTGAAGTCGCGGGGCTGGTCCGGAGGAACGATCCGATCGCCATCACCGCCGGAGCGCCCCCCGGCGTCGCCGGACGCACCAACATGCTCAAGGTCACGGTCGTGGGCGAGGGGGGCGGGGGCTAATACTACAACCGTACTTTGTCATGAGTCCACTGAAAGAAGGTCGGAATCACGGATGCCGGCGAGAACATTCCCCACTGAGGCTTCCCATAGACGCCAGAATAGGGATGATGCCCATGGAATGGGCTGTTTCTTGGGGTGTTTGCCCCACCGGCTCCGACCCAACCACCTTTTTTCAGCGGACTC
>SCTZ01000179.1 GCA_004297765.1 Chloroflexota bacterium | reverse complement strand
CCCCACACCAAGCAAGCCCTGATGCCTCTTCAGTCCAGCGCACCCGAGGACGTCTTTGCGCAAATCTTCTGCGAGACGTTCGGACCAGAGTCCGCGCAATACCTTGTCCCTCAGTATCCTTTTCAGGATATCTACGGCAAAGGCCGGTTTATCGACTACGCCCTGCGCACCAACTGGGAGCAGTTCGCATTCGAGATCGACAGCGTCTTCTATCATGCTCCCGACAGTATCGGTCTGGAAAAGTGGGAAGATGACCTGTTGCGCCAAAATAGCCTGGTCCAAAACCGCTGGCGGGTCTTTCGATGGACGGATCGTCAGCTAGCTCAAGAACGAGAACGGGTACAGGAGGAGCTACTGCTGTTCCTGCAAGGAACACGCTTCGTTGTTCGAGACGACTATCTGCCCCTCCAGCGTGCCACTTTGGTCGAGCTGCACGAACACCAGCAAGAAGCCCTGGCGAATCTCGCACAGTTGCGGCAAGACGGAGTTACGATTGCTCTGCTCACACACGCACAAGGAATGGGGAAGACCCGGGTTGCCGTCGAGGATGCTCGGAGAGTAAACCAGCGAACCCTGTTTCTGGCTCACACACGAGAGCTGGTGGAGCAGGCCGATACAGCGTTCAGACGGCATTGGCCGGAAGCATCGGTTCGCGTCTTCGACAGAACCCAGAATATTCGGGGCGCGACGGTGGTTGTCGGGACAATCCAGGGAATTGCCGGAAATCTGAGGCTGTTTCGTCCTGATGATTTCGGCTATATGGTCATCGACGAAGCCCATCATGCCACAGCCGAGACCTACCAGCGTGTCATCGGCTATTTCCGCACTCGTTTTCTCTTGGGATTGACCGCAACGCCCTTCCGGGCAGACAACGCGTCCGTACTTCAGCTATTCCAGAACATGGCCCACCGCATGAGTCTTGAGGACGCTATCAAAGGTGGGCATCTGGTCCCCATACGATGCGTCCGGGTCACCACCAACATAGATATGCGCGACGTGCGCTTCAACGGCGTAAAGTACAACTCCCGCGATCTGGAAGTACGTCTGATTGTTCGGGAGCGCGACGACTTGATCGTCAAGACGTACATGGATCACACCCCTGGCAAACGAGCTGTGGCATTCTGTGTCAATGTTAGGCACGCTGAATCCCTGGCCGAGGCGTTTCGCGCGCGGGGAGTGCCGGCTCAGGCGGTATCCGGGGGTTTGGCGTCACAAGAACGGAAGGCTCGTCTATTGGACTATCACGCCGGGCATACCCTCGTTCTCTGCGCCTGCGACCTACTCAATGAGGGCTGGGATTCGCCAGAGACCGAAGTCTTGCTCATGGCTCGTCCAACCCTGTCACGTGTCGTGTATCTCCAGCAGATTGGCCGTGGCACTCGCAAGTCACCGGGCAAAGAAGCCCTAATTGTATTCGACTTCGTGGACAACGCGACGATGGTAAACCGCAGCATTTCACTGCACAGCCTGCTGGGGAAGAAGGAATACCGCCCTGGCGAACTCGTTCTAGCCCCTGACGACGCCATCCGGGAGGAGCAGGAAAGAATTGCGGCAGGTGAAAAGCCCGAGGCCATTTTATCCCTCAACCTGTGGGTCAAGGATCTGGAAGTGGTGGATATCCTGGACTGGCGGAAAGAGGCCGAGGAAATGCTCTCAGCGGCCCGACTTTCGATCGAGCTAGGAGTAGACCGAACCACGATATCCAACTGGGTCACCAGCGGTAAAGTCGAACCCGACCTGATCGTCCCCCTCGGCAATAACACATACTACTACTTCCGGCCCGAGCGAGCGAGTACAGGCAGCATTTCGGACTGCCGCAGGTCACGCCTGAGACGCGCAAAGAGGCTTTCATGAAGTTTGCCGAAGCCATGGACATGGCCGCCTCGTACAAACCCGTTCTGCTTCTTGCCATGCTTCAACTAGCGGATGAGCGCGGGCGAGCGAGAGTCTCCGACCTCGTGTTTGCCTTCAAGCAGTTCTATCTGAATCGCATTGCGATAGGTTTGCCCCCTGAGAAGCCCAAAGCTCGCATGAGCCAAGTTGAAACTATGACCGATCTCGAGGTAGAGCGGCTCGTGTTTGCCATGCCATTCGAGCGTTTCGAGCGCCATGGTTTCTTCGTTCGCCCGAAGGAAGTCGAGTTCGTTGCTTTCGCGCCCGAGGTATGGCGGCGGCTAAGCGACGAGGACAAGGGGCAGCTGCGCGAGACAGCCCAAAGCTGCCTGAAGACGTACTTTGACCGCTAGCCCGCCTCACGGCCCAGGAGGAGCGCCACGGCCTGTTCTCGGATCCTTCCACGATCGGAACCCGCGCTCGGTGGGCGGAGTTGCTCGATAGCAAGGGGCTCCGCCTGCGCGGGCATCGGCTGGTGCGAGGATAGAGGGATAGCGGGGAAGGTATCACGAGGCCCCACCGATGGCATCCCGTGCTGTATAATACGAGCCATAGCTGATCACCGAACAACGTGGCTGGGAGCGAGTCCAATGTTGACGCAGTACATTCAAGCGGCCATGCGTCATGCAACTTACGAGATCCTGTCGAACGGCACGTTCTATGGCGAGATCCCCGGACTGCAGGGCGTGTGGGCGAACGAAGGCGCGCTGGAGGCCTGCCGAGAGGAGCTGCAATCGGTGCTGGAGGATTGGATCATCTACCGATTGGCTAACAACCTAGCCATCCCAGCGGTAGACGGCGTCGAGTTGCATGTGACGCGGGCCGCGTAGTGCCACGCCTTGGGCCGCTCAAGCGCGCGGACCTGATCAGGTACTTGAAAAAGGCGGGCTTCACCGGCCCAGATGCCGGGGGCAAGCACCAGATTATGCGCCGAGGCGAGGGGTTTCTCGCCATCTCCGACTCATCTCAACGGTATCCGGCGAGGGCACTGGCGGTCCCACAACGGGCGCTGCTCGTGAGAGGGAGGATGGAGCTCCGCCGGCTACTCCACCGGACCGCTTCACTGCCCGCGCGGGCCGAAGAAGATCACGGTGACGCCCACCAGGCAGATGAAGGCGCCCAGCAGGTCCCAGCGGTTGGGCCTAAAGCCGTCGAAGAGCCCTCCCCACAGCAGGGAGAGCACGATGAAGACTCCGCCATACGCGGCGTAAACACGGCCGAAGCGTGGGCTGGCCTGCCAGGTGGGGATCACGCCGTAGAGCACCAACACCAGCCCGCCCACGAGACCGAACGGCCAGGGACGCTCCTCCCGCAGCCATTGCCACACCAACCAGCCGCCGCCGATCTCGGCCAAGCCGGCCAGCCCGAAAAGCAGGAACGCGCGCACAAATTCGGTCATGGGTCACAGTGTAGCAGCATCGCCCGAGAAGTCCAGAAGTACCGCCCTACACCACCTCCACCGCCATGGCCACCGCTCCACCGCCGCCCAGGCAGAGCGAGGCCAGACCGCGCTTGAGCCCGCGGTCGCGCAGGGCGTAGATGAGGGTGGTGAGGATGCGGGCGCCGCTGGCTCCGATGGGGTGGCCCAGGGCGATGGCGCCGCCGTTGACGTTGACTTTGCTCCAGTCCCAGCCCAGCTCTTTGCCGTTGGCCACAGTCTGGGCGGCGAAGGCTTCGTTGATCTCGATCAGGTCGAAGTCGGCCAGCGTCAGCCCCAGCTTGCCCAGCATCTGGCGGATGGCCAGCGGGGGACAGGCGAAAACCTGTAGCGGCTGGATGGCGGCGCTGGCGTAGCCCAGCACGCGCGCCAGTGGCTGCAGTCCCCTGTCACGGGCCGCGCTTTCCTCCATGACCACCACGGCCGCGGCCCCATCGCTGAGGCCGGAGGAGTTACCGGCCGTGATCATCCCGCCGGGCTTGAAGGCTGGAGATAGCCGGGCCAGGCTCTCTATGCCGGTGTCCGCGCGCGGCAATTCGTCCTGCTCCAGCAACTGGCTGCCCTTCCTCTGCCGCACGTCCACCGGGACGATCTCGCTACGAAAACAACCGGCCTGTATGGCGGCCACGGCCTTGCGGTGGCTCTGGACGGCGTACTCGTCCAGCTCGGCGCGCTCGAGCTTGTAGCGCTCGGCGATCCATTCGGCGGAGATGCCCATGTGCTGGTTCTCGAAGGGGCACCACAGGCCGTCGTGGACCACCGCGTCGATCACTCGCCCATCGCCCATGCGATAGCCGGTGCGGGCTTCCGGCTGCAGATAGGGTCCGTTGCTCATGCTCTCCATGCCGCCCGCCACGTAAAGCTCGCCGTCGCCGGCCCGGATGGCCTGGGCGGCCAGCATGACGGCCATCAGCCCGGAGCCGCAGACCTTGTTGACCGTCACGGCCGAGACGGAGTCGGGGATCCCGCCCCCGATGGCCGCCTGCCGCGCCGGTGCCTGCCCCAGGCCGGCCGAGACCACGTTGCCCATGATCACTTCGTCGATGCGCGCCGGGTCGATCCCGGCCCGCCGCACCGCCTCCCGGATAGCCACCGCCCCCAGTCGCGGGGCCGAGAGGGGAGACAGCGTCCCCAGAAACTTCCCGATCGGCGTCCGGGCCGCGCCGACGATGACGGCTTGTCGTTCACTAGCCATGATGGTTTCCTCCCTGGTGTCGGTGAGATCAAGACAGCCGAAGTACCATTCCCTCTCCCTTCGCGAAGGGAGAGCGTACCTGTTCCCTCTCCCTTCGCGAAGGGAGAGGGTTAGGGTGAGGGTCCCCCGGCCACTGCCTTCACGAACGCGTCTACCACAGATTCCTTGTTCGGATCTGATCCGCCCGTCGGCGTTGGTTCCGGTCAGTGGTCCATAGGCGTCAGGGGCTGAACCCTCTCCCTCGCCCTCTCCCTTCTGCGGAAGGGAGAGGGAATTGGCGCATCCACGCCCCACTGGCGTTCTTCTTCTGCGGAAGGACGCCACTACGTCCATCCCTAGTTGGCTTGGGAACTGCGCTAGCTCGGACCGGGGTCCGGCGTATTGCGTATTATACTACGTGAGCCCTGCATAACTCACCAAACTTCGCGCATTGTCCGACGCCTGCCCATGGCTGATGACTGGCACTGGACCCTGGGAGCGCGGGCGTCTCGCCCGCGCGAGCGCTCGCGCGGGCAAGACGCCCGCGCTCCCAGGTCACGCCTCAGTTGTGCAAGGCTCTCACTACGTATTACTCGTAGCTTGTCCCTTGGGACGCCCGCATCCTGCACGGTCCTCCACTTTGAGCGGGGTGGGGTTTCGCGTTTCTCGCGCCGTTTCGTGGGCTGTCAGGCCAGGACTGGCGGTCGTTGGGCATGGCCGTATGGTTGCAGTGTAACATGCGCCCACGCGTTTTCGTGCTCCAAACTGACTGGAGACCGACCCCCAGCCCTCAACCCCCAACCCCTGGCACAAATACTGCTGCCCTTCCTCTCTACAGTCTCAGAGCACCGGGGCGTTGGGAATCGAGGGCAGCTTGCCCTCATCGCTATGGCAAGATCAGCCGACAGGGGGTGAACAACGTGGCAGACAAGGATGTGCTCAAAGGCAAAGGCGAGGAGCTCAAAGGCAAGGCTCGCGAGGCCAAGGGCAAGGTAACGGGCTCCGAGGAGGAACAGCTCAAGGGCAAAGCCGAGCAGGCGAAAGGCAAAGTCCGCGAGAAGCTGAGCAGCGAGGAGGAGAAATCCCGCAAGAGAACGTAGCCGGCGTGGGACTAGGGGCTGGGGGTTGGGGTTTAGGGGACCAACTCCTAGCCCCTAGCTTGGCACCACTCTTGCTCCCTCTTTGGCGATATGCGCAAGCCCTACATCCGATTGGCACTCATCTGTATGGTGGTGGCTCTGATTACGGCTACGCTGGTCATTGGGCCAGGATTGGTCGACAACTTTCCTCCGCGGGGCCCATGGGTCGGATGTGTGCGCGACCCGGCCCGTCTGCCGCCGCCTCCCGACAGCCCGGATGGGCGCCCCGCGAACTATCTGCACACCTGCGGCAGCCGCCTCTACGATCAGAGCGGACGGGAGGTCCGGATCGCCGGGCTGAACTGGGCCGGTCTGGAGGGCCGAGGATTCGCTCCCAACGGGCTGAACGAGCGCAACTGGCAGGATATCCTCGATCAGGTGGCCGCCCTGGGGTACAACACTGTCCGCCTACCGTTCAGCAGCGAGGCGCTGCAGCCCGACCGGCGGGTGGACTGGATCAACTTCAGCCTCAACCCCGGTCTGGAAGGGTTGACCGGGCTGGAGATGCTGGATCGGCTCATCGCAGGGGCGCGCGACCGCGGGCTCAAGGTCATTCTGGACCGTCACTACGTGGCCGCCGGACGACTCACCACGCTGTGGCACACCCTGGACGTGCCCGAGGAGCGCTGGATCGCCGATTGGCGCATGCTGGCCGCGCGCTACGCCGGCAACGATACCGTCATCGCGGCCGACCTGGCCAACGAGCCGCACGGTGAAGCTACCTGGGGCACCGGAAGTCCGGACACCGATTGGCGCCTGGCGGCAGAGCGGGCCGGGAACGCCGTGCTGGAGGCCAACCCCTACCTGCTCATCTTCGTCGAGGGCATCGAGAACTACAGGACCGACCACTGGTGGTGGGGAGGCAATCTCATCGGCGCGCGCACAGCGCCCGTGCGGCTGCATGTGCCCAACCGGCTGGTCTATAGCCCACACGACTACGGTCCGGCCATCTCCCCACAAGCCTGGTTCTGGGACCCCAGCTTTCCGGCCAATATGCCAGCCGAGTGGGACCGCCACTGGGGCTACCTACATCGCGAGAACATCGCCCCCATCGTCGTGGGCGAGTTCGGCGGGCATTCGGTCGGCGCTGACCAGGACGGACAATGGCAGAGGTCGCTGGTGGCCTACCTGCGCGAGCGCAAGATGGGCGCCCTGATCTGGGCCCTGGATCCCACCTGGGATACCGGCGGCGTCCTGACCAAGGATTGGCGCACCGTGAACCAACCCAAGCAGCAGGTCTACCAGCAGTTGTTGACACTTCCACTGGATACGGGCGCGTCGGGCGTCTTCGGGCGCGCGCCGGCCCGGTTCACGCTGCTCTACCACCAGGGTGACGTTGATCCGGCAGGGGATTCAATCGCCTTCTCGTTCCAGATCGTGAACGATAGCCAGGATCCGGCCGACCTCAGCCGTTTCGAAGCGCGCTACTGGTTGGATTGCGGCTGCCAGCCCACAGACAAGCAACGTCAGCCGACTGTCGAGACCCAGGGGCTTCCATCCCAGCAGGTGCTGGTCGATCTGGTCCCAACCGAGCAGGGCGGTCAGGATCACTACCTGCGCGTGCGCTTCGGGCCTCTGGCCGGACTCGTCGGCCGCTATCAGGCCAGCGGCACGGTCACGATTCGATTCAACCGGGCCGCCCAGCCGGGCCGCCCTAGCTCCGGCGACTACAGCTACGCGCCCCAGGCTGAGCTACACCAGCGCTTCGGTCCGTGGAGCCGTGTGACGCTGTATCGCGACGATCAGCTCGTATGGGGACAGGAGCCGTAGCCTCTCGTCGAAGGGTACGGATCAGATTCCTGCAGCGTTCGATCATACCACCGTATGCAGTCCGTGGGCCTTGGAGCCTCTGACACTACCGGCATCTGCAGCGAAGGGAGGCGTTAGTTCCCTCTCCTTTCCGCAGAAGGGAGAGGGCGAGGGTGAGGGTTAAGCCCCTGGGCGCCATTGCGGTGCCGACCGGAACCAATGATGACCCAAAGCGGAAGAAGGGGGAACCCTCACCCCTAACCCTCTCCCTTTGCGAAGGGAGAGGGGATGGCACGTCAGCCTACGCTATGTCATCTCCGTCTTCCTGCGCGCTAAGGACCACTCGTACGGATCGGTTGCAATATCGCCTGACGCAGGATTCTGACCCACACCCCTTGTCGAAGGGCGTGTTGAATCTGTGCTCGGCGGAGAGTAGAATCTGGCAGATTCCTGAAAAGGGGGGCATTGTTTTGGACGTTACACAGAGGCTCTTCGAGGTCCTGCGCACGAAGGCTTTCAAGCGGGGAGTTTTCCAGTTGACCTCCGGCCGCACCAGCTCTTACTATATCGATAGCAAGATGGCCACGCTTTCGGCTGAAGGGGCCTATCTGACGGGAAAGGCCGTCTACGCCGCGATCCGTGACAGTGGCGCCCAGGCGGTAGGCGGATTGACCATGGGAGCGGACTCCATAGCGACGGCCGCCGCGATCGAAAGCTTTGAGCAGGGGAACCCCATCCCCGCGTTCTTCGTCCGCAAGGAGCCCAAGAAGCACGGCACTCGGAAATGGATCGAGGGCCCGCTTCCGGAGACGCCCGGTCTGCGCGTCGCCATCGTCGACGACGTCATCACCACGGGCGGCTCCGTGATCCAATCCATCGCGGCCATGGAGGAATCCGGCTACACGGTGTGCAAGGTCATCGTCCTGGTCGACCGGATGGAAGGCGGAGGAGACGAGCTGCTTCGCAGAGGATACGATTATGCTCCGCTCTTCAAGATCACGGACTTCGGGGTCACGCTCGAAGAAGTGAATGCCCTGAAGGACACTAACGGCTAAGCGCCCGATCTCCTCATGTCTTGCGGTATAATGAACGTAGGCGCAGGCTGCACTATCGCATGACGCCAGGTTTGCCGAAGGGGAGGTCCGGACGATGTACATCCTGTCGATTCTGCTGATGGCCCTGATCGTCTATGCGCTCATCGTGGTCCTCCTTCGCCTCTTCAGGCGCCAGGCCAGATTGGCCCTCATGAGTACGGCTAGCTTCGCCGCCTTCGTGGTGCTGCTGGCCGCTTTCAACGGGCTTTCCCTGGTCATTGGCATTGACCTTGGTCCCGGGCACGCAGTCTCCTACTCGATCCCCGACGATTACACGGCCCGCGGTACACTGGGCATCATCACGCTCGCGGTAGCCGCGCTCGCAAGCCTGTCACCTGTCTTTGGTCTGGGGGTTGCGCTGCGCCGGCAGCAGTGAAGGGATCTTCGTCTCCGGAGAGCAACATGCCTCGCCTGAACGCAACCGGTGCTACGCTCCTCTTCTGCGCCTTGCTGCTGGCCGCATGCGCCGGTCCGCCGCCCGGCCTGTCGGATAGGGCATCCTCTCCGACGCCTCTCACCCCTACGGTCGGACCCAGCCCCGAGCCCACCGGCGCCCCGCACACCGTGGCCATCGACCCCGGGCATGGGGGCAAGGGTGCCTCTGTGCAACTCACCGACGGCGACGGGCGCAGCTATCGCGAGGGAGAAGAAACGGGAGTGGGAGCGTACCTGGCCGATGACTCTATTCTATGGGAGAAAACCCTTACTCTGGACATTGCAGAGCGCTTGCAGCGCCAACTGGAAGAGATGGGCTATCGTCCCGTCCTCACCCGCACCGAGGACCGAGCGGTCAACGATCCACGACGCGACGTGAACGGCGACGGAGAGATCGACAACGCGGACGAGTTACAGGCGCGCAATGACGCCATTAACGACAGCGGGGCCGAGCTGTTCGTCTCGATCCATTTCAACGGCTACGCCCCGCGCTCCTGGCATGGCATCACCACGTACTTTTGCACGGATCGGACCTTCACCGACCGGAACAGGGTTCTGGCGAACCTGGTTCACGACCGAGTCTGGGACGCCGTGGCAAGCATCGGCTACAAGCTCCACGACAACACGGTCAGGGACGATACCGATGCCGGAGGCACACCCGGCCACCTGGCCTTGCTTGGTCCAGGAACCCGGCGCGTGCCACGCGCGACCGCTGTACCCGGTGTCCTGATCGAGCCGCTCTTCCTGACAGATCCCGAAGAGGTCGAGCTCATCCAGGACCCCGCCGTCCGCCAGGCCATCGCGCAGGGATTGGCGCAGTCCATTCAGGAATACTTCGCGCGCCTGCAGCAGCCTTAGGACGGCTAGAACATATGATGCACGTCGAAAGGTCCCTGTCGTTATACCGATTGTGTTTGCCTTTGTCCTGATTTGCTGATGCAACGCCGAAGAACGCCCAGGGCTGATGCCGCTGGGCTGAGTCAACGAAGCCCGCCGAGGCGGACTGATTACCGCGCCCAGCCCCTCGGAAGGGGCTTCGTTGTCTCAGCCCGCTCGCTTTAGCGGCGGGCGGGCGGACGGTGGACAACAGGATGCAGCCAAGGACAATTGGTATTATCTGCCCGAAATCAGCGGCAGGCGCCGCCAGTACGTGTAGGTCTGGTCTCTGGCGCTGGCGCGGTGCCATTCTCCGTCTTCGTATTGCTCCAGGTCGGCGAAGCGCGAGGGGTCAGGAAAACGCCATTGCTTGGCGTCGGTACCGTTGATGCTGGCTTCGGCCGCTTCGGCCGTGGCAAAGACGACGCTTTTCCCCTGACGTTGTGCACTGGTCACAATGCGAATGTGCCCCTCGTACTCCTCCGCATCCAGGTTCATGAGATCTCCCGCCTTGAGCTCGGCGGGGCTGACGATAGGCTCACCGGCCATGGAAAGGTCGTTATTATCAACTTCGTTGGCCGCTCCGTCCAAGGGACGGACCAGGCCGGGCTTTCCCTTTGAGGAGAGGGCCGAATCCACGCGCGATAGCGCTTCGTATACGAAGGCGGAGCAGTCTATCCCGATGCCGAAGGAGTTCATCCAGCGCTCGATATCCGTCCGCTCGGGTGGCCAATCTCCCGATCCCCCGCGAATCTCGCCCAGCTCCACGGCGCCCTGGACTGCCGACTGTATCAAGGCGGGCGAACCCTTCCCCTGTCGGACCATAATCGGGAGCTGGCCGAAGAGCGCCTGCAGTGACAGCGAGGACTCGGCGATGTTCTTCAGTTGCTTTGCCTCTGCCTTCTTCGTGTTCAGCTGGTAGGGCGTCCGCACGTATATCCTGGTAGCGCTCCCGGTAGTCGCGCTCTGATCTGTGCTGCGCGGATCGAGCCGCGGCACGTCGACGGGTATCCGCTCATAATCATGTAAGGTCTGGAGGATCTGCTCAGACACAATCGCGTCGTACTCGGTCCGTGCGTCTGGCCTATCGCGCCCGAGCCCTCCCGCGGGGCCAGGCTCGATACCGCGTGCGCTCTCCTGGGTCCGGGCCGTGCTGGCGGACTGATCGACGGTAGAAGCACTTGCGAGAGTTGCGGGCCCGGTGTTCCTGTCGAACAAGCCGAGAATTTGTGCGATAGGCGGCAGAAGTGCTATCAGCCGACGTGGGGCGAGCTCTACCTCCGCTCGATAGACCCTGCCCGCATAGGTCGAAGCCGGCACATCGGTGGGCGACGGCTCGAAGCGAGCTACGACAAGCGCGGACGATTGCACGGAGGCCGCGGCACCGAGCCCTAGCCGCTTTCGAACGTCCTCCGGACTGAGGATCTCCCGCTCCACGTCGGCGACAGCGCGGCGCAGGCGCTCACCCGTTACATCGGATTGCAGGAGCACCGTCTGCCCCGAGTGAAGTCTGGACTGACTGTCCGCGGGCAAGAAGACAACCAGTTGAACGTCGTCGCCGGCCTGGGTTCCACCTGAGCCAGGCACCACCTTGGCCAGTCCCGAGACGTGCTGCGGCACTTCTATCACAGAGGACACCAGCAGACCGATAGCCAGCAGCCCCACCACGATTCGCCTGATGGCGATGTTGCGCGGCGAGCTCTGGCGCACCCCGGAGGACCCACCACGGCCGCGCTTGCCACGCGAACCCCACGTGATCAGAAACTGCTCTTTACCCATCGCTACTCATCACTTTGCTGGGTGATCGCTGGTGACGAAGAGAGGTTCTCCTTGAGACGTGGTCGCTTCGCATCCGGGTAGGATCAGTGGAATAAAAGCTAGCGCCACGAGCCGAGCGAAGCACCTGACCCCGAGATGAAGCTCCAGGGGTCTCCCCGAGGTTACCTGTAAGACTACGTTCATGTTACCCGCGTAAGCAAGCCTGTGTCAAATCTGTTGGTAGTCCATCTCATGAGAAGGTGTTCAATTGGGGGTTGATTATGTAGTGCATACGTGCTAGCATGCTGTAGAACGACAAGGATGTCACACGTGGACCAGTTGCTTGATTCGCTTGCGCAGCTTGGTGGAGGACGTAGCGACCTGACCGATGCCGTGCTCAGGTTGCTTCTGCCCGCCGTGTTCTGCATGGTGCTCGGGCTTGTGGCCGTGAGGCAGTGGCAAGGAGCGCGGGGCAGAGCTGATCTCTACGCCACTATCGCATCACTCCTCGGCCGTCTTCGTCAGGCCGAGGCACAGCCCGCCCCGCTCCTGCGCGAGCGGAGCGCGTCTCTCGCGGTGGAGGGAAAGGCCTCACAGTGGAGAGACCTTCTGACAAACCTGGCCGAGGGCGTGATCGTGACGGGCCACGCGGATCAGGTTCTCCTTATGAATCAGTCCGCACGAGAGATGCTGCGCTTTACCGAGCCCGAGAGCGGAAAGTCGTGGTCGCTCGAGGACTACCAACATCTGGACATGCGCCGGATGAACGGTTTACCCCTTCCGTTCGAGGCCTGGCCGATCTGCCGAGCGCGAGTGGGCGAGTCGTTCGCCAACCACGAGCTGCTCCTCGTCCACCCCGATGGGTCACGCTCTCGCCTGCTGTTCAGCGGCAGCGCCGTGCGCGACAAGTCCCGGAAGGTGGTGCTCGCCATCACCCTGTTCCGACACGCGGCCGACCCCAGCAAGACAGACCAGCAGGCCGCACAGGAGTACATCTCGCTCATCTCCCACGATCTGCGCACCCCACTCACCGTGATGATGGGTCAGGCCGAGTGGATGCGCCGTCTGCTGAGCGAGAATGGCCAGGAGCGCGAGGCCGCCAGCGCCGCGTCCATCCTGCGGAACGCGCGCTGGATGAGCACAATGCTCCAGGATCTGGTCGAGTCCGCCCGTCTGGAAGCGAGCCGTCAGGAGAGGCGCAAGACGCTGACCGATCTGCTGCAACTGATCTCCGACACGGCCGAGCAACTGGATACGCCCGCGGACCGTGAGCGCATCCAGGTGCGCGCGCCGATATGGGTGCCGCCCGTGATGGCGGATCCCGACCGCATCCGGCGCGTGGTGGCCAATCTGCTGACCAACGCCCTCAAGTACTCGCCGCCGGGCAGCCCGATGGTGATGGAGCTGGGACGGACCGAGACCGAGGCCCTCGTCTCGGTGGCCGACCAGGGCGTCGGCATCCCGGCGGATGATCTGCCTCACGTCTTCGACAAATACTACCGCGGACAGGCCGACAAGAAGATCGAGGGGCTCGGGCTCGGCCTCTACATCAGTCGCCTGATCGTCGAAGCCCACGGCGGACGGATCATGGTGGCAAGCGAGCCCGGGAAAGGCAGCACCTTCACCGTCAGCCTGCCTCTAGCATAGAGCACAGGACTCCCGTCCTGCAGGAGCCCAACCCCACCCCGATTGAAAAAGAGGGTGTCTAGCTTTTGCGGTCGCTTCAGGCGACCGCAAAAGCTAGACACCATTAACCTCTTTTGGGAGGGCGGTGGGCAGCAGAGATGCCTGAGTCGCAGCTATTTGAAAGAGCACCAGCGCGAGCCGAGCGCACCATTCCCCTTGACAGCGCGCCGCGCTCGGGCTACAGTCTGATCATGAGCGATATAAGAGAAAGAAGCCCACTTTCCGACAATACGATCCGACGCTGGCGCCGGACGGCGTACAGTCGGCTGCGCTTCGAGCTGGAAGGCATCGCTTTCGCGCGCGAGAATGGCCTCGCGCCCGAAGATTGGGCCCAGCATCTGTGGGACCACGGCGCCCAGGAGTGGATGGGGCAGGAGAGACCCAGCGTCGGGGAGTACGTCCGCAAAGAGGGCGAGGCCTTCGAGACGCTCTACCCCGCGGTGCGCTTCGAGCTCCACGAGGGACCGGGGGAGAGCGCTGAGATCGTCTTCCTCAAGGGAACCTGCCTCGGCGGCTGGGGACGCGACCAATGGGGTCTGGCCCATTCTCTTGGGCTGAGCAAAGGCCACGTCTGCCGCTACTGCCGCAGAGCATGCCAGCTCTGGACCACCCAACTGGGTCTGTCCGGCGCGCCGGAGCCACAGACGGATGGGACCTGCCGATACGTGGTGCGAAAGGGTCATTAGAGCAGCTTGCATAGGTGTTGAAGCGTCCCTCCGTAGGGGCGCGATTAATCGCGCCCCTACGCGCCCGGGCGCTGACACCTCGGGCAGTAGAAGGTTCCGCGCTGGGCCACCACGGTGCGCTCGATGCGGGTTCCACAGCGCAGGCAGGGCTGGCCGGCGCGACCGTAGGCCCGTAGGGCCGGCACGTTCCCGCCTGCGCGGCCGAAGCCGTCTACATAGTCTCGGAAAGAGGTTCCGCGGTTCTGGATGGCGCGCTGAAGCACAGCGCGCACGGCGTGGTAGAGGCGCTCGGCTTCGTCCGCGTTGAGGCTGGTCGCCAGGCGCATAGGATGCAGACCGGCCTCGAAGAGGGACTCGTCCACGTAGATGTTGCCGATGCCGGCCAGGAAGCGCTGATCCAGGAGCAGGGGTTTGAGGGCGCCACGCCGCTCCCGCAGCATGCGCGCGAAATCCGCCGCGCTGAGATCGGCGGAGAGCGGCTCCTGACCGAGTGTGCCGAGCACCGCACTCTCATCTGACACCAGCCAGAGACGCCCGAACTTGCGGATATCGCGGAAGGTGAGATAGCTGCCGTCGTCCAGAGTGAAGATCACCCGCGCGAAGCTGTCCTCGGCGCAGGGCCCCAACAGCAGCGCACCGGTCATGCGCAGATGGACGATGAGGGTATGGCCGCCGCTGAGACGCAGCAAAATGTATTTGCCCCGCCGTCCCAGGCTCTCCACGCTCCGCCCGATCAGCAATCGCTCGAACTGGTGGGGACCCGGCGCCGCGATGCTGCGGCTCCAGCGGACTTCTACGCCCAGGAAGCGGCGGCCAGGTAGCTCTTTCTGGAGATCGTCGACGATGGTTTGAACCTCGGGCAGCTCAGGCATAATCTAATCCAGCTCACCCCAGTTCCGGCCGGTCTTGGCCTCCACCTCCAGCTTCACGTCCATCTGGCAAGCGCTTTCCATCTTGTCGCGCACCAGGCCGAGCATCAGATCGGCCTCGTCGGCGGGCACCTCCAGCACCAGCTCGTCGTGCACCTGGAGCAGCATGCGGCTTCTGAGCCCCTGGGAGTGGATGGCCGACTCGAGGGCGACCATGGCCACCTTGATGATGTCGGCCGCCGTGCCCTGGATGGGCATGTTAATGGCCATCCTCTCCGCGGCCTGGCGGAGCTGCATATTGGGGGCGTTAATCTCGGGGATGTAGCGACGCCGGCCGAAGAGGGTCTCCACGTAGCCCTGCTCTCGCGCGCGTCGTCTGGTGGACTCCACGTACTCCCGTACGCCCGGGTAGCGCGCGAAGTAGGACTGGATGAACTCGGCGGCCTGGCGGCGCGATAGCTCGGTCCGCTCGGAGAGCCCGTACTCGCTCATGCCGTAGATAACGCCGAAGTTGATCGTCTTGGCCAGGCGGCGCTGCTGCCCGGTGACCTGATCGATGGTCGTCCCGAAGATGCGGGCCGCGGTGGCGGAATGAATGTCCTCGCCGGCCCGGAAGGCGGCCAGCAGACCGGGGTCCTGCGTAATGTGGGCCAGGATGCGCAGCTCGATCTGCGAGTAGTCGGCCGATAGGAGCAGCCACTCAACGCCATCGCGACCGGCCACGAAGGCCTGCCGCACCTGGCGCCCCAGATCCGTGCGCACCGGAATATTCTGTAAGTTCGGCTCGCTGCTGGAGAGGCGTCCGGTGGAGGTCCCGGTCTGATTGAAGCTGGTGTGCAAGCGTCCCGTGCGGGAGTTGAGCATGGCCGGCAGGGCGTCCACGTAGGTGGACTTGAGCTTGGACAATTGGCGCCAGTCAAGCAGCAGACCGATCACGTCGTGCACCCCGCGCAGCTCCTCCAGCACCGAAGCCTCGGTGGAACCCAGGCCCGACTTAGTCCGCCGGGTCGAGGGCAGCTTCAGCTCTTCGAAGAGCACGTAGGCCAGTTGCTGGGTCGAGTTGATGTTGAACTCGTGGCCCACCGCTTCGTAGATGGCCCGCTCCAGGCGGCTCATCTCTTCCCGCAGGGTCTGGGAGACGGATCGCAGCGAGGCCGTGTTCAGCGCGATGCCCGCGCGCTCCATCTCGACGAGCACGGGCACCAGCGGCATCTCGATCTCGTTGAAGAGCTTCCAGAGCCCCCGCGCGCGCAGCTCTCTCTCGAAGAGTCGCGCCAGGCGCAGGGTGCAATCGGCGTCCTGGCAAGCATAGGCGCCGGCCCTATCGACTGGCACTTCCGCCATGCTGATCTGCTTGGCGCCCTTGCCGATCAGATCGGTGATGGGCGACATCTCCACACCCAGACGACCGAAGGCCAGATCTTTGAGCCCCAGCCCCTTCTCGTTCAGCAGATGAGCCGCGATCATGCTATCGAAGGCTGGATTGGACACAGGGGCGCCGTGCTCGGCCAGGACGATCATGTCGTACTTGAGGTTGTGACCGATCTTGCCGATTGAGGGATCCGCCAGCACGGGCGCCAGACAACGCAGTACCACCTCGCGCGGCAACTGCGCGATCTCCTCGGGCTCAGCGCCCAGCAGCATCTGACTGCGCCGCACGTGCCCGACCGGAATATAATGGGCCTCGCCCGGGCGCAGAGAGAGCGAGATGCCCACCAGGTCGGCCCGCATGGCGTCCGTGCTGGTGGTCTCCGTGTCCAGCGCAAAATCTTTTGTACTGGACAGGCGCCCGATCAATTCGTCAAGGGCCTCGGCGCTGGTCACGATCTCGTGGCGCCCTGGCTCGCGTCCGCCCCCCACTTCACCGTCCTTCTCCGGCTCGGGCGCAGCCTCGCCTGGACCGAAGAACGATAGCTGCTGGGGTTCCTCCCGGGCAGTCGGCTCTCGCCACGGCGCGTCGCCTGCGGATATCGCCTTGCCATCAGGCAGCTTGTTCAGCAGGCTGCGGAACTCCAGCTCGCGGAAGAGTTCCACCACCCGCTGGCGGTCATAGCCCGAGACGTGACAGCGCTCCGGATCCAGCGTCACCGGCAGATCCCGCACGATAGTCGCCAGCACCTTGCTCTGGCGAGCCACCTCCTCGTTGGTCTCCAGCAGAGCGCGCAGCTTGGGCGGCTGCACCTCGTCCAGATGCTCGTAGATGCCTTCCAGGCTGTGAAACTGCTGGATCAGCTTGGCGGCCGTCTTCTCACCGATACCCGACACGCCCGGGATGTTGTCGGAGGAGTCGCCCTTGAGGGCCTTGAGGTCGGCGATCTGATCAGGGCCCACGCCGTATCTCTCGCGGACGGTCGCCTCGTCGTAGGTGACGGTGTCGCTAAAGCCCTTACGGCCCGGCGTGAGCAATTGGACCTGCGGACCCACCAACTGCATGGCGTCGGCGTCGCCCGTCACCAGGCGCGTCTCGATTCCGCTCTCAGCGGCCTGCTTGGACAATGCTCCCAGCAGATCGTCCGCCTCGAAGCCGGGCAACTCGAAGATGGGTATGTTGAAAGCCTCCAGCAGGGCCCGCACGCGCGCGAACTGCCCGGCCAGCTCGCTGGGCATGGCCGGACGGTGGGCCTTGTACAGGGCGTAGGACTCGTGCCGGAAGGTGGGCGTGCGCGTATCGAAGGCCGCCGCGATGTAGGTCGGTCGCACCTCGTTCATCACCTTGAGCAGCATGCTCGCGAAGCCATACACCGCGCTCACGATCTCACCGCCCTTGGTGGTCAGCGGCGGCAACGCGTGGAAAGCCCGGTGAATCAGCGAGTTGGCATCGAAGAGCAACAGAAGGGGTTTCTCGTCGGGCATACGATCCTCAATCCAGTTTGGAGACGCGGCGCCTCACATTCCCAGCGCGCTGTCGATCCGGAGCGCCTCCATGTGGCATTGCTCGCGGCCGTAGCGCTGGCGCCATATTATATCATAAGTGGGGTCGTGGCCTGGTTGGCATGCCAGGCCGTTTCATCGCGTCCGCACGCCGGCGTTCGGTCGATGATGGTGACCAAGGGCAGTTCAGCTTCACCGTCTCAGCGAGCCTCGCTCGCACTTTTTGACTATCAGTGGCGCTCCATGCTACACTTGGCGTAGCATATATGTTACACTCTCCTGGTTCGACTGGGGGTTGCCGAAGGGGGCTAGCTCATGACAAAACCAACGAACGGGCGATGGGGACAGATCCGGGACCAGGTCGTCAGTACTCCCGAGCTCAAGGAGCGCTACGAGCACACGAAGCGCGCGGTCGTCATTACTCGCCGCATTCTGATGCAGATCGATGCCGAGCGAGAGCGGGCAGGACTTTCCAAGGCAGAGCTGGCACGTCGAATCGGAACCAGCCCTTCTGTCGTTCGTCGCATCTTCTCATCCAAAGCGGGCAATCCTACCTTGCGTACGATGCTAGGTATGCTCGACGTACTCGGCATCGATCTTCAACTGAGGCCAATGAAACAGCACCGGCGAAGCACGCTGGTCGCAGACGAGCGTCCCGGTGCGACACGACGGGGAGCCGCACTCTAGGTGCATCCAGAGCCGTGGGACGTCAAGATCTTTCAGCGGCACCGTGAAGATGACCCGAACGAGAGCTGCCCCACCGAGGAATTCCTCAACCAATGCCCGAGCTCTGTCGCTACCGACTTGATCGCCATTATTGATGCCGTTGCAGAGGCACCGCCGCCCCAGTTCGCTGGCGGAGGTATGTGGGAGGCTATGCACGGTGAGATGAGTGGCTACTACGAGGCGAGAACACGCGGTCCGAATCGGCGTCTGTACCGTCTCTTCTGTCTCCTCGAGCACCAAGCGCCAGGACTCGACCGACCGTCGATAGTGCTGATCACTGGTCTCTCCAAGCCAGCCGGCAAAGCTTTCACGAAGGCAGACTATGCCGCTGTTCGACAACTTGGAGACGAGTATCGCAGGTGTGTGCCGCGCAATGTGGTCTAGATTTGGCTGCACACGCAACGCGTCGATATCACGCCGTGGTCCTCGCCGACCCGCGCCAGGCGATATGGTATAATCCTCTCCATCATCTGGGAAGGAACCGACCACCACCCGCATGCGCAAGATCAGCCTGGTCCTTGTCTTCTGCCTCCTCCTCGTCGTCATCGTTCCCGTTTCGGCCCACGCCGAAGGGTCCGCCACTCAGGACTTGTACGTGCTGGCCGTCCAACTGGACTACGACGCGGCCGTGCTGACGGTCCGCGAGCAGGTGCGTTACCACAATCTCACCGGCGATACGCTGCCCAACGTCGTCTTCGAGGTGACCCCGGCCGCCTTCCCGGGAAGTTTCGAATTGGGCGGGGCCACAGTGGACGAGCGTCCGGTGGAGGCGCGTCTGGACGGCTCGGTGCTGGAGGTGCCGCTGCCCCAGCCCCTGGCGCCAGGCGGACAGAACACCGTCACGCTGGACTTCACCGTCAACGTGCCCAGGCAGGGAGATCGCTTCGGGGTCATGAACGGCGTCCTGGCGCTGGGAAACTGGTTCCCGATTCTCTCGGTCTACCGGACGACACGGCTGACGGACAACGGACAGCCCCTGGGCTGGTCTAAGCATCAGCACGTGAATATCGGGGACCCCTTCTTCACCAACGTGGCTACCTTCGACCTGACGCTCACGTCCAGCAAGCCCGTCTCGGTGGCGTTCCCAGGGAGGCTGGTGAGCAAAGAGGAGAACCGCTGGCACATCCAGGCCGAGAACGTGCGGGACTTCGCCCTGGCCATCTCCGACCGCTACGAGACGCAGTCGCGCACGGTGGACGGCGTAGCGCTCTCCAGCTTCTACCTGCCAGGCCACGAGAGCGCGGGGAAGCAGTACCTGGATGCGGCCGCCAACATGCTCTCCTGGATGGATCGAGCCGTCATGCCGTATCCCTATCCGAGCCTTACACTGGCGGAGATCTACGGCCCCACCAACTTCATCATTGGACAGGAGTACCCGGGCATAATATTCTTGGATCAGCGCGCCAGCCGGCTGGCTGGGGGTGTGGACAGCGAGCTAGTCTACCTGGTGAACCATGAGGTGGCCCACATGTGGTTCTACGGAGCGGTGGGCAACGACCAGCTCTACGAGTCCTGGCTCGACGAGGGTATGGCCACCTGGCTCTCGCTGGCCTACTACCGGGCCAACAATCCCGATCTCTTCGAGCGGCTCTGGCGCGAGCGCGTCACCGCCAACCTGGACTCGTCGCTGCAGAAGCTCGGAGTCCGGCCGCTCAACACCGGCGTCTACGATTACGCCGACGAAGGCTACTACGACCTGATCGTCTACCGGCGAGCCGCCGTCTTCATCGAGGAGATGGCCCAGAGTATGGGCCTGGACAACTTCACCAGCGCGCTGGGGCGCTATGCCGCGATCGCCAAGTTCAAGGTGGCCACGACCACCTCGCTGCTCGACTTCATGCAGGGACAGACGGAGACGAGCCTCAACCCGCTCTACACGCGCTACTTCTCTTTCCAGCGCTACGCGCCCCAGGATCCGCCGCGCGTGCAACTGCGGGCGCCGGAGAGGGTCACCGCCGGTCAACTGGAGCTGGGGCTTTCCCCACAGACCGGCGCCCGGTATCAAGTGTTTCTGGACGATCTGCCCGTGCCGTCTCAGGCGCAGTCGGGAGAGCTCGTGGCGGACGTCTCGGCGGTACCGCCGGGCGAATATCTGGTCACCGTCCTGCTGCCGGGACCCGATGCCGCCGCGCAGGAGCTGGTGGCCCGCGTGACGATCGGCACCCCCTCCAGTCCTACTTCTTCTCCGGCTCCGCCGGGGCCAGGTGAGGCCGCGGGATCCAACGGGTCCGACTCCTTCCCCATCCCCTTGCCGCTGTTCATTGCGATCGACGTCGTT
This sequence comes from Chloroflexota bacterium, assembly GCA_004297765.1. GTDB lineage: Bacteria > Chloroflexota > Dehalococcoidia > FW602-bin16 > FW602-bin16 > FW602-bin16. The sequence goes on along the minus strand of SCTZ01000179.1, from coordinate 79,885 downwards.
GTATTGCTGGGGTTGGGCGCTGGAGCCTTCGTGGTGCTGCGGCGGACGCACCGAGGTTGATACTCTTTCAGGTCTTACTGTACCTGACCAGGTCCTCGAAGGCTGGCTCAACCAACTCGACCCGAACCGGCATCTACTCGGCCACTCCACGCAGCTCTTCCCTGGTGTAGCCGAAGTGTTTGAGCACGTCATCCAGGCTGTAGCGCTTGCCGTTGTCATCGACCATGCGTGCTGTGGCTAGAACGATATCCAGCATGTCTTCTTCCAGCCTTTGAAGCTCGTCGAGCTCGTTCAAGCGGTCCATTCCGACGACCGCCGCAACCGGCTTGTTGTTGCGCATGAGGATCTGTTCATGCCCGCCTGCTGCGTCGTTAGCAAGCTTCAAGATGCCACGCTTGCTGGCCTCGCTAATCGAGACCAGGTTCGCCGTATCGATCCGAGCCATCTACATTCTTCCTTTCCAGCACCACCAATCTAGCCCGCGAATGGATTCAAAAGGCGGACGCCGGTCCGCAGCAGGTCGCCCGTATTGCGGGTCACAAAGGTCAGCCCTTGCACCCTGGCCGTGGCCGCCATCAGGCCATCGATCACGGGGACCCGATCAGGGACGTTCATGCGGCCCCACTCCTCCGCGATCTCTCTGGTGATCGGAACGATCCGGTCCGCGTAGTCCTGCCGCAGCTTGGCTAGCCAGGTTTCGTAGATAGTGGCTTGAGCCGGGTCGCGGCGGCGCAGCCGTTCGATTCCATGCCGGATCTCGCCGACCACCAGAACGCTCAGGTACAGATCAACCCCCTTCACACTGGCAAGCCACGCACGAACGTTCGGGTTTCCGTTCGGCTTGCGCGCCTCGGATATCACGTTCGTATCCAGCAAGAAGCTCATAGGTCGACGTCCCGCGGGTAGTCGCCAGCCCGCTCCAGGTCCAGGGCGCTCAGGTCTGGCGCGGACAGCAAGAAATCCGTGAAGTCCAGCTTGCCGCCGGTCAAGCGCCGATAGTCGTCGGCTGACACCACGACGACCACCGTTTCGCCGTGGCGCGTGACGGCCTGCGGTCCCTCGGTGAGAGCGCGTTGGACGAGCTGGCTAAACTTCTGCTTGGCCTCCTGCAACTGCCAGGGCATCGCACACCTCCGTCTAGTCTGTCTAGATTGTATACTAAACGCAGAACAGGGAGCAATGCCCGCCTCCGCGCTCGTCCAGAACTAGCCCGCCAAACAAGTTATGGCATTCCACCGATACATCGCTGCGTTGTGCAGCAGGGACTATTGTGCCATAACGAGATACCTATTGACGGCGCCGCGGGCACCATGCTACGATTCGCCTGTGAAACTAGCCTACGAACAAGCCATATGCGCTTCCGGCCTGTTTTCGCACCGGGTTCCTGATCACCAGTTGGGAGTCGATCTTCAGTGGTGAAAGAGCAAACGCTGACCAGGATCAAAGATGAGGATATTCTGCTGGATCTTCCCGAGGCCATGGACTATTTGCGGGCCAGCCGATCGACGATCTACCGTCTGATGAAGAGCAGGCAACTCGTGGGCTACAAGATCGGACGCAAATGGGTCTTCTACAAGAAGGACGTCAAGGCCCTCGTCGACAGCGGCCGCACTCCGCTGGAGGAATAGCGAGGCGTCGCGCTCCGGCTCTTCGGCCCCCGATCGATGCGAAGGAGGGATCACCAACATGGTTAGCGCGGAGATGATCGCGGTCCTGGTTTGTCCGACCTGTCTGGGAGAGCTATCGTACGACGAATCAGCCGAAAGGCTCGATTGCAGGCCGTGTGCGCTGGGCTATCCGGTGGTCAACGGCGTTCCCGTCATGCTGGTCGACAAAGCCGAGCGACTGCCCAGGTTGAAGGAGTAGATCTCCGTCCTCCTCCCTAGCCTTGCTCACCACTGTTTGCATGGCGCCACCACGTACGCCCGCCGTTGGTATGTTGTCTAGCCGCGCACGCCTCGCATCCGCGGACCTCCTCACGAGGCACAAAATGCGTCGTTGCTCAACTGCGGCATGCTGTCGGAGAAGACCGCCGCGGTCGCCTGAGGCGACCGCGGCGGACTGCGGCGGCGGTCCAACTGCGCCGTCCTTCCGCGGAAGGACCGCCGGAACAGTGCATTGAATCGCTGCAATCGATCGCCCCGTCTGTCGGAAAACGCATGCTCGGCTATCAGGTCGGGTTGCCCAACGCGGTAGAAGACTGTACAATAACACCGACCGTGCAGCGAGGATACGGACGCTTGGTGTTCATGACACGTCGCTGGCGCAAGCTGTGTGAGAGGCAGGTAGTATTGAGATGATCAGCAACGGCGCATCGACTCGCTCCGATCAGCCGATCCTGGAGATCGGCATTCTCACCAAAGGCAAACCGACTCTGAGCATGGTTCTGGTCAGCCTCCTGCTCCAGGAGCTCCAGAATATTCGCATCCACATCGTTGACACCTCCGAGACGCCCGTCATCAAGCGCGACGACGTCATGTTCGCCTTGAAGCTGGCCTTCGATCGGCATATCGCGTGTGGGTACGAGTACCTGCGAGAGAAGGACCGAGCCTTCAGCACTGGGCGCCTGAAGCTTCTGGAAGCCCTCACGGGACGCAACATCTGCTTCATGGACGACGACGTCGTCATGCCCTCCGACACGCTGGCCAAGATCGCCAGCTTCGTGCAGGACGCCGGCGAGTACGGTTACTACGCGCCGTTCTGTCGCAACACGGGCGCGCGCAGCCTCGCCTCAGAGGAACACCAGTTCAGCCCCGGCACCATCTTCTTCCAGGACGAGTTGGTCCGCAACGTCCTTCTGGAATACTACGAGACCACGGTGGACGTGCTGGACAAGAAGAGATCACGGGAGAAAGTCTGGGAGATCGCGTTCCTGAGCCGTCTCTTCCCCTTGCTCGGGCGCCGCTGCGTGGTGCAGAACGACAACGTGATCTACCACCTGGACTACCACGAGCGCCCCAAGTGGGACCTGCTGGAGCCCCAGCTCGTCCGTAGCAGCACCACCATGGCCCGCGACCTGGTGCGCAAGCACGCGCCGGCGGTGGTGGCGCCCGGCGGTTGATGCCGCTCCGTACAAAGTGTTGCGCAACCAGTCTTTCTCTGCTACAATTCTCGTATTCGGGGCGTAGCGCAGCCTGGTAGCGCACCTGTATGGGGTGCAGGTGGTCGGAGGTTCAAATCCTCTCGCCCCGACCAATCATCTTTGATCTTGACGAAGAAAACGACCCAGGAGCGGGTCGTTTTTGCTTTGGCCAGCACTTATGCTCTCGAAATGCTCTATCCTTTGGCCCTCGCCATCTCCTGGCTCAGGATCCGGATGTGGCTCATCTCCTCTTTGATGATGGCGTCCATGCGGCCCTGGCCGAGTCTCTCGGGGACTAACTCCTTCAGGCCGGTGTAGAAGACGATGGAGTCTTTCTCGCGCCCTATGGCAGCGCACAGGATCTCCTGGAGCGTCTCGCGACCCGTGAGCGAGGTGGCCGGGTCCGTCCCTACGTCGAAGACCTCGCGGTTGGCCAGCGCTTGCAGGTAGAGCGCCGCCTCGCCCTCCGGGTCATACACCGGCGGCTCGGTCTCCGGGCCCGAGAGCTTAGCGCGCATGGCCACGAAGGTGGCCTCGTGCTCGTCCTCTTTCCGGGCCAGGGCCAATAACAGGTCACGGCTCTTGCGATCCGTGACGATCTCTGCCGCGCGCCGGTAGAAAGCCGCCCCGTTGCGCTCGATCTGCAGGGCCATCTCGAAGACCTCGTCCGCATTGAAGCGCGTGCCCATGTTCCTTGCTCCCTCCACGGTGTTTACCAAGAATTATAGTGCTCGACAATCAGATGCGGGCGCCGCGAACGGGGGCGAAAAGGGGAAAGGGTGAAAAGGCGAACCCCGCGCCCCCCCTCTTCACCTTTTTCCCTTTGCCCCTTTTCGCCCCCTCGTCGTTTACCGCCGCCAGTTCTCGTGGTCGCTGTCCCCGGAGTCGCCGGCCTGAGACACGCCCGGCTCCAGGTAGAGGACGACGACCAGAACTACGCCGACGACGAAGTTCCCGAGGGCCAGGCTTACCTGCTGGGCGATCAGCAGCAGATGGGTGATCGCGACGAAGTAGACTACAACCATGGTGCCAAGCACGCCCATGGCGCGGCCGTGTCCGACCCGCGAGGAACCGCTCCGACCAAGGAACAGCGCGACCAGGCTGGCCGCAAAGAGAAAAGATGCCGAGACAATCGTGACGCCGCTGATGATATCCATGCTCATATGCTTTCAGTATACCATCAGCCTTCGGCGGCCGTCCGCGTGTCGTAGAGGGCGTGCTCGTAGATGTAGCGCTCCACGGCCTCCGGTACCAGATAGCGGATGGAGAGGCCGAGCGAGATGCGGGCCCGGATGGCCGAGGCGCTGATGCCGATCTCCGGCACATCCAGCAGCAGAATCTTGCGTGAAGCTCCGGGAATCAACGGATCCAGGGTGGCCGGATCGAAGCCCTCGAATCCGGGCCGCGAGACGCCCACCACCTGACAGAGCTCGATGATGCTCCTGGGCTGGCGCCAGTTGGGCAGATCGACTAGGGCGTCCGCCCCCACGATGAAGAAGACCTGCGTCTCAGTGCCGATCTGGCTGCGCAGTTCACGCAGGGTGTCGACGCTATAGGACGGGCCCGGCCGATCGACGTCGAGGCGCGAGACCTGGAAATACGGGTTGGAGGCGACCGCCAGTTCCAGCATCCTGAGGCGATCCTCTGCGGCCGTAAGGGGTCGCGCCAGCTTGAGGGGAGAGATCCGGGCGGGGACGAAGAGGACACGCGAGAGGCCCAGCCGAACGCGGACCTCCTCGGCGATGACGAGATGCCCCACGTGGATGGGGTCGAAGGTGCCCCCCAGCACGCCGATCTTCATGCTACTCGGCGCTATCCTTTCTGGCTGCCGTTCGCTCTGCCCTGGTGAGGCGGCGCCGCGGCGCCGGAGGCTTCCATCCGGCTGGCAGAATACCGTGCCGCTCGGCCGACCAGACCAGCTCCACCTTGCCGATGCGCACCGGACTTCCTTCCGCGACCCCGGCCTTCTCCAGCGCGTCCAGAACGCCCATCTTTCTCAGCTGCATCTCCAGCAGGCGCAGTGCGTCACGATTGGTCACGTCCGTCATCACGGCGGCGCGCTCAACCAGCGCCCCCCGCACGACGAAAGCGCCGTCCTCTTTCTCCACGGTGAACCTGTTGATGGCGTGCGGCCGCAGGACCTCGACCTCGGCCACTGGAGCCACGGGAGCCTCGACGGGCGCTTCGTCCAGAGTGTGTACCACGGCGGCCAGCAGTTGTGCCACTCCCTCGCCGGTGGCGGCCGAGATGGCGTGGACAGTGACACCCTCAAGCGCAAACGCTCGCTGCAGGTCGGCCAGCCGCTCGCGCACGAAGGGCAGGTCGATCTTGTTGATAGCCACCTGCTGTGGCTTGCTGGCCAGGGCCGGCTCGAACAGCGTGAGCTCCCGATTGATGGCGTGGTAATCGCCCACGGGATCGGGTGAGCTGCCGTCGACCAGGTGTACCAGCACGCGCGTGCGCTGAATATGCCGGAGGAACTCATGGCCCAGCCCGAGGCCGCGGTGCGCACCTTCGATCAACCCGGGGATATCCGCGGCCACGAAGCTGCGATAGCCAACGTCCACCACGCCCAGGTTGGGCTCCAGGGTAGTGAACGGGTACCCGGCGATCTTCGGCTGTGCAGCAGAGATTCTGGCCAGGAGGCTAGACTTGCCCGCGTTGGGGACCCCGATGAGCCCTACGTCCGCGATCAGCCGCAGATCGAGGAACAGCCAGCGCTCCGCGCCGGGCTCTCCCTTCTGCGCCACACGTGGCGTCTGCTGCGTGGACGTGGCGAAATGCGAGTTCCCGAGGCCGCCACGCCCGCCTTTGGCCACCAGCGCCGTGTCGCCGGGATGGAGGAGATCGGCGATCAGCACGCCGCCGGCGACTGGATCCTCCTGTCCCTCCTCCACGGCCCAGACCATAGTGCCAACGGGGACCTTGAGATGGAGATCCTCGCCCTTCTTGCCATGGCGATTGTTGCCCGAGCCGCCCTCGCCGCTGCCGGCCCGCAGCCGTCGGCGATTGCGGAACTCCTGCAGCGTATTCAGCCCGCTATCGGCCGTGATGAAAACGCTGCCCCCTCGGCCACCATCGCCGCCGTCCGGTCCCCCGCGCGGAACGTACTTCTCGCGTCGGAAACTGATCGCGCCGTGGCCGCCGTCGCCTGCCTTAACATGGATACGTACCCGATCGTAGAACAAAGCTAATCACACTCCTGTCACGATTCAACCGCGGTGTCCGCGTGCATCGTCTGTACCAGGGTCGAGCTTCGTCTCGCCGGGGTCTGCACACGTACGGAAGATTCCCAGCCTGCGGGAGGCCGGTCATGTGCTGATATTATAGCAAAAGGGTTCCGCGGGTGTCGAAGCTTCCTCCACCGTACTACCCGTTACTGTATTGGTAACGAGTAGGGAGAGGAAGGAATGTTCTTAGATAATAGAATAGTAGTCGCAGTTAGTAGGGGTGTGGATAAGCGCAGAGAACCTGTAAAGCGTGGCGCGGCTCCGCGGCGGGCGCGCCACGTTGGCCTGGGATAACTTCGCGCCGTGCCGTGGATAGGCCTATGGCAGAGTCCGAAACCTTGGTCAGGAGTCGAGGTGAAAGCAGACCGAAAAGCGAAACTATCCACAGAATTGACTGGTTATCCACCATTATGGTGAGGTTATCCACAGAGCCGTCCACATGGGCTATCCCCAAAGTACCCTTGTCGGACGGCGGATAGTCCGGGAACTGTACACAAATGCGTACTGCGGAGGAACAGGGCCGCGGGCCAAAAGGAGGAGAAGACGCGTGGAAACAGGGCGATGTTACCTAGTCGCCCTTCTCCTGCAAAGCCGTCTTGATCTCCATAATGTCCCGACGCAACTCGCGGTTGGCGTTGATCTCTTTGCCGATCTTCTCGCAGCCGTGCAGGATGGTGGTGTGATCCCGACCGCCCAGGACCTGGCCGATCTCGCCCAGCGAGGTGTTGGTCTCCTCGCGGATCAAGTACATGGCCACCTGGCGGGGCAGAGCCACCTCGTGGTGGCGACGGCTGCCGCGGAGGTCCTCCAGGCGCACGCTGTAGTAGCGGGCCACGGCCTGGAGAATGATCTGGGGGTTGAGGATGCGCCGGCGGCCGGTGCTGAACATCACCTCGTCCAGCACGTTGGCGGCGAATTCCCGCGTTGGGGGCATCTTCATCAGGCGCGACTGCGCGATGACACGGTTCAGCGAGCCTTCCAGCTCGCGCACGTTGCTCTGGATCTTGTGCGCGATGAAGTCAATGACGTCCGACGGAACCTCAGTTTCCTGGCTCTCGGCTTTGCAGCGAAGGATGGCTACACGGGTCTCGAAATCAGGCGGCTGGATATCGGCCATGAGCCCCCACTCGAAGCGCGAGCGCAGCCGATCCTCCAGCAAAGGCATGGAGCGTGGAGGACGGTCGCTGCTGATGACGATCTGGCGGTTGGTGCCGTGCAGGTCGTTAAAGGTGTGGAAGAACTCCTCTTGCGTGCCCTCCTTGCCCGCGATGAACTGCACGTCGTCGACCAGCAGCAGATCGACACTGCGATAGCGGCTGCGGAACTCATCGCCGCGGCGCTCGCGGATGACGGCGTTGATGAAGTCGTTGGTGAACTGCTCCGAGCTGACGTACGCGACCAGAGCGCCCTGCTGCAGCGCCACGTGACCGATGGCGTGCAGCAGATGGGTTTTGCCCAGCCCGACGCCTCCATAAATGAAAAGCGGATTGTAGGCCTGTCCGGGGCTCCTGGCGGCCGCCTCGGCCGCGGCGTAGGCCAACTGGTTGTTGCTGCCTACGACGAAGGTGGAGAAGGTGTAGCGGCTGTTCAGGCGTGGCTTGCCGATCACGCCGCCGGTAGAGCGGCTGGGCGTCAGCTCGGGCGGAGCGGGCTCCTCTACCGTCTCCTTGGCGCGGGTGGCGGCGCGCCGCTGCTTCTGGCGCGGCGACCTGGGGGCATCGGCGTTATCCTGCGTGACCACGAAGCGCACTTCCATCTCTTCGCCGGCCACTGTGCTGAGCGTCTTCTTGACCAGCGAGTGCAGGCGGTTCTCCAGCCATTCGACGGCGAAGGTGGAGGGAGCGCCAACGACTACAGTGCCTTCCTCGGTGCCCACGACGAACGTCTCTTTGAGCCAGGTATCGTAGTTGGCGCGGGTCACTTGTAGCTGTAGCTCGCCGAGAACGGCCTGCCAGATCTGTCGTGTTTTCTGTGCTTCCATGGGCATTGCCTCCACGCGCGGAGTGTTTCGAGAAATGAGCAATGCGGAAATCGGCCGATAGCTTCGACCCATCCCTCCTTGCTCGACGCAGACCGGGCATCGCGGTGGAGCGTGGCCGGGACGTGGAACGCCGTGCGTCGCGCGCCTTATGTTCAGTCCAACAGAACAAAACACGAACCGCCGGCCATCGACCAGGCGGTTCTAACGTGGAATGCGCAATCGGCACTATAGCAGAAACCCGAGGACCCTTCAAGGGGTTTGAGGTAGGAGTTTCGGGGAGGGACCGATCCCAGAGAAAAGTACGGCCCACGGGTGTCCGTCGGGATTGGCCTGCGCAGGTCCCTGGTGTAGTATAGACACAGGCAAGAGTGACCTGGAGAAGAGCAAATGACCAAGATCGGCATCCTGACCGGCGGCGGTGACTGCCCCGGCCTGAACGCGGTGATCCGGGCCGTGGTGAAGACGGCCGAGAACGAGTATGGCTGGGAGGTGCTTGGCATAGAGGATGGCTACGACGGTCTCTTCGACGCCAGCAAGGTCAGGCGGCTCACGGCGCTGGATGTGCGCGGCATCCTGCCCAGAGGGGGCACCATCCTGGGCACGGCCAATCGTGGCAACCCCTTCGCCCGCAAGATCGAGCGCGACGGCCAGACCGTCATCTACGACGCCTCGCAAGAGGCCCTGGGGCGGATCGAGGAGCTCGACCTAGCCGCCTTGATCGTGGTCGGCGGGGATGGCACCCTGCGCTCTGCCTATGAGCTGTACCAGCTCGGGGCGCCCATTGTGGGCGTGCCCAAAACCATCGACAACGATATCGCCGCCACCGACGTCACCTTCGGTTTCGATACGGCCCTGGTCGCGGCCAGTGAAGCTGTCGATAAGCTCCATACCACCGCCGAGAGCCATCACCGCGTCATGGTGGTGGAAGTGATGGGACGCACGGCCGGCTGGATTGCCCTGCACGCGGGCATCAGCGGCGGCGCCGACGTGGTGGTGATCCCCGAGATTTCGTTCGACATACGGAAGATCTGCGCCAAGATCGAGCACAGGTGCGCCCATGGGCTGAAGTTCAGCATCATCGTCGTAGCCGAGGGCGCCAGTCCCATCGGCGGAGAGCCCGTCTACATCTCGCGGGGCGACGTGATCCACCAGGCGCGCCTGGGCGGGATGGCCGCGCAGATCGCGGAGCAGATCACGCAGTCGTGCGGTCTGGAGACTCGCGTCACCGTGCTGGGGCACGTTCAGCGGGGCGGGTCGCCGACGCCGTTCGATCGGATCATCGGCAGCCGCTTCGGAGAGGCCGCCGTCCACGCGGCCGCCTCGGGCGCCCTGGGCCGCATGATGGCGCTCCACGGCACCAAGATCGAGCACGTCACCCTGGCGGAAGCCGTCGGCGAGATCAAGCTGGTCCCACCGGACGGCCAGTTGGTCCGCACAGCCCGCAGCCTGGGCATCTCGCTGGGATAGGGGCGAAACTGGCCAAATGGACGTCGAGCTAATGGCCCAGACGGCCACAGAGACCCTGATCGAGGACGAGGCTCTGCGCGGCGACCTGACCGATTGGGAGTACCAGCCGCTGCTCGACTGGGCCGTGGCCAGGATCGCACACTGTGCCACCCAGGCGGCTGACCAGGAGGATCCGCGGGCCTATCTGGATGCCTGTATTGACGGAGTGCGCCAGATCCTGCGCGCCGTCGGCGAGGCCCTGGCCGATCGAGACGCGTCCCCCATCGCCGATGCTGTCAGCTCGCCGGCGGTGGACGCGGCCGACGTGGGCGCCGTTCGCGCGCGGCTGGCCGAGCTGACTTTGTCCGACGACAATGAGATGAACGCACGGCAGATCGTGGAGGCGCTATCCGGCCCATCGGACCGATCGGTCCGATCGGACTGATCCGACTGATTCGCGGCCCCGCCTTGCGCGGGAGGAGGCGTTGATCCTTGAATAATCGCACGACCGTCCTGGTGCTCGTGGCCATGCTAGCGATCGCTCTCCTGTTGGGCGCCTGCGCCCGGGTGTCGCAAGAGCAGGAGCGGCAGAGCCCGTCGGCCGTTGCGGGAGCGACGGCCGCGGCCACCTCGGCCGCCATCTGGTACGAGCTACGCTTCACCACTCCGCGCTATCCCGACGATCCCGCCATCCACCGGGGCGGACTAGACGCTCGGCTGGTTCAGTTGATGGATCAGGCTACCAAGACGATGGACGTAGCCGACTACGACTTTGATCTCGCCAACGTGGCCGACGCCATGGCCCGCGCCAAGCAGCGCGGAGTGATCGTGCGCATGGTGACCGACTCCGATACGCTCAACGATGCCAAGAACAAGCAGATCCAGGCCGCCTTCGACACGCTCAGGAAGGCTAACATTCCCATCGTGGACGACCAGCGGCAGGAGATCATGCACAACAAGTTCACCGTCGTGGATGGCGAGTGGGTAGAGACCGGCTCCTGGAACTACACGGACGGCGATACCTACCGGCTGAATAACAACCTGGTCATTCTGCGCAGCCCTGAGCTGGCCCGCAACTATACGGACGAGTTCGACAAGATGTTCGTCAAGCGTCAGTTCGGGCCAAAGAAGGACAAGGGCGTGCCGTTCCCATCCCTGCGCATCGAGGGGGTCAAGGTGGAGAACTACTTCGCGCCCGAGGACGATGTAGCAAACCGCATCATCGCGACCCTCCAGCAGTCCTCCACCAGCATTCACTTCATGGCCTTCTCCTTCACCCACGACGGCATCGGCCAGACCGTGCGCGATAAGGCACGAGCCGGGGTGAAAGTCACCGGCGTCTTCGAGACCACCGGCTCGAACACTTCCTACTCCGAGTACACGCGGATGAAGCAGGAAGGCCTGGATGTCTACCAGGACGGCAACCCCTACGCCATGCACCACAAGGTCTTCGTAGTGGATGGCAGGCTCACTATCCTCGGCTCCTTCAACTTCAGCGAGAACGCCGATCGTGGCAACGACGAGAACCTGCTAATTGTGGACGACCCGACCTTCGCCAAAGCCTTCGAGGACGAGTTCGGGCGGGTGCTAGAGCAGGCCAAGAACCCGCCGGAGCGGAAGAAGAGATGAGATCGGTCCATCCATCCACTAGCTTCCATGGCCCGGTTGATGCAGTGGTGACTGGTGATCATGGAAGAACAGAACATTCGCTACCCGGCCAACCTATCCGTCGACTATCCTGAGCGCGATTTAGACAAACTGATGACTCTTCTCCGGCTGATCGTGGCCATCCCGATTCTCGTCATTCTGGCGCTGCTTCCCAGAGGAGGATTCCAGACGGGCGACGGGGACTGGAGCCTCCGGCTTTCGGCTGGCGCCATTGTGTTCCTACCGACCATGCTTATGCTTGTCTTCCGTCAGAAGTACCCCCAGTGGTGGTTCGACTGGAACCTGGCCTTCACCAGGTTCTCTACGCGTGTCGCGGCCTACCTGCTACTGTTGCGGGATGAGTACCCTTCGACCGACGAGGAGCAGGCCGTCCACGTGGAGATTCCCTATCCCGATGCCAAAGAAGATCTCAACCGCTGGCTGCCCCTGGTGAAATGGCTCCTGGCCATTCCCCATTACATCGTGCTCTTCTTTCTCGGCATTGCCGTCCTGGTCTGCGTCGTGATCGCGTGGTTTGCCATTCTCATCACCGGGCGCTATCCGCGCTCGCTCTTCGACTTCGTGGTTGGCGTGCTCCGCTGGTCGGTGCGCGTCTCGGCCTACGCCGTCCTTCTGACCACGGACCACTATCCGCCGTTCTCGCTCGAGCCGTGAGCGGTCTGGGGGGCTGGCAAGCCACAGACCAGCATTCGGGAGGTGTCCACATCGGATGGGCGTCCAGTAGTCACAATATAGTCATCATATTCGAAATCGTAAAGCGCGCTGTCTGTGTACCGCCAGTATATTTTCCCCCCGAGTAGAGGCCGTCAGTAGCTGTACCGGTTGAGCTGCCTCCAGAGAAGACACTATACGTTGTGCCGTTTTTCAGTTTGGGTGAGCTCAATACTACTGACTGATAGGCCTTTGTCGGTGCGAATGTGAGGATTTCTTGGCCCTCCTTGGTTTCAATGTGAACTATTGTGCCGGCCGGCTGCACTGACGAGAAATTCTTCATGACTGAATACTGGGTTGACGTAGCGTCGGGAGCCTGTGCCATACCGGAGCTGCCTACGGCAACAAGAGTCCCGCCGGTGATCTTGAATTCACGGTCATAGTCCAGAGCACCGTTCTCGCTCGTTAGAGGACCGTTTACGACTACGGTACCTCCCGTCATAGTGACCGCCCCGTCTATGTCGAGACCGTCACCTGCGGCATCAATTGCTATGTATCCACCGTTGATAGTCAGGTGGTTATTGATTGAGGAACCATCATTACTGCCGACGATGTTTATGCCGTCATCGCTCGATGCAAGGTGAATATTCCCCGCGTTAATGGTGATGACTGCGCTTTCAATGCCCTCATAGCTTTTCGTAAGGCTGAGATCTCCCCCGTTAATTTCCAGGTTGGAATCGGAATGTATGCCGTCGTCTCCTGAGGCCAGGACGACGTTTCCGCCGTTAATCGCTAAGCGGTCATTGGAATGGATGGCATCATCAGAAGAGTCTATGGCTACTGTACCGTCTTGAATAGTGACAGCAACGGACGCCTTGATTCCTTTGGCGCTGACAGAAGTGCCAGTGCTATTGGAGTTACTCTTCACATCCCAAATGCTCGGAGTGCTTGCACGGCGGCTGTTGGCACTGCCGCCGCCTGCGGTTATCGTCGTTTTCCCGCCACTGATCAGGACCCTTGTTTCTGCTTGGATACCGTCCTCACCCGCGCTGATGTTGATGGTACCGCCCTGGATGGCGACGAATCCCTTTGCTGAATCCTCATCATTATTGGATTGCATTCCATCAGCCTTTGCGTTCACTGTGATATTCCCGTCCTTGATAACGATTCTGTCCCTGCCCCTAATGCCGTCGGATACGGAATTCACAGTGATGTGGCCGCCCATGATGTTGAGCTTATCCTTACTGACGATACCGTTGTCATAACGTGCATCGACCGTCAGTGAGCCGTTGCCTTCGATCGTGAGGTCACCCTTACTGAAGATAGCCGCGTTTGGCTCGTTCGATTCTGAATCCGTGATGAGGTAAGAATCTCCATCCGCTACGTAGTTCTCAGCGCCGTCTGCCAGGACAATGATCATTGTCTTTACTTTTGGTGCATAAATGGGAGCGCTGGTAGAACTAGCAATATGCACCCCGTTTAGAATGAGCTTTACGGTGTTCTTGTCCTTGGTATTTACAAGTATCTGTCCGTCCTTCAGGGTACCGCTAATGCTGTACGTGCCACCGGCCATGATGTTGACCGTGCTTCCGTCTACCATCACCCCCGAGCCGTTGACTGTTATTGTATCGCCCAGTTCTATCAGCACAGCATTAGCAGATGGCACTCTTGGGGGCGGCGCGTTTTGAGGTGGCACCTTTGTGCATCCAGACAACGTGATGACGACGATGATTGCTGTCAGCAGCATCGGCCACTTTCGCTTCACGGCATGCCTTTTCATTCTCAGACAATCGCTCATCAGAACACCCTCTTGGCACCGGATGTGCAGTCACATGGTGCATGAGTACCAACAACGCGTCCGCCCTCCCGGGCCCTGGAAGGAGTATCGGAGCTTCCGGGCCTGAGACCTCAAACGACAAGGCTGCAAACCGTGGGCCATCGCCAGTGTTTTGGGCGTCACGCTCGGCGCCGTGAGCCAGTAACACCGCCGGGCCAGAGTCGGCGGACGGGAGACCTTGCGCCATCAGCCACCGCCAGGGCCCACACCCCGTCTGACCGATGCCCAGAAGGACCATATCCCCGCTCTCTTACCCCAGGGGATCCACCTTCTATGGGTATATCGAGAGGTCTGGATCGCTCCCCGCTTGGGTGTCGTGACCAAGGAAACCGAGGTAACCAAGATGGTAGTTCAACTGTTTAATGCAAACAGCAACTCGGCGCCCCCTTTATGGCGAATCGAGCGCAAGTTCTACATCACTTCGCAGCAGATTGGACTGGCGTGCGGATTGCTGCGCCATGTCTGCCGTCGGGATGCCGAGCACCCGGTTGGGCAGATCACCAGCCTTTACTTCGATACCATCGATCTGAACGAACATCGCAAGTCTACCTCGGGCGATTTCCGCAAAGATAAGGTGCGAATTCGCTGGTATGGCGAGAGCGACTGCCGGGACGAAGTGCGGACGATATTCCTCGAGCTGAAATCAAAGCGGGGATTCGCCGGGACCAAGCATCGGCAAAAGATGGAGGTGCCCGCGGATCTTCTCACCATGCCCTACCTGGCTCAGGGCATTATTCCGAAGACACAGTTACACGCTATGCTGGCGACGTTTGGCTACTTCCCGCTGGACATGCTCTGGCCGGTAGTCGTGATTACCTACTGGCGCCATCGCTTTATCGAACCGCTTACAGGGGTCCGGGTGTCATTGGACTACCGTATACGGTCGACCATGTTGAGGCCCAGTCCGGGAAATGGCGAAAGGGAGCTGGAGTTGATGGGAGGTGTTATCGAAATCAAAGGAACGAGCATCGAGCTTCCACCAACCCTGAGACAGATGGGGATGCTGAACGTGGACTGGAGCAGGTTCTCTAAGTACTCGGCCTGTATCGATGCGCACGACGAGGGAATCGGCACCGTCGGTCGCCTCTCTCCTTCGGGAAGAATAGTCTAGTGTAGCGTGCGATCGTGGGATTGGAGTTCTTCCTGGGAAGGACCCAGTAATTCCCTTGCCGAAGGTGGGATGGTGGGGCACTGATGCCAACCTACAAATGTCGGAGGTATCTGATTCTGCACTGCTTCAGTCGCCGATTTCGAGGAAGGGAGAAGTACCGTGTTTGAAGGACTCACGCCAATATCCAGCTCCCCGCTAATGCTGGGGGACGCGTTTATCCATCTCGGGTTCTCGCTATTGGCGTCGATCGCGGTGTACCTTCTCTACCAGTTCTTCTATGCGGTGCGACATATCGGAGCGGGTGTACATCGCACGTTTCTCATCGGCGGTCCGGCCATCACAATGCTTTTCCTGACCATCCAGACTTCAATCCCATTGTCCCTTGGGTTGCTAGGAGCGCTGTCGTTTGTGCGGTTCAGGACGCCGGTGAAGGACCCGGCAGAGATAGGTTTTCTGCTGTTACTGATCGCGACATCGATCGGGGCGGCGACAGGCTATTACCTGGTGACAGCCATGCTGTTGGTGCTGGCCACTGCGGTGCTGGGCGCGCAGTGGCTCATCCACAACCGGGTGAGCCTGTTCGAGCGGGGACATCTGATCATCTCAGTGGATCAACAGTCGTTCGATGCCCTGGAGAAGCGTCTCACTCCATTCCTTACGCAACGGCTGCGTGATGTAAGCCTGGAGACCATGTCCTCGATGGATGGACGGGTGGGGCTGCACTACCAGTACCGTCGGCAGTCGGACATCAACTGGCCGGCATTCACCAGCGAGCTGAACCGGCTTGCGGGACCTACGGAGGTCGAGGTATTCGTCGGTTAGCAGGACCGTTTCGCCGGATGACATCCCGGTTTGTCGCAGGGCTCATCAGCATTACTGAAGTACCTGTGCCGAACTAAGAGGCTTTCCTCCCCTACAGCGATGGGCGTGACAAGTAATCGACCAAGCCCAGCCAGCAAAATGAACCATGCCAAACGATTCCACGAGTTGACCGTCGTTCAGCAATGCTTCAACAGCCTCGTCCAACATCTCGACAATCCGGCCTCCGGTCCTATTGAACCCAAGCGTTCTTGCGACCCCCACATGAAGCGCCGTCTTGTCTTGAGTGCCACCTCATGAATCCCCCTCTATTCGTACGTAATCTACGTTAAGAAAGGGCTGCCGCCAGCAAATGCCCTGCTGGCGGCAGCATGGGGCAATGATCCGTGCATTGTGGGCAACCACTGCGGGAGCCCACTAGGCACAGGATAGACAGTCTACCTGTGTCACCTCGTCGCAGGTGACACCAGAGGCTAGATGGTGCTGGCGAATCGCTTCCTCGCTCGGGCCATCAAGGTAACAGTAGACCTTCCCTTGCGGATTGTAGTACACGTCTAGCACGCGTACCCCGTATTGGTCGCGCTTCCCGCTCTTCGCCTCATCGGCAAGTTGCTGAATAGCCTCTTGCGGAAGCTTTAATTCGGTATGGTAATCGATGAACCGTGACATCGTAACCTCCTTATCCTCATGCTATCGCTCGATGCTTGCCACAGCCCTTCGTCGAGCATGCAGGGATTGTGCAAGACTGGTACCGCGAGTGGATGTGGCTGTGCTTCTCCTGTTAGCATTCCTGGCGCTGGCCGTGCTGGTGCGCTCAAGATTTGGCTGGTCGTGTGGTCGTTTTGGACCTGGACACCGGAGCCCAAATCACGTATACTTAGTCGTTGTGTGCCGGCTAGACTGCACCAGTGATCAGTCCTGACAGCAGGTAGGGAGGTAGACCTTGGCGAACACCAAATCAGCCCTTAAGGCGGCCCGTGTCTCGGAGCGCAGAAGGAGCCGCAACAAGCCCATCGTCAGCGCGGTCAGAACATACGTCGGCAAGGCGGCCAAAGCCGTCACGGCCAAAGATCCGTCCGGAGCTCCTGCCGCTGTCCTACAGGCAGTCAAGGCGCTGGACAAAGCCGCGAGCAAAGGCGTCATTCACCCCAACAACGCCGCGCGCCGCAAGTCCCGTCTGATGAAGAAGCTCAACGCCGTCCAGTCCTCCTAGCTGTCCGAGCGTTTGGCCGGTAACCTCATTCACTGACTTCAGGCTCTCGCAAGAGAGCTTTAGTCTTTTTGGGCCTCTATTTTGACCTTTGCTAGTATTCCCTTCGTCAGTTCGATCCGCCGCATCTTGGGTTCCAATCTATCGAGGGCGATGAGGAGGCCGTGGATGAGGGCCTGGGGGCAGGGTGGGTCGCCGGGGATGTAGACGTCCACGGGGAGGCAGCGGTCCACGCCGCCCGCGACGGCGTAGCTGCCCTGGAGGATGCCGCCGGAACAGGCCTCGTCGCCGACGGCCACCACCAGGCGTGGCTCCGGCATGGCTTCGTGGGTGGCGTGCAGGGCGGACTCCAGGTGGCGCGTGATGGCCCCGGTGACCAGCAATAGGTCGGCGTGGCGGGGCGAGGCGACAAAGTCGATGCCCAGGCGCTGTACGTCGTAGACGGGGTTGAGCAGCGCGGTGATCTCCCAGTCGCAACTGTTCTCCGAGCCTCCCGCCAGGTGGCGAATGTGCAGGGAGCGCTTCAAGAGGCGGCGAATGCGATCACTCAGACGACTGCCGGCGTTCCCGCCGCCACGCGACTGGGGCGATCTCGCGGAATTGTCGACCACGGCAAGCGTGGCTCGCTGTCCGCGATCCGCGTGGGTGACGCCCACGATCAGATCGTCGCGCGTGCGCGTGGCAAGCTCGAACTCGTTGGTCATGATCAGGGCGCCATTGGGACAGACCTCCGCGCAGAGCCCACAGTAGACGCAGCGGGCCAGGTCAAGCTGCCAGCGCCAGGCGTGCTGTGCGGTCTGGCCAAGGGTGATGGCCTCGGACGGACAGACACTCGCGCATGCGCCGGTGCAATCGCAGCGCTCAGGATCGATCGAAGGACGCCCGCGGCAGGCCCGATCTTCCGGTTTCTCCGGATAGGCGGTTGTGACTCGCCCGGTCTGCAGGCTAGTGCGCAGAATGTTCAGCATGGCGGTTCCTCAATTTTGGCGGCGGTTCGTGTTCTTCATGTGAAACGTATCGGTTCTATGGGACGATGCCACCTGGGAGCGCGGATGTCTCATCCGCGCGAGTCTCGCGCGGGCGGGACGCCCGCGCTCCCAGGGAGAATCCTCCTCGTCCTGTTTCTCATCGGTCGAGGCAGGCGTAGCACAGCTCGAAGCTCTTGTTGATGAGCGGGAAATCCGGCACCATGTTGCCGGGGACGGCTAGCGCGACGATCGGCCAGTTGCAGAATGAAGCCGAGCGCACGCGATAGCGGTCGATCTTGCCTTCCGGGCCGGTGCGAACCCAGTGCACGTTCTCCCCACGCGGCGACTCGGTCACGCCGAGGGCGGTCGCGTATGGGGGCAACGTCTGCACAGATACGGACGATGTACCGGAAGGCAGTCCAGCTAGCACCTGGCGGGCTAGCGAGAATGATACATGAGCCTCATCGACGCGCACCCGGGCGCGGGCGCGAACGTCGCCCTCAGTTCGCACGGGGACGTGCAGGTCGAGCTGATCGTAGCAGGCGTGCGGATGGTCGCGGCGCGCGTCGCGGTCGATGCCACTGGCGCGCGCGGCCACGCCCACGGCGCCCAGGTCGTGGGCCGCCCTGGTCGGCACGATTCCTGTGCCCGTCATGCGGTCCAACAAAGCGTCTGTCGATAGGATCAGCTCGGCGAAGCGCCGGAACTCGGCCTCCACGCGTCGCAGCGTCTCTGAGGCGTCGCGCGCGC
The DNA here is from genome assembly GCA_004297765.1 of Chloroflexota bacterium. Lineage (GTDB taxonomy): Bacteria > Chloroflexota > Dehalococcoidia > FW602-bin16 > FW602-bin16 > FW602-bin16. The sequence goes on along the minus strand of SCTZ01000179.1, from coordinate 61,132 downwards.
CGGCCGTGTCCAGGTCGCGCCGCACTCCACCCACCCGGCAGACGCCGCGCAGGAAGCGGTGGCCGGTGAGCCGCTCGTTGAGCCGCTGCAGCTCCTCCTTGAGACGGCTGCCCTGGCTGGTTCCGACGGCAAAGCCCACCCCGGCGCAGATGTTCCCCAGGTCGCCCACGTGGTTGTAGAGCCGCTCCAGCTCGAGGAAAAGGGTGCGCAGGGCGAGAGCTCGCGGCGGAACGGCGACCGCCGCTATGGTTTCGATAGCCTGGCAGTAGGAGACTGCGTGCGAGAAGGCGCAGGCGCCGCAGACCCGCTCGGCGATCTGAAGGCCTTGATCATGGCTCTTGCCCTCGGCCAGCTTCTCGATCCCCCGATGCGTGTAGAACAGGCGCGTCTCCAGGTGCAGCACCACCTCGCCAATGGCGGCAAAACGGAAGTGCCCCGGCTCGATGACGCCGGCGTGGATGGGCCCGACCGGGATCTCGACAAAGCCCTCGCCGTGTAGGTGGTGGAAGCGGTGTTTGGGCCCGTCGACGCGCGGGACGGGGATCGTGGGATCGAAATCCTTACGCAGTGGGTAGATGCCCTCGGGCCAGTCATCGTGCAGGACCAGCCGGCGCGGGTCCGGGTGACCCTCCGGGATCAACCCCAGCAGATCCTGCACCTCACGCTCATACCAATGGGCCGCCGGAAGGCACGGCGTCACCGATGGGAAGCGCGGCCGGGCCGGGTCGATCCCTGTTTCCACGCTTACCCAGTGACCGCCGGTCGAGAAGACGTAGGCCAACTGAAACAGACCCGTCCTCGCGCGGTCGTCCACGCCGACCATGGTCGTGAGCGGCGCGGCCAGCAGTCCGTGCACGGTCGCGCACGTCTCCACCAACCGTTCCACCGGCACGGAGACGTGGATCTGTCCCCGGCCATCCGCCTCCACCCGCGCGGCCGCGTCGACGATGTTTTGCAGATGGGCGATAGGATCGATGCGTCCTGCCTCTACCGTCGTGATCATAGTCCACCTCCGCCGAGGATCTGCGCCACCTGCCGGACGACCTGGCTTATGGGAGGCGGGACGTATAGGCCGAACAAAACCATCAGAGCCATCGGCACCACCAGCGCGACCGTGCCGAGAGGACCGATCAGAACGGGGCTGAGACGCACGCGGGGCCGTCCGAAGGCCATGTCCAGGGCGTGTCCGAAGGCGCCCGCGAAGACGATGACTACCGCGGCGATGACGACCAGCGCCACGGGCGTGTTGCCGAGGGCGAAGCCGGCGCCGATCACGCCGAATTCGGTGACGAAGATCCCGAACGGCGGAACGCCGGTGATCGCGAAGATGCCCAGCAAGAGCATGGTCCCCGTGAGGGGCATGGTCTGAACAGCGCTACGAATGCGCGCCATCCGCGTTGTCCCATAGCGATGGGAAAGGTTGCCAGCCACGAAGAAGAGCAGCGGCTTCGTTATGGCGTGATTGAGCAGATGCAGCAGCCCCGCGTAGAGGCCCAGCGGTCCACCCAGCCCGATGGCCACCGCGATTAACCCCAGGTGCTCCACACTGCTGTAGGCCAGCAGCCGCTTTAGATCGCGCTGGACGAGGATGAACGGTACGGCCACTACGACGGATAGAAGGCCGAAGCCGAGCAGCAGCCGGGAGGAGAACTCGGGGCCCAGCGTGCCCGCGGCGATCATGTGAAAGCGCAGCACACCATACAGCCCGCACTTGAGCAGCACGCCCGAGAGGACCGCGCTCACCGGGGACGGCGCCTGGCTGTGCGCGTCCGGAAGCCAGTTGTGCAGCGGCGCGAAGCCGGCCTTGGTGCCAAAACCGATCAGGACGAACACGAAGGCCAGCTTGATCAGTCCTGGGTCGAGTTGGTTGGCGTGCGCGACAAGGGCGGTCCAGTTCAACCCAGCTTCCTCGCCGAGCGCGTGGAGGGAGGCGTAGTAGGTCAAAAGGACGCCGAACAGGGCGAAGGTGATCCCCACCGTGCACAGCACCAGGTACTTCCAGGCGGCTTCCAGGGCCGCCTTGGTCCGGTAGAACCCGACCAGCAGGGCGGAGACGATGGTGGTGGCCTCGATGGCCACCCACAGCAGCCCCAGGTTATTGACAGTCCCGGTCACCAGCATTGTCCAGATGAAGGCGTGGTAGCCCAGGTAGTACCAACCGACGTGTCCGTCCGGCACCTTGCCGTGCTCGACGTCGCGCTTGATGTAGCCGGTCGAGTACAGCGCGGCCAGGAATCCAACGACGACGATCACGAGGGTGATCAACGCCCCCAGCGCGTCGACGTAGAGCAGATCGCCCAGCGCCGTAACCGGCCCGGAGCGGAAGACGCGCAGAGCCAGGGCCAACCCGGCGCCCAGCGTCAGCGTGGCCCCGATGGCGTTCAGCGCTTCCACCCAGGACCGACGGGGCGCAAGCCGGCAGATTACTCCCGTGACGAGCGGGGCCGCGAGCAGAGCCAACAGTTCCATAGTCATCCTCGCAGAGTCCGAAGCCGATCGGTGTTGATAGTGTTGAAGGTGCGGTGAATCTGGCGCGCGTACATGGACATGACCAGGACGCCGGTCACGAGATCGGCAGCCACGCCCAGCTCCACAGCCAGCGGCAACCCGCTGGTGGCGACCACGGCCATCAGGTACAGGCCGTTCTCCATGGCCACGATGCCAATGATCTGACTGAGGGCCTTCTTGCGGATCAACATGTTGAAGAGCCCGATCAGCAGCATGGCCACGGCCGCCGGCAGAGCCTCGTGAGCCAGCAGCCCGTCCAAGGTCTCCAGCGGGGCCACCACGTCGTAGGCCACCAGCACCAGTCCGATGGCCAGCGGAAACGCGAAGCGGCGCGAGAGCGCCATCTCTACCTCGCGCTTGAGCTTGACCTCGCGCAGCGCGAACAGCAGGATCCCGGGCACGGCCACGGCCTTGATCGCCAGCGTGATGACGACCGCGACGTAGGCGTGAGCAGTGCCACTGCTCAGGGCCACCACGGCCGCGGCGGCGGCCAGCAGCAGCCCCTGCAGCCCCAGCAATCGAATGGAGCTATCCAGTCGGCGGACGAGGATCGACCAGAGGGCCGTGGCCAGGAGCAGCACGGCCAGGCTATTGAGTATGTGGTGTGCGGAGTCGACGTCGAGGGCGATCATCCTAGTAGCCTCCCACCAGGTAGTCGGAGATCACGGCCAGCAGCCCGAGCAGACACGACGCGCCCAGGAGCTCGGGCACGCGGAAGATGCGCATCTTGACGTTGGTCGTTTCGACCAGGGCCAGGGCCAATCCGATCAGCCCCAGCTTGAGCAGATAGGCGCCTACGCCGATTGCCAGGGCGGTCGGCGTCGCCTCGTGGGCGATGCCCCAGGGCAGAAAGAGCGCTGCTAGCAGTGAGACCACGACCAACTGTTTGATGTGGGTGGCCCATAGCAGCAAACCCAGCGGCCGTCCGGAGTATTCGAGCAGCATGCCCTCGTGGGCCATGGTCAGCTCGAGATGGGTGTCCGGGTTGTCGACGGGGATGCGACCGGTCTCGGCGATGGCGACGATGAAGAGCGCTCCCAGGGCCAGGGCGCGTGCTACGGTCACGCCCCCGTCGACAACCAGGGCGCCCAGCGCTGTCGAGCCGACCGGTATGGCCAGCGCGAAGAGGGACAGCAGCAGGGCCGGCTCCACCAGCGCCGCGAAGGCCAGCTCGCGGCTGGTGCCCATCCCGCCGAAGTTGCTGGCTGTGTCCAGCGCGGCCAGAGCCAGGGCAAAGCGGGCCAGCGCCAGCAGTCCAACCAGCAGGATCACGTCCCCCACGCCACCCAGCGGCGAGATCGCGAGTACTGTGGGTACCAGACCGGCCGCGGCCAGATGCGCCCCGAAGTAGACGAAGGGCGACCAGCGCGTGATCCACGAGGCGTGCTCGGAGACGACGCTCTCGCGTCCCAGATACTTTATGATGTCGTACCACGGCTGCAGGATGCCGGGCCCACGCCGGTTCTGCCAGCCGGCCTTGGATTTCTTGATGATGCCGTTCAGCAGGGGCGCGATGACGAGGGCCAGGCCAAAATTGGTGGCGAGCAGAGCGGAGTTCATATAGAGTCTCTCCTCATCGGGTCAGGAGTAGCACGACGACCAGCGTCGCGAAGACGTAGGCCAGGTAGGTCCGCAGGCTGCCGGTTTGGAGCAGTCGAATCTGGTGCGCCAGGGTCAGCAGCGCCCGGACGGTCGGGGTGTAGAGGTACCGTTCATATACAGGGTGGATGCCCGCTTCGTACTGCACGGATGAGACGAAGTACGGAATCCCCAGCCCGTGCGTGCGCGTGATGACGTTGTAGGGCCGCACCAGCGTACGGAAGACGATCCGGACCGGCTTGGCCAGCGCGGAGGCGCTGTACTGCATGGAGGGCTCCAGCGTGATCCCGCAGCACCAGGGCGGCGCCAGCCGCGTCTGCACGGGGCCTCCGATGAGGCGGCCCAGCAGGAAAGCGAGGAGTCCCAGCGCCACCAGCAGCCCTAGGAGCGCCAGCGGCGCCAGGGAGCCGCCCCGCGTGGTCGCGGGCAGAGGGGTCAGACTGAGAGAGGGCTGAGCGACCGCGCCCACCAGCGCGCTCGTCACCGGAGCCAGTAGTCGGGCCATGCCAGTTGGGATCAGCCCGAGGGCGAAGCAGAGTACGGCCAGGAGACCCATGCCCAACAGCATTGGTCGCCCGACCTCCCGGGCCGCGCCGGCCGCCGCGCCGCGTGGCATGCCAAGGAAGGCGATCCCGAAGGCCTTGACGAAGCAGAACGCGGCCAACCCGCCGGTCAGGGACAGCAGCCCCGCGGCGGCCGCCGCGCCAACCGTGAGGACCGGCCCCGCGGCGGCGGTGCCCACGGCCAAAAGGGACTGGAAGGTGAGCCACTCGCTCGCAAAACCGTTGAGCGGTGGGAGAGCCGAGATGGCGGCGGCGCCGACCAGGAAGGTTACGCCGGTCCAGGGCATGCGCCGGATGAGCCCACCCAGCGACTCCAGGTCGCGCGTGCGCGTGGCCTGCTGGACTGCGCCGGCGCCCAGAAAGAGCAGCCCCTTGAAGACGGCGTGGTTGAGCACGTGGTACAGGCAGGCCAGGAGCGCCAGGGCTGCCGCCGTGGGATGTCCCAGCGGCGCCAGCAGGAAGGCCGCGCCCAGCCCCATCAGGATGATGCCGATGTTCTCGACACTGTGGTAGGCCAGCAGCCGCTTCAGATCGTGCTCCATCAGGGCGTAGAGCACGCCCAGAACGGCCGAGGCGGCTCCCAGCGCCAGGATCAGCCCGCCCCACCAGACCGGTCCCGGCCCGGCCAGCTCCCAGCCGATGCGCAGCAGACCGTAGATGGCCGTCTTGATCATCACGCCACTCATTAGGGCCGAGACGTGGCTCGGCGCGGCGGGATGGGCGCGCGGAAGCCAGACGTGGAGCGGGATAATACCGGCCTTCGTGCCGAAGGCCACCAGCGCCAGTAGAAACACGCTGTCGCGCACCAGCGGCGATAGGCTGGTCGAAGCCGCCCGAAGCGCCTCGAAATCGAGGCTGCCCGCGGCCGTGGAGAGCAGGAAGAAGCCCACCAGCAGAAAAGCGGTGCCGGCGTGTGTCATGACCAGATACACGAATCCGGCCCGCCGCACCTCCTTCTGTTCGCTATGGTGGATGACTAGAAAGAACGAGACCAGCGACATGGCCTCCCAGGCGAATAGGAAGGCGAAGACGCTATCGGCCAGCACCACCAGGGCCATGGTGGCCAGGAAGCCGTTGAAGGCCGCGCCCAGGCCGACCGACGACCCATGCTCACCGCGCAGGTATCCGATGGCGTAGAGCGAGACGGCGGCCGCCACGACCGAGATCACCAGGAGAAAGTAGGCCGCGAGAGGGTCGAGCCGAAAGCTGAGACTGGCGAAGGGCGCCACCGCGAACAGCGTGAATTGCTGCGTGCTGCCGGAGAGGAGGGCGTTGAGCGCGACGGCCAGACCGACCAGACTTCCGAGAAGGGCCGTTGCGTGCGAGACGGCGCTCGATGTCCTGCGATCGACCAGATCCAGCAGCGCTCCCAGGGCGTAGATCATCACCGGTGCCAGGGCTATGTAGGGCTCCTTGTACGTCATGCTCACTCCGTCTGTCTGGTGCCGCGCTAAAACCAGCGAAAAAGGGGCCACCCGGGCGCGCTGCGCGCTCGGTGTGGCCCCTCCATGCCTGCGAGGTAAGCTGACGGGTTCGGACAGAAAGGCCCCTGCCCTATCCCCCCGAGGGAGAATTCACCCCACGACCCCTGGTTCCCCCGTGCCACCCACGGTGGCTTCGGCACTCACGTTTTGGTTTTTCTTGCTCTCTGACAAGATGCAAAGATTAGCATCTTGCTGGGCAGACAGATTATAATAAGGGCCCAGGCCGGTGTCAAGGGGCTGGGGTGCCCGTCAGATATCCGGTTAACCTTGAAGGCGTCTACATGCCATGTTATTCTTTACCAATTGGCAAGATAGTAAAATTTGCATACATCAGGTCGAGGAGGTGCATCATGACCAGGCAGCCGTTACATGGCTTCAAAGCGGAGCTGTTCAAGGCGCTGGCGCACCCGACGCGGATTCGGATCCTCGAGCTCCTGCGGCCGGGTGAGAAGACGGTCTCGGAGTTGCAGGCCCTTCTGTCTATCGAATCCTCATCCGTGTCTCAGCAGCTAGCGGTCCTGCGCGGGCAGCATGTCGTGGACGGGCGCAAGGAAGGAACCAGCGTCTACTACCGCGTGCGTGATCCCAAAGTGTTCGACCTGCTCGACACCGCCCGTGAGATCTTCGCTAACCATCTCATCGACCTGCAGGATATGGCCGACGAGGAGGTCGCGGGTGATTGGACACCATCCCGGCCCGTGCGATAGACTGGTAGCACGTGACGTTGAACGTTATATGCAGCGCCTGGACACGCGTCTCTCCACGGACGAGCGGACAGGATCACGACGAAAAGGGGACCTCGACATGACCGATCAGTTTCGCTACCTGTTCAGCCCGATCCGGATCGGGCCCGTCACGATTCGCAATCGAATCGTGAGCGCCCCGCACACCACGCTCTTCGCCGCGGGCGGGCTTCCGACTGAGCGGCTCGCCTACTACTATGCCGAGCGAGCCAGGGGCGGCGCGGGACTGATCGAGATTGAGCCTTGCCTGGCGGCGCCGACGACCAGACGCTTCTCTTTGATTCGCGCCTACGACGAGCGCTCCATCCCCGGCCTTCGCACGATCGCGCGGATGGTACACGAGCACGGCGCCACCGTCTTCTGCGAATTGGTCAACGTCGGGGTGTGGGGAGGGCTGGCTCCGTCCATGATGCCGGATCTGTGGACCCGCACCACCGCCCGCGCGGCCACGGTCAAAGAGATCGAGGGCTGGGTCGCCTTCTATGGCCGTAGCGCCCGCCACCTGCGGGAGGCCGGGATCGACGGTGTGGAGATTCACGCCAGTCACGGGGCCGGCGCCCAGCAGTTCAATTCCCCGCTCTATAACAAGCGCACCGACAGGTACGGGGGCTCCTTGGAGGCGCGGCTGACCTTTCTGCTGGAGGTCATCGACACGATCCGGACTGAGGTCGGTCGGGAGATGGCCGTGGGGGTGCGCCTGGACGTCGACGAGTTGCTGCCCGGGGGCATCACTCTGGAACAAGGTCAGGAGATCGCCCGCATCCTGGAGGGCACGGGCCAGGTCGATTACCTCAGCGCTGACGCCGTGCTGGAGCCGCACCAGGGGCACCTACTGACGGCCCCCATGTACGCGCCGCTCGGCTTCATGGTCCACGCCGCCGCCGCCGTTCGCGAGGTTGTCGAGCGCATTCCGGTGATGGCCGCGGGTCGGATCGTCGATCCCGTCCACGCCGAGCAGATCCTGGCCGACGGACACGCGGATCTGGTCATCATGACCCGCGCACAGATCGCCGACCCGGAGTTGTGCACGAAGGCCCGCGAGGGTCGCTTGGACGATATCCGCCCCTGCCTGGGCGACAACGAGAACTGCATCGGACGTCAGCAGGTTGGACTGCCCGTCGCTTGTACCGTGAACCCAACCGTGGGACGAGAGCAGATGCTGGGCGCTGGCACCCTCCAGGCCGCGCCGACCCGGAAGAACGTGCTGGTGGTTGGTGGTGGTCCAGCTGGTCTGGAAGCGGCCCGGGTGGCGGTCCTGAGGGGGCACCGGGTTCTGCTCTATGAAAGAGAGGACGCTCTCGGCGGCCAGGTAAACCTGGCTGCGCGTCTGCCCGGTCGAGACGAGATCGGAGGGATCGTCCGCTGGCTGAAACGGCAGGTGTCTCAATGGAGCATCGAGTGCCACCTGGGTGAGGAGGTATCGGTGGAGACGGTGCGTCGGCTCCAGCCGGACGTCGTGGTGGTCGCGACCGGAGCGTCCTACTTGCGCGACGGTCTTAGCGCGCAAACGCTCGCTCCTATTCCAGGCTGGGACCGGGAGAACGTGGCCACGCCCGAGGAGATCCTCTTGGGGCGGAAGATGGCCGGCCGCCGCGTCGTTATCGCGGACGAGACCGGATACCTGGTAGGGCCTGGTCTAGCCGAGTGGCTGGTTGAGCGAGGAAGCTCGGTCGAGATCCTGACCAGCGATCCATTCGTGGGCTCCTACCTGGTGCCCAACATGCAGTTGCCCTGGGTGTACGCCCGCATCGCGGGCAAGGTGACGCTCACGCCGCGCACCCGCATCGACGCCATCGCGGACCGCATGGTCGCGACGAGCGATGTCCATACGTTCGAACAGCGGAATATTGAGGACGTAGACACGGTGATCCTGGTCACCGGGAAGGCGCCAAACGACACGCTGTACAGGGCGCTCGAGGGGCTGGTCCCGGAACTGTACCTGATCGGCGATGCTGACTGCGCGGTCAACACGGTCTTTGGCATCGGGGAGGCCATACGGGCGGGACACCGGGTTGGTCGGGAGTTGTAGGCGGCTGCGATATGAGACGCTGGGGCGGGAGGTAGGGCGGTCGCGCCGTGTCGCTTATCCGCTTCGTGCGCTGTCTGCGACCGGCTGAGTCGCCGGAGACACGACCAGGTAGCTGGCGAGCCAACCCGTTATGCCCGCCAGCACGATCGCTCCGGTCCACATGTGCACCGACCACCAGATGCCTCCCGTAAGCTGCAGCGTCAGAAAGTACAGGGCGTAGAGGATCAGCGGAACCCCGAAGGCGAAGAGCCGCAGTTGAGCAGAGCGTTCGATGGACGGCCTCAGCAGCAATAACAGTCCATCCGCCGCTAGACCGGCCGCGATGGCGACGGGGATCATCTGGTGCTGACCGCGCATCAGTCCCAGCAAGAGCCCGTTGATCGTGAAGACAAGCGTCAGAGACCCCGCTGGCAACACCGCGCGCCGCAAGGCGAGCAAGACTAACCCCATTAGGATTCCCGTCTGAAGCAGAATACTGGCGACTCCCAGAGCCTGGCGGTAGAACGTCTCGTCCTCCGTGGAGGGGCTATACTGACTCGCGGCCAGCGGGTTCACCCACGGATGCGCGTACTGGGTGAAGAAGGTGAGCACCGACAGCAAGAGGGCCAGCGAGATGACCGCGGGGAGTTGTTCGACCCAATCTTGCCGAGCACCAACGGCCACGCGCAGTCGGCCAGCGCGTAGAGGGCCCGTCACGATCAGGGCGGCTCCCAGGGCCAGGACCAGGTGAGTAGGGCTGAGCAGGGCGTCCACGTCGGCCTCGATGCCGAAGAGGGTGTGCCAGATCAGATCCCCTATACCGCCCACCAGGAAGATCACGACGCCCAGCAGCGATAGCTGGTAGCCGGCTGGGAGTGCTTGTTTCCAATGGTACCCCTGCCAGTGATTGCGGACGAGCGCGCCCACGGTGAACGCGGACACGGCCAGGAAGCCTGAGTAGAGGACGGCATGCCAGGGTGTGAAGAAGGTCTCCAGTTGCGGGATATGGGTATGGGCCCAGCCGTCTAGATAAGAGCCGAAGATCATCCAGCACGAGAGGAGGATGTACGTCCACTCGAAGGTGATGCTAGCGGCCGGCCGCTCTACGTCCCTGACGAGCCGAATGACACGACCGCCCGGCAAGCGTGTCGTCGTTGTCTTAGCGCGCGGTAGAGGTCGCATGGTAAGCCTCGAATCTAGTCTATCGATGGAGCGATAATGGACGCAAAATTGATACTGTTGTGATTTGTACTGCAGAAACCATGCTAAGAGGAAAGGTGAGTTTCGAGGTGAAACGTGCTGCGTAGATACACAATTATTCTGGAGGCCGACGCGGAAGAGGGTGGCTATACGGTGATCATCCATGCTTTGCCTGGTTGTGTGACACAAGGCGAGACGGTTGATGACTGTATTGAGCGCGCCAAAGAAGCCATCGCCGGATATATCGAAAGTTTAGAAGCGCATGGCGAGCCCGTGCCTGAGGAGAAGGAACCACTGAGAGCGATTGTGGTCGACGTGGCCGCTTAATTGAGACCTGGTCACAATTCTGAGAGAGCGCCTTCTGGTAGCGCGGGCGTCTCGCCTGCACGTGCGCCTGGCGGACCGGCAGGCGAGACACCCGCGCTACCAGGCAGCATCGTCACACCATTATGACCAAGCCTCGCTTAATGCGTCGTTCCTCAAGTGAGGCATCCTGTCGGAAAAGACCGCCGCGGTCGCCTCAGGCGACCGCGGCGGTCCGACTGCGCCGTCTCCGCAGTGTGGTGCTGACTTGAGGAACGGCGCCCTTAATGCGCCGTTCCTCAAGTAGTGTATAGGCTTTGGTTACGATGATATCGGGATAGCTGACGTACGATTCTCTCTCCCTTCGCAAAGGGAGAGGGCGAGGGTGAGGGTCCCCCGGGTCTTCATTGGTCCGGGACGGCGATCCATCGGCGTCAGGGGCTGAACCCTCACCCTGACCCTCTCCCTTGTGCGCAAGGGAGAGGGAATAGCGCCGCACGCTCGCTGTACTTGAGGAACGACACACTTACGAGACCATGCTCAAGTCTCGGTGCTGGGGTTCCGGCCCCGTGTTTAGCTGCGGCGTCGGCTTGGGTGGCTTGCGGAACACCAGCGAAAGCACGTAGGCCAGGGTGGTCAGGTACACGATCACCATCAGGGGCACGACGATGCCTGCTTCCGCTGGCAGAAGCACGGATAATCCCGCCCCCACGCCGGGGAGTAAAGCCACGGCGATGGCGACTGCCAACACACCCCGCCCAATGTGCAATCCCAGCAACCTGTAATTCCCCATCTCCACGTTACTACCGCCATGTCCGCCTACCAATGAACCCAGGCGAGCTATCGGCTTCTCCACGGGCAGACCAGCCGAGTACCAGTACAGCATTCCCACGATGAAGACGCCGCCCACGATGTTCCCCATCACTACGGGAGTCAGGTTATGAAGCATGAAATCGCTCCATGTTATGTCTGCGCCCGCGAAGATAGCGGCGGGGAAGATAAACATGTTGACCACGCTGTGCTCGAGTCCCAGGGTGAAGAAGGCGAAGGTCGGGAACCAGATGAGCAGGAACTTGGAGGTGGTATCCTTCACGCGATAGGCCTGCCACACGGCCAGATCCACCAGCCAGATGCACAGCACACCGCGCCAGAATGCCTCCATGGGTGCGAGGTGCGCCTTGACTGTCACATACTTCTTTAGGAGGGCTACCCACTGCTCACCCCACATGGGACCCACGAAGATATGGGCGCCGTGTATGATGATCGCGGCCATGATGAAAGCTCCGAGAAAGTTGCCCGCGTAGCTTCCTGCCCAAACATAGAAAGTATGTCGCCATCCGATGCGTGCCATCATGGCGCCTAGCGGCGCGGTTAGGTAATTGCCGGTGGATAGCTCCGAGACAGCCATGAGAACGGCGATCAGACCGACCGGAAAGACTGCTCCCATGACCAGCTTCTGAACTCCAGGCAGCTCGATGCCCGCGCCCACGGCGATGGAGAGGGTGGTAGCGAGGGCCAGGTAACCCGCAGCGATGACGCCCAGAGCCATGATCTGGCCGAAGCCGAGCATGCATTTCTTCTCGGCCGCTTCGCTGGCTTCTGCAATGGTCTCCACCAGTGCCGCCACCTTATAGGGTTTGTCTGCCATTACGTTGTTCCTCCAGTAAAATGTGGCGCGTTGGAGCTCGTCTATCTCTCGGGCGGCGCTGCCCACTGCCCGTTGGAGCGGGACTGGAAGAGCAAGATAAAGAGCCTGTTGCCCAGGGAATGAACCAATCCCACAAAGGTGACCGTCCATGCCGCCAGGGCGATGTAGATGAAGAGACGCGGGATCTCATACAGGAAGGGAAGGTCGATAGCCGTGGTCAGGCGCATCGTGGAAGTAGTGTACATTCCGAGAGGAAAAACCGCTCCCCAGTAGAGCGGATCATAGGACAACTGGAACCGCTTGTAGACGTGCCGCCACACGAACAAGATGGCTAGCATTGGTATCCACCACGTCCCGGTAGCCCAAAAGAGCAGCGTGAAGCCGATCAGGAAGGGGACCATCTCGACTAGAAGAGGGGAGTCCTGGGCGTGCTGAATCAGAATGGCTCCCGCGATGGTGCCCATGGCCATGGCGCCCATGTTGATCCAGTAGGGTGGTGTCAGGTCGGATGGCGCGAAGCTGAAAAACGTATAGCGATAGAAGACCAGAGAGATCATCCAGATGTACAGCATGCCGCCCAGCAGCCAGAGCGACAAGGAGAAGAAGAGAACATGTTCCTGGTAGGGAGCGAACTGCGGTGCAAGTAGTCCGCCCAGAGTGCAGAGCGATTGGGTGGCCACGACCGCGGTGAGCCATCCGCCGTTTATCCCATCGGCCAGCGATGGCTTGGACTCTTTGATGGTGAAGCCCGTGAAGACTGCGTATATCAGGCACATCCAGAGGAGGATCGAAAGGAACCAGAGCAGACGCGCTATTACGTGCTCATCAAAGATGACGACCAGCGATGTGCCGAAGACCGAGGTCCCGGCCACTACCGTAAAGAAACCCACGCCCCGGTTGTGGTCGATGAGGTCCGAGAACAAGCTGGACCGAAACGCGACCAGACGGATGAGGGTTAGCAGCCACAGCGCTACGAAGGTGAGGACGTTGAGATAGAAGAGTCCAACGGCGATGAATTCGAAGCCCAGCAACTGGGCTGCGATGGAGACGGCCCCGGTAGCCATGACCATCCCGAAGTAGGCCGGGTGTATGGCTCTGGCCGCTTGCATCACGGCTGACAATCCGCTTCCTCCCGATTGCTGTGGTTCGTCACGCTACCGACTAATACACATTCGACGGACTGATACGCGTCGTTCTCAGCCAAGGCCGTTCGGTTGTCATTCTGAGCCGCAGCGAAGAATCTCCCCCCACAGCCTCGGCACGAACAACGAGGAGACCCTTCGCTGTCACCTCAGACGATTCGCCGCCGACAGGGTCGCCTCTGGCGAGTGGCTCAGGGTGACATCAAGAGGTCTGGCTAGAATGGCCGACTACCCATGAATCCGCGCTCCTCGTCATTCGCGCGGCAGAGGGTGCGGATTCTAACTCGCCCGAGGCGAGTCAGAATGACACAGAAAAAGTGCTCAGACAGGACGTGACCTTGTAATATTAGAGTCCACGGCTAAAGTTGTCAAATACGGGTAGGTTCCTCAGGAATGGCCAAGATGGTCCCCCGTTGGCTTGATGGAGAGATACATTGACTTCTCCGTGGACCTAACGTATGCTTTCATTGTTCGATACCATAACATTCCTTGTTCTGTCCTCCGAGATCCTTGGCCCAGCAAGTCACGGACGCTCGAAGGAATCGTCAGCGGTTGAAAAAACGTCCCGCATGGCCCTCGCCGAGCCTGCCGGTGTCGTGCTCGCCGCAATTCTCTGAGGAGCACATGAGCCTTCGAAAGCTGCGGTGGCTAGCTGCAATACTTCCCATCGCCGTTCTGGCCTGGCTGGACTACGTCCGACACTTTATTCTCCCAGCCTATCTCCACACCCTGGTCGGCTTCGTCCTTACTTATGTCGGGCTGCTCCTGGGCGTGCTGGTCTTCTCGGAGATCGTGTTTCGACTCGTTGAGCGCATGCAGCGGGAGATCGTCGAGCAGAACCGCAAGCTGTCCGAGCTTTACCGTGAGGGTCAACGCCAGGCGCAGCAGTTGCGTGCTCTGCACGAGGCGGGAACAGCGCTGACGGCCGAGCTGGACCTCGAGACAGTGCTGCAAAAAGTGGTGGATCTCAGCCGGGACCTGGTGGGTGCGCAGTACTGTGCATTGAAAGTGCTCGACGGCGAGGGGTATGTCGGGCGTTTCCTCAACCGGGGCATCGATCAAGAGACGCGCGAGCGCATCGGTCGCCTGCCAGAGGGGCGTGGTGTCGTGGGGGAGGTCCGCCGTCTGGGCAAGCCATTGCGCGTCGCGGATATCCGCAAGCATGCTAGCTCGGTGGGTTACCCGCCGCATCATCCGCAAATGAAAACCTTTCTCGGGGTGCCCATCGTTTCTCGCAACGTGGTCATCGGTAACCTGTACCTGACTGATAAGCATGGCGGGGAGGAGTTTACCCAACAGGATGAGGATGCGATCGTCATGTTGGCAGCACAGGCGGCCATCGCCATCGAGAACGCGCGCCTCTACGAGCAGGAGCAGGCGTTGGCTGTGCTGGAGGAACGCGAGCGCATCGCGCAGGATTTGCACGATGGGATCATCCAATCGTTGTACGCTATCGGGCTCAACCTGGAGCATGTCCTGGATCGTGCCGGGTGCTGTACGGACGAAGCATCCGAACGCGTCACACGGTCCATCGAGGGTCTCAACGGCGTCATCTGGGATGTCCGCAACTATATTTTTGGTCTGGAGCCGCAGGGGATCCAAGGACAAAGTCTTTGCCAGGGACTGGCCAGCCTGGCCAGGGAGTTCCGTGTCAACTCCCTCATCGACGTGGACGTCTCCACGGATGGCGAGGTCGACGGGCTCCTTCCGCCCGACCAGGTGGCTCATGTCTTCCATATCGCGCGGGAAGCCCTGAGCAACGTCTTGAAGCACGCCCATGCCACCTCGGTTATAATCAGTCTGACTCGGCACAATGATTGCTTGAGCCTGATCATCGAGGACAACGGCGTTGGATTTCATCCCGCATCTGTCGTGGGGAATGGCCGCGGACTGCGGAATATCGCCGAGCGAGCCAAGGCCATGCACAGCGTGCTGTCCGTGCACGCCGCTCCCCAAAAGGGGACCAAGTTGGAGCTGTCCATTCCCGTGATGGCCACAGAGGAGCATGCCTGATGACTGAAGCATCTGAGAGCACACGCCTGAGAATCTTGATTGTGGACGACCACGACGTTGTCCGCGTGGGCCTACGGTCCTTGCTGGATGGACGAGGGAATTTCCAGGTGGTGGGGGAGGCAGGCTCGGTGGCCGAAGCCGTGGCGGAGGCAGCGCGAACCAAAGCGGACGTTGTCATCATGGATATTCGTCTGCCGGACGGAAGTGGCATCGAGGCCTGCCGCGAGATCTGTAGCCGGAACCCTGACTGCAAAGTGCTCATGTTGACTTCTTATGCGGACGACGAGGCTATCTTCGCCTCTATCCTGGCGGGAGCCGCGGGGTACATTCTCAAGCGGATCAAGAGCCAGTCACTGGTCGAGGCCATCAACGCCGTGGCCCGGGGCGAATCTTTGCTCGATCCAGTGGTGACGAAGAAGGTGCTGGAGCGCATGCGCGTTACCGGCGCTGGCTCTGCAAGACAGGCTGGCTCGGAGTTAACCGAGCAGGAGGAGAAGGTCCTCACGCTCGTGGCAGAGGGTCAAACCAACCGTGAGATCTCTCAGATCCTTTTTCTCAGCGAAGGCACGGTCAAAAACTACGTGAGCAATATCCTGTCCAAACTCCATTTGAGTCGTCGCTCACAACTCGCTGCCTACATGGCCAGACGGCGGCCCGAGCAATAAACCCGGCGTGTAATGGTCGTGAACGAATAAACGAGGTACATCTTGAGTAGGGGCGCAATTGATTGCGCCCTGGGGGGTGGCGGGGGAATAGCGCCCGCTCAGGTACCATGTTATCTTACAAAGACCACAACACGCTGAGCTGGGGCTCGGCGCTCCCAGACGCGATCCCGGGAACGCCGGGCTGGGGCTCGGCGCAGAGGTCCTCCGTGGTCGAGCAGTCGTGATCAGGCCCGAGCCGTCTGATCCTTGCCAACAGGCATGCTGATAACTTTGCCAGAAACCGGCTTGCACGGCTTCTCACAGCCCTGGCGGGTGTAGTACCACCAGTTGAGGAGGGTGCAGACCGCGAAGAACCCGAAGAAGGCGTAGAAAGCGATATTCGGGGAGCCGTACGTGCTCAGCGCCCAACCGAAGACGATCGGGAAGACGAACGAGCCGTATGCCGCGATGGACGTGAAGCCGAGCACCGGCCCTGCCTCCGCCGGAGGGAAGATGAACGGAATCTGCTGGAAGGTAGAGCCGTTCCCGATGCCCGAGGCGCAGAAAAGGATCAACATCCAGATCAGGAACGGCGCAAAATCGGCCGCGCTCTGGGGCGCCGTGGCAAAGGTCACGCCGATAGCTCCGAGGCAGAGCCCAACGCTGGAGACCAGTGTTACCAGTCCTCCGCCCACTCTGTCCGATATCCACCCGGCCAGCGGACGCGACAGGGAGCCAATCAATGGACCGAGAAAGGCGTAGGTCAGTGGCTGAGGCGCGTTGGGTAGCTGCCCGAACAACTCCTTGATCAACAGCGGGAACGCGGCTGAAAAGCCGGAGAAGGAGCCGAAGGTCATGATGTATAGGAGCAACATGACCCAGGTGTGCTTGCGCCGAAAGATGACGAACTGCTGCTTGATGGGGCGTCGGATGGGCAGGTTCACCAGTCCGAAGTAACACAGCACCGTGGAGAGCAGGACCGGCACAATCCAAACGTAGCCGGCGTTCTGTAGCCACATGGACTTATTGACCGCTCCGCTGGTCCAGGACTGCGCCTCACCCCCCAGACCGCTGAACATGGACATGGTGATGACAATGGGGATCGCGAACTGCACAAGGCTGACGCCGAAGTTCCCGATGCCGGCCTGGATGCCGAGAGCTACCCCCTGGCGAGAGCGCGGAAAGTAGAGGCTGGTGCTGGACATGTACGACGCGAAGTTGCCACCGCCGAGACCCGCGCAGGCCGCCAGGACCAGCAGAACCCAGTACGGTGTGGCCGGGTTCTGAACCGCCATGCCGAGTCCAACAGCGGGGATCAACATGGAGACCGTTCCCAGGGTTACCACGGTCCGCGTGCCAAACCGTAGGATTAGAAAGCTATGGATGAAGCGCAGAGTGGCACCGGACAGACCGGGCATCGCGGCGAGCCAGAAGCTCTCCGTCACGCTGAGCTTGAACCCGACGTTGTTCAAGTGGACGACGGCTGCACTCCACATGAACCAGGTCGCGAACGACAGCGTCAGCGCAAACGTCGTGATCGCAAGCGTTCGGTAGGAGATCGGCCGCGCCGTGTTCTCCCAAAAGTGGGGATCCTCCGGTTCCCACCGCGTCAGCTTCTTAGGGCGCGGTACGGTCAGTACAGCCATCGCTCATTCGCCTTTCCTCTTCATTCTTACCTCTCCGCACTCGCGGAGGCGCCCACCAGGACGCGCTCGGCGGCGGCCACTGCCTCGACATGGCGCGCCTGGATTGTCGCCTGATGCTTGGATATTCCTCGCACAACCAGATGCATCCAGACCAAGGAAACCATCGTAAGAGCCGCGAAGAACAGCCAGGTCGTGGTCCAGAGCCCGGTTTGTCCGACTAGATAGCCCCACAGGATGGGCAGGAAGAACCCACCGAGGGCGCCGATAACGCCGACGAGTCCGCCGACCACCCCCATATCGTTGGGGAAATACTCGGCGATATGCTTGTACACGGCCGCCTTGCCGATGCCCGTTGTCACACCCAGCAGGAAGACCAGGAAGGTGAAGACCCACACGGTGGCCGGGAAGTAGACGTAGGTAATGCCCTGCGCCAGCAGCTGCTTCCGCTTGATCTGATCGCCGACCTGTACCGTCGGCTCCTGCCAGAAGGTCAGTTGAGGGAGAATCACCAGCCCGGATCCATCCTGAGCGATCTCGGCCGCCGTCTTGGGCTTCAGAGGGTAGCTTTTGCCTGTGACCACGATCTCTGACTCCGTCACGGCCGTGACTACGCCCTTCTCGGTGGCCATCACGCTCTGTCCCGGCGTCTGCACGTTCACGGGCGGCACGATCAGCAGAAGCGAGGCCAGCAACGTAATCGCGAGGATCCAGTACATGACGGCGCGCGCGCCGAACCGATCGGACATCCAGCCGCCGATGGCGCGGATAAGCCCGGACGGCATGCTGAAGAGAGTGGCCAGGAAGCCGGCCGTGACCAGCGACATGGCGTAGACGCTCACGTAATAGGGAATCAGCCACTGCGATAGGGCCACGAAGCCCCCGAAAACCAGGAAGTAGTAGAGCCCGAATCGCCATACGCGTCCGCTCTTTAGAGGCTTCAGACTCCCGAGCATGCCAATGTTCGGGTTACGCTCGGCTTTACGGTTTTTGGTGAAGATTAGGAAGAGAACCGCCATTCCGACCAGAGCGAAGGCGTAGATCTGTGGCAGCGTGCGCCAGCCGTCCAGGTTAGCGCCGTTGTTCGTGAGGTGCTGCAGAAGCGATGGGGCACCCAGGCTGGTCAGCGACGCTCCCACGTTGCCGGCGCCGAAAATGCCCAGAGCCGTTCCCTGGTGGTCCTTCTTGAACCAGACCGATGTGTAGGCGATGCCTACCGCGAAGGATGCCCCAGCCAGACCGAAGCCAAGACTGCCTAGAATGAACTCCGTGTACGTGTTGGCATAGCTCATCAGATAGGCAGGGATGGCGGCCAGGAGCATCACACCCGCGAAGACGTATTTGCCGCCGTATCTGTCCGTCAGCATGCCGACCGGCAGACGTGTAATGGCGCCTGTGAGCACTGGAATACCGATCAGCCAGCCGATCTGCGCTGGATCCAGCGTCAGAATGCGATTGTCGGAGAGGAAGGTGACCAGCACGCCGTTCATGGTCCAAACCGCGAAACACACCGTGAACGACAGCGCACTCATGGTGAGAGCGATAATAGACTGGCGATTCTCTATCATAGGCTCCTCTTACTCCTTGATTTGACGCTTGTGTGCGTGCTGTCTATGCTCCTACTGTGCACCATCCCTATGTAGGACTGTATAGCGAAGTGCGAGTTGCATGGTAGTGCATTAGGTCACCGCTTGGGGTGACGAGGTGGACCTGTGTGGAGTGGAGAGACGGCACGGATAGTGATGCCCTTCAGACGGAAGAAAGCGGGGCTGTCAGTCAGATGTGACACGTGACGTTAGACAGCGGTGGGAAGACGAACGGCATATGCCTAGCTTCTACGCGGGCGCCCTGCCGTGCGAAGCGAGCTTCAGCACTTTGCTTCCCAGGAAGTGAAGCAGACCAAGGAATGTGGCTGTCCAGGCCAACAATGCGACGAAGACGAAGTAGCGTGGGATCTCCAGAAGACTGGGAAAGCTGACTGCTGCGGAGAGACGCAGCGTGCAGACGGTGTACATACCCAATGGGAACACAGCGCCCCAGTAGAGAGGATCGTAGGAGAACTTAAATTTCTTGTACACGTGTCGCCATATAAACAGGATGACTAGCATCGGAATCCACCACGTTCCGGTAGCCCAGTAAAAGAGAGTGAACCCTTCCAGGAAAGGTCGCATCTGCTGGAGCAGAGCCGACTGTGAGGCGTTAGCGATGAGGGTCGATCCGGCCAGCACCGAGATGGCTGTAGCGCCCATGTTGATCCAGTAGGGCGGCGTCAGATCGGAGGGCAAAAATGGGAAGAAAATGTAGCGGTAGAAGATCAGCGAGATCACCCATATGTAGAGCATGCTACCCAACAGCCATAGGGTAAGGGCGAAGAGAAGCACTTCTTGCTGGTACGGCGCAAACTGGGGCACCAACAGGCCGCCCAGAACGCATAGAGACTGAGTCGCCACCACCGCGGTAAGCCATGCTCCGTTGATCCCCCGTTCGAGCTCAGGCTTTGTCTCCTTAATGGTGAAGCCAGTGAAGATGACGTAGATAAGTCCTATCCATAGGAAGAGAGCTAGAAACCACAGGTACTTGGCCACCTCACTGTTACCGGCGATGAGGACGAACTGACTACCCATAACTGAGGTGGCTGCCACCAGGGTGAAGAACCCCACGCCTCGATTATGGTCCAGAAGGTCGCCTGCAAGGCGATCGGCAAACCAGAGTAGGCGCAGGAGCGCCAATGTCCAGAGTCCACCGTACATGGCGAGATTGAGCCAGAAGAGAGCGAAAGCTATCGGGATTAACCCTAGCAGCAACGCGGCAATGGAGATGATGCCGGTGGCCATGACCATGGCGAAGTACGCGGGATGTAAAGTTCTGGCCGCGTCCTTGACGATGGTCATTCGTGAGCTCTCTTTCTAGCGCCAGTACGCCTCATTATCTCGGCTTGACGTAATCCCGGCTGCGACTCATGAACTGCTTTGGCTGAGAGCAACGCGTATCAGTTCATCGGTTACAGAGCACTGTAGACGGGACGGGGACAGCGACTCTGTCGAATTATACCGTGCGGCCAGATTGCTCGCCACTTATATTCTGCAGCACTTCTCACAGACATTGACGGGACGGGTTATCTCACGTAGTGGCGGACGGCTCTGTCCGCCAGGGGGGGCTGGGGGCGTCCCCAACGCCATAGTTAGCGCTTATGAAGTGGGTCGCGGAGCGCGGTCCGAATGGGGAGAACGGGCGCATCTGCGCGTAGACGCCTGCCCCCCCACCTCCCACCCAACCCCGCCCCTGGCGGACAGAGCCGTCCGCCACTACGCGTGAACGGAAAGCTGATCAAGCACAGTGCGAACTGCGCTAGAGGGTGTCTGAAAAGGCGGACCTCGCATCCCCACCCCCCAGGGCACATGCAATGTACCCCTACGGGAGGCGCGCTGTAGGGGCACATTGCATGTGCCCTGGGGCGGGGACGGGGGACATCGGCACTATGGCTTCTCAGACACCCTCTACAGCGGTCCCCAGAAGGATTGAGTAGCCCAGCGCTCTCTTACGCGGGGGCGCGCGGGCGGACACGGCGGTCCGCCCGCGCGCCCCTGGGGCGGATACGGCAGTCCGCCCCTACGTCAGGCCGATGGCTCAATCCCTTCACGCATCTCCTAGTAAGTCCCGCGGGACTCGACGTCTGAGTGCATCCCGACCAGTCCGCCTACGACCGCCGCGGCCAGCGCTACCAGCATTCCGATAAATGCCACCCACAGCGAGGTCGCGGTCTGCGCAGCGGGCAGCGTGTCCGGGGCCGCTCCGAATAGGCTGGGAACAGATAGTCCCAGTAGTCCGACCACGGAGCCGAGCCCGATAGCTGCCAGCAAGACCCCGAAAACCAAGGAAATCGCCCAGACCAACGCGCTATTGAAGACCGCGAAGACGGCGTTCCCTGGTGTAGCGGTGCGTCCTGCCACGTAGCCCCCCACGAAGAAAGAGACTAGCAGAACGATCCCGCCCCAGATCGCGGCGCTTGTCGAGATCTCGCCTGTCGCCTGTCCTCCCATCGTGGACAACCCAAGCGCGCCACCCAGAACGCTGAGCACGATCGCCGTGGCTATGGTAGCGACAAAGCCACCGAAGATAGGCCCCCAGCGCGTAATGTCTCTGTGCAGTGCGAGCCCTAGAGGTTGTCGCTCTGGCCCTTCGACCACACGTGGCTCGAATCGCCCGTGCTCAATCGGCTCCCTTCGCTCGGTAGGTTCTCGTCTTGGTGCTTCCATGCTTGTTTTCCCCTTTCGCTGACAAAGATACGTCCGCGACCGTACAAGCCCCACCGCGGCCTACCTCCACACCAACGGCGGATGACGCGCGTGACAGACCACGCATAAAAGCCGGTCGATCGCGCTTACCATAACGGTGCAGAACGCGTACCAGCAATGACGGACCCTATGGCTGTCAGGATCGAATAACTGGCGGCTATCTGGCTAGCGTCACGGGTAATGGATGTTAACCCCGACATAACGCTGGTCTTGATCTTGCAACCCTTACCTGACGCACTGGATGACGCACCTGACCGATCCGACCTGTTGTCAAGCGGGCCCAGTTTGTGACAACTACATCTTGTGAGGAGAGGAACCATGCAAGAGAGACATGCCGTTGCGGCGACGTTCACTGATCGAAAAGCCACCGAGGATTGCATCCGGGAGATGGAGGCACAAGGCATCAAAGATGATGCCATCTGCGTGCTTCTGCCCCGGGGTGTGAGTGCCGAGGAGTTCAAGAGTACGACCGGGGTCGAACGTGAGGCTGCTGGAGGCGGCCTGCTAGATCGATTGGCCAGCCTCGTCGGACGGGGTGCGGATTGCCTGTCGGACTTCGGCATAGCTGGCGAGGAGCAGGACTACTTGAAGGATTGCCGCGACCGGGGGGAGTACGTGGTGGCCGTCAAATGTGACGGCATGTGCGCCAATATCCATCCGATCGTAAGCAGGTACGGGGGGCATCTGCCCGCCTCGGAAGGCTACGGTACTGAAGACTACTATGGACAGGATATTCTAGGCTAGACTTAACGCTCTTGGCACCCAGCAGCAGAGACATTTCTACTGCTGGGTGCCAAGTATCGACTCTCACAGCCTGACAAGGCTTCCAAACATCAGCAATAGCTCGCTCACGACCATTACACCAGCAGGGATTTATACTGGCTGGCTCTGACCTGGCGTTGGCTCTCCCAGAGAAGGAGTGCCGTCCCTTCGCACGTTGGACGCAGAAGGCACCGTCGATGCCTGTATCGCTTGTCTCTGACGGTACCACATCACCACCTGATATGGCCGCCACAGGTACGGCAACGGCGCCGAGACAATATGAATCAGCCGTGTGAACGGGAGCAGCGCGACCAGAGCGAAGACGCCGACAGCGTGCAGTTTGGCTAGCAGAGGCAGGGACACCATGTAGCTCCAATTCGGAGTCAGCGTAGCCAGCGACCACAGCCAGGGCACCTCCACCGATACGAACCAGGCCGAGCCCCAGCGGTAGAGAATGGCTGTGCCGACGCCGGTGACCACCTGAAACAGTAAGGCTAGCAGGAGCACCATGTCCATGGGCGAGGTCACCACCTGAACGTAAGGATTGGCGCTTCGGCGGATGAACAGCACTACCAGACCCACCAGCGCCAGTAGTCCTAGGGCCAGGGCCGTCCCCTCTAGAATATAGAGGCGGAGTGGAACGCCGTTGAAGGCCTGAACACCCGACGGAAAAAGAATGCCGATCAGGTGCCCGAGCAGGAGCAGGAGGATTCCGTAGTGCCAGGGCACGGAGCCCCAGAAGAGCTGGCGCCCTTCTAGGAACTGCGACGAAAGGCTGGTGAAAGTGAACTCGCGCGTCTTGAAGCGCCACAGCGAGACAGCCACGGCTAGAATCACGGCCACGTAGGGAAACACGCCGAATAGGAGCAGATCGATCATAGCCCCTCCAAATGCGGAATGCGGGATGCAGAATGCGGATTTGGGGCGCGATGACTAATGTCGTCCGTCCCAGGCGAGGTCGCGTGCGCGCTGGTGCTAAGCGGTATGCCTACCCAATCTTCTGGGCGTAGTGGCGGACCGCCGTGTCCGCCAGGGGGGTGGGGTAGGGTAAGCTCCTGCATTGGCAACGTATCGGACACGCCAGGTAGAGCTCGCCGCAGAAAAAGCCGCAAAGCCTTGATCGGCAGTGCATAGCCTTGTCTGCTCTCCTGGAAGGCGGCCTCGATCTTGGTAAGGGCCGGTAGGATGGCTTCCTCCAGGAGGGGAGTGACGAACTCTGGATCGTCGGCCGCGCTGGCGAAGCGAAGCAGGACGCAGAGGTGATCGGGCAGCTCAGAGCCGCACGAGAAGCGGTGGGCGACGAAGGCCTCCTGCAACCTGGCCAGGAACGCTCCGCGCTTATAGGATTCGCCGAATAGGTGATAGCCGACGTACATATTGGTGGTTGGCGTGACGTCGAAGGTGCGGGAGTAGATCTCCTGTAAGCTGCCCAGGCTCTCTCCCTCGACGAAGTCCGCGAACGTTCGCATCTCCTGCGCGGCCTCGGAGCACGTCTCCGCCAGCAACTGGCGGCACTCCCGGACAGAGGCGGCTAGATCGGCGCTCGGATACTCCAGAACATCGGCCAATAGCTTGAATAGTCGTCTTGTCTGTTCGAGCATCACGGACCTCGCCTGGCCGGCGTGCCGAAGCCGAGGCCCGCCTGACCCTTGTGCTTCAGAAGTCCCTCTATCGACTCGATGTCTCGCTCGCGATGCTGCGGTGGCAGAACGAAACGGTCTTTGAAGCGGGGCAGCGCGGTCAGGCGGAAGATCTGCTCGGCCTCCTCGACCGAGCATCCAGCTTCTGTCATGGTGGCTGCCACCTGCCGAGCGTCCAGATCTCCCACCGTCTGCGACCGTTTGTGGATACGCACGGCCCAGAGCTTGCGTAGGACGCCCTTGATCGTTTCCTCGTTGCCTGCCGAGAACAAGGCCGCCAGGTATTGGACGGGGACACGGGCATTCTCGATGGTACCGAAGAAATCGGTCCCTGAGAGGTCGTAGGTGCCGCTCTGAGTAGAAGCGGCCACGGGCAGCAGCGACGGCACATAGAAGAGCATGGGCATCGTGCGGAACTCGGCGTGCAACGGAAGTGCGATCTTCCACTGTTTGACCATGCGGTAGACCGGAGAATCCTGGGCCGCCTTGATCCAATCTGCGGCCAGCCCGTTTCGCTCGGCCCCCGCGATGACGGTCGGATCGAACGGATCGAGGATTATGTTGCGCTGGGCCTCCAGCAGCTCGGATTGTGGCGTGCTGGCCGCGTTCTCGATCCGGTCCGCGTCGTACAGCAGAACCCCGGTGTAGCGGATGCGTCCGACGCAAGAGTGAAAGCAGGCTGGGGCCTGTCCTGTCTCCAGGCGCGGGAAGCACAGTATGCACTTTTCCGCCTTGCCCGTGCTCCAGTTGTAGTAGGTCTTCTTGTAGGGGCAGCCGGAGACGCAGAAGCGCCAGCCCCGGCACTTCTCCTGGTCGGCCAGCACGATCCCATCCTCACCCCGCTTGTAGAGGGCGCCGGAAGGGCACACGGCCACGCAGGCTGGGTTCAGACAGTGGTTGCAGATGCGCGGGACATAGAAGAAGACCATGCGCTCCACTTGGAACAGCGCGGCCCGCTCGGCGTCGCTCAGCGAGGCCAGGTTCACGTCGTTGGCCGCGTAGATCGGCGAGCCACCCAGGTCGTCGTCCCAGTTGGGGCCGGACTGGATGTCGATGTGATGCCCGGTCACCCGCGAGATCGGTCGCGCGGTGGGCTGATCGTCGCCTTGTGGGGCGTTGAAGAGATCCTCGTAGAGATAGGTCCATGGCTCGTAATAGTCGTCCAGCGCGGGCATGTCCGGATTAAAGAAGATATTAGCCAGCCGGCCCAGCCGTCCAGCGATCCTGGGGGAGAGCTTATTTCCCTTCAGCTCCCAGCCGCCCTTGTACTTCGATTGATCCTCCCAAAGAGTCGGATAGCCGGTGCCGGGCTTGGTCTCGACGTTGTTCCACCACATATACTCGGCGCCATCGCGGTCGGTCCAGATGTTCTTGCAGGCGACGCTGCAGGTATGGCAGCCGATGCACTTATCCAGATGAAAGACCATTGAGATCTGGGCTCTGACGTCCATCCTCTTCTCCCCTACCAGACTGGCTTGCCCGGGAGCTTGCGCACCAGGACGTGGGTATCGCGGTTGACCCCGGTCGGCCCCCAGTAGTTGAAGTGGTACGTGAACTGCGCGTAGCCGCCCGCCATGAAAAGGGGCTTGAGGCGGATGCGAGTCAGGCTGTTATGTCCACCGGCCCGGCGATTCCCGCGCAGGGGAGACCGGGGTACGGAGATAGTCCGCTCTGGCGAGTGGTAGAAGATACACACTCCGCGTGGCAAGCGTGCGCTAACCACGGCCCGCGTGACCACCACGCCATGGTCGTTGTAGACCTCTACCCAGTCGTTGTCGGCCACGCCGATCCGTTCAGCATCCTGGTCGTTGATCCAGAATGGCTCGATGCCGCGGGAAAGGGTCAGCATGCGCTCGTTGTCGTAGTAGGTGGAGTGGATGTGCCACTTGCTATGCGGCGTCCAGTAGTTGAGCATGATGCTGTTTTCCTCGGGCTTGGTCTGAACGAAGTCCCCGAAGACCTGCACGCCGGGCGTGAGCTTGTAGGTGGGTAGGTGCTCGCCAAAGGCGAGGTAGACCTGGTGATCTTGATAGAACTGCTGCCGTCCGGTCAGCGTGCGCCAGGGCACCAGCCGTTCTGTCTGCATCAAGAACGGGGCGTAAGTGCGTCCGTCGTTGATGATGCCCGACCAGCATGGGCTGGTGAGCAGACGCCTGGGTTGCGCTTGAAGGTCCTGGAAGCTGGCGTTGATGCCCCGGTTTCCCTCGGCCATATCGGCCAAAGGAACTCCCACCCGCTTCTCGTGCTCCGTGAAGGCCTTGTGCGCTACGGCGCCGTTGGTCTCGGGCGCCAGGTACAGGATGACGTTGGCTGCCTCGACAGCATCGGACAGGGAGGGGTATGTCTCGCCATTCCAACGTTGAGTTGGGTTGTTGCGCACGAGGTCATCGTAGAACTCCTCGATGCCCCAGCGCACGCCGTGGGCCCCGATCCCGTTGCGTCTGGCCGCTGGACCGAAGGAGACGAAGCGATTGTAGAGGTTGACATAGTC
Organism: Chloroflexota bacterium; assembly: GCA_004297765.1. Lineage (GTDB taxonomy): Bacteria > Chloroflexota > Dehalococcoidia > FW602-bin16 > FW602-bin16 > FW602-bin16. Next base: position 34,446 of record SCTZ01000179.1, on the reverse strand, counting down.
TCGCTCTACCACCTGGAGATGCGGCATAGTTTTGCCGGGAATCGGCTCGCACTCACCTTTGGCCCAGTCCTTGATCTCCGGCTGCGCCAGCTCGTCTACTGAGTCGTGGCCCAGGGGTGTGGCCACGATCTCCTTGATCGGCTCTGGCAAGTGTACCTGCGCCAGCTCGCTGATCTTCTTGGCTAAGGCCTTAAATATGTCCCAGTCGCTCCTGGATTCCCAGCATGGGGCCACGGCCTCGCTCAGAGGATGAATATAAGTGTGCATGTCCGTGGAGTTGAGGTCGTTTTTCTCGTACCACGTGGCTGTAGGCAGGATGATATCCGAGTAAAGGGCCGAGGTGTCCATGCGGAAGTTGACGTCCACCACCAGATCCATCTTCCCCGTGGGGGCCGAGTCTCGCCACTCTACTTCACTCACTGAGTCCCTGGCCACCTCGGGTGCTGTGGCATTGGTGTGTGTTCCCAGGTAGTGCTTGAGGAAGTATTCGTGGCCCTTGGCGCTGGACATGAGCGCGTTGCCTCGCCAGATCATCCACACCCGTGGCCAGTTCTCCGGCGCGTCCGGATCCTGCACGGCGAAGCGCAGTTGGCCCTCTTTGATCTGGTTTCTGACCCAGTCGATGATCTCCTGATCCGTCCGTGCCCCCGCTTGCTTGGCCTTCTCGACCAGCGCGAAGGGGTTCTCGTTGAACTGAGGGTAGAACGGGAGCCAGCCCATGCGCACGGCGCGGACCTGCAGGTCTATGGTGTGGCCAGTTGTCAAATCGCTCTGTCCGGGAGTCGGATCGTACTCGCCGAAGCCGCGCTCGTACCGCCACTGATCGGTGTGCACGTAGTGCCAGGATGGCGCGTTCTGCAGCCGAGGGGCTGGCATCCAGTCCCTTGCCATGGCGATAGCTTGCCAGGGGGCTATGGTGGCCAGCTTCTCCTGTCCCACATAATGGGCCAATCCTCCGCCGTTGCGTCCGACACAGCCCGTGAACATCAGCGCGGTAATGGCGGAGCGATAGATCAGGTTGTTGTGGTACCAGTGGTTGACACCCGCACCGATGATGATCGAGCATTTGCCCTCGGTCTTCTCGGCCGTGCCAGCAAACTCGCGCGCGAATTTAATAACCGTCTGGCGGTCGATTCCAGTATGCTTCTCCTGCCAGGCGGGAGTATAGGCCTTCTCGTCGTCGTAGCTGCTGGGATAATCGCCGGGCAGCCCTCGTCCCACGCCGAACTGAGCCATGAGCAGGTCGAAGACGGTGACCACCGGGAGTTTGCCTTCATCTGTCTCCAGATACTTGATCGGCACGCCGCGCCGGGAAACTGTCTGATTCTCGAAGCTGGTGAACGCCACCTGTCCGACCTCGTCGGCGTCGTCAATGAAAGTGAGGATGGGATCCAGCTCCGCGCCATCCAGTCCATCCTTCATCAGAAGGTTCCACTTGCCGGTCTCGCGCTGGGCCCAACGGTGGCCGACGGCGCCGCCGGGCATGCGGGGCTGGCCCGAGCGGGCATCATAAACCAGGAACTTCCAGTCCCCGTGCTCGACGTCGCGGTAGCGTGCCAGCGCCTTCGCGCGCACGAAGCGACCTGCCTCATAGCCGTCCTTACCCTTCGTCAGAGCCACCAGGTATGGTGAGTCGGTGAACCGCTTGAGGTACTCCACGAAGTAGGGTGTCTGCCGATCGACATAGAACTCCTTGAGGATGACGTGGTTGGCCGCCATCCAGAAGGCGCCGTCCTGACCGGCGTGAAGGGGGATCCACCAGTCGGCGTACTTGGCGACCTGGCTAAAGTCCGGTGAGAGCACCGTGAGCTTGGCGCCCTCGTGCCGGCCCTCTGCCACGAAGTGCACGTCCGGCGTGCGGGTCATGCTCATGTTGGAGCCCATCGAGACGATGTACTTGGCGTTGTACCAGTCGGCGCTCTCCGCGACGTCCGTCTGCTCGCCCCAGATCTCCGGCGAGGCCGGCGGCAGGTCACAGTACCAGTCGTAGAAGCTAAGGTTCACCCCGCCGAAAAGCTGTAGGAGGCGCGAGCCCCCCGCGTAGCTGAGCTGCGACATGGCCGGGATCGGGGAGAAGCCGTAGACGCGGTCGGGTCCGTACTTCTTGGCGGTGTAGATATTGGCCGCCGCGATCAGCTCCAGCATCTCGTCCCAGGAGGCCCGGCGCAATCCTCCCTTGCCGCGCGCGGTCTGATATTGGGCGCGGGCCTGCGGGTCCTCTACCACCGAGGTCCAGGCCTCGACCGGGTCAGCGTGTCGCTGCCGAGCGGCCGTCCAGAGATCCATTAGCGCGCCGCGGACATAGGGGTATTTCACTCGCATGGGGCTGTAGATGTACCAGGAGAACGAGATGCCGCGCTGGCATCCGCGCGGCTCATAGGGCGGGAGGGACTTGTCGAAGTCCGGGTAATCCAGAGCCTGCATCTCCCAGGTCACGATTCCGTTCTTGACGTGGATCATCCAGGAGCAACCGCCCGTGCAGTTTACGCCATGGGTGCTGCGGACGACCTTGTCGCATTGCCAGCGGTTGCGGTAGAACTCCTCCCATTGCCGCTGCTGCGGACTAACAATGTCCTTGATCCAGCTCACCGCGATCCTCCTCTGACCAGAGCCCGACGGACGCCTTGAGGGCGGCGAGCCCAGATGATGTTGATGAACACTAGCAGCACCAGGAAGCCAGCCACGCCGAGCGCCACAAAGACGGTGGGGTTGGCCGGCTGCGGTTGCGCCGCGCCAGCCGTGTCACTGAAGAATGCCAGCAGATCCGCCACCTCTTTGTCCGTCAAGCCGTGGTCGGCGTAGACTTCTTTCATCACCGGGAAGGGCGCGGTCTGGAGGATGGAGGCCAGTCCTTGCTCGCCGAAGGTCGTATAGCTGGCCGTCAGGTCCTTGCCCAGGTTGCCGCCGCCCAGGGCGCCGACTCCGTTCACGTTGTGGCAGGCCATGCAGGCCGGGCCGCCGTTGGAGAGCGAGACGGCGCCGGTGTAGAGGTCTCGACCTACGGACGGATCGCCGGCGGCTGCGGGCTGCGGCATGCCGGAAGGGGCGCCGGCAGGAGGCTGGGCTGCGCCGGGCTGAGCTCCGCCGGATTGCTGGGCGATGTAGTCCAGCACGGCCTCAGCGTCCTGTCGTGTGAGACCCATGTTGGGCATCTTCATTCCATTGTATTGCTTGACCAGGTCGGTCGCGGTCGGGTCTCCGCGCGCGATCACCTGGTCGGGCGAGACGCTGAACTCGATCAGCCAATTCCTGTCGCGCTGGGCGGTTATGCCTTTGAGATCAGGCCCAGCCATGCGTCCGCCACCAATGGTGTGGCACGACTTGCACTTCTGGTCGAACACGGCCTGTCCCTGCGCAGGAGACTGCGCCTGCGCGAGCAGCGGGAACAGTGAGAGTATTCCAGCGACCAACGATACTATAAGAACAAGCTTGCCGGCGCGGGAAGTCCGGGGAAGCCGATCTACGATCGGTTGCGAAGGTACACCCACTCTAGCTCTCCTTGTGCTGATCTGGGTTGCTTGCGAGACACGGATGGGGAGCCGCCAGATCGCCATGCGGCGTATCCTCTCGTTTATTATATTACTCGTTCATCATTCATCAATAGTAGCATGCTGTTGACGGTGGCTTTGTGCCGGCTGGCAGATGGACGTCAGGCGCGGTCGGCGTTCGTCTGGTCGAGTTTGCTACACAGGGGGCTAGCATAGCGCAGTGCGCGGCCGGAAACATGTGAAATAGGTCATAGATTCGGACTGACTTTAGTCATAGATTCGGACTGACTTTAGTCATAGATTTCTGAGAAAGTGACAGCGTGCGTCCCATCGATGGCGGAGGTTGATGCTGCCTTGCGATACAATCTAGGGTTGGCCTAGTAACTACAACGTCACTTCCCTACAGAAACGCCGAATCCCCCAGTTTATCGGGAGGCGTGGGATGGAGCATGCCGAGAGGGCGCAGGCGGTGCGGCGTGTAGCAGGGGAAGCGCCGCAGCAGATCGTCGGTGCTTTTCATCACCCAGTCGGAAACCCAGCAGGTAGGATGCTCGCCGTTTGTCTCCACCTCCTGGATGTAACAGTAGCCGAACGACCACGACAGACACTCTTTACACAACACTTCGACTTCCTCCTCCGTCCGTACTCTGCCCGCCCAAGCCGGCAGAGCGTCTGCTCCCTTTGCTAGTGCTGATCATTTTGAACTCTAACACCGCTCCGGATACGCGTCAAGGGTTAGATGGCGAGGGTGCTACCGCTGTGGTGGACAGGTTTGTAGCCACAAGCTAGAATTTGGAGTAACGAGGAGTAGTGCATTGACCGATGACGTCTTAACCTACATCGACCAACTCAAACATCCCCACTGGGACAAGCGCCAGGAGGCAGCTGAGGCTCTCGCCGAGTACGAGGACCCACGGGCCGTTCAGTCGCTGATGGAGGCGCTGACAGACGAGAACGCCTGGGTGCGTGCCACTGCGGCCACGGCGCTCGGCAACATCAGCGACAAGACGGCTACCCTGAGCATCCTGCCGCTGTTGCAGGAGAAGGAATGGTTCGTGCGGCACAAGGCCGCCGAGGCCCTGGAGAACCTGGGGGATCAGCGGGCCGCAACGGCCCTCGCGGCGGTGCTGGCGGACGAGTCGGCCCTGGTGGCCGAGACGGCGGCGCGAGCCCTGGGGCGCATTGGCGGCGAAGAGGCTTTCCAGGCACTGGTCGGGGCCCTGAAGTCAGACGACTGGCGCGTGCGAGAGCAGGCGGCATGGCACATCGGTGCGGTGGCCGGCGAGCGGGCCGTTCCGGTGCTGGCCGAGGTGCTCAGGCGGGAGCGTGTGAAGCACATCCGGCGCAAGGCGGCGGAGTCGCTGGCCACCATCGACGCCGACTCCGCGCGCGAGGCGCTACGTCAGGCGCTGCAGGACAAAGACTGGGGCGTGCGCATGGCCGCGGAAGAGGCGCTGCAGAAGAAGTAAGAATTATTGCCTGGCTTCTTTCTGTGGGTCAAACAGCGTCTTCGCGCTACTACGCGCTCTGTTCACCTTCCAGGGGGAGGCTGAAGGAGAAGGTGCTGCCTTTTCCCTCCTTGCTCTCGAACCACATGCGCCCACCATGCCGCTGAATGATCTCCTTGGAGATGTAGAGACCGACCCCCATACCTCCGAAGTCGTAGGGCGTACCCGTGTGGGCACAGTAGAAGCGCTCGAAGATGTGCCGCTGCTTCGACGGTGGGATACCGACGCCGTGATCGGCGATCGACACGATAATCGCGTGATCTCGCACCACCAATGCGATGTCGATATCGCCTCCCTGGGGAGAATACCGTATGGCATTGTCGAGCAGGTGGGTCAGCACCATTTCCAGCCTCTCCCGGTCCCCCTGCACGATCACGGGTGTCTCTCGCACCAGGCGGATGGTGTGTCTATCCGTTCTCAGCGCTATCCGATTCGTGACATCCGTGACCAGCTCGGTGAGGTTGACCTTCTCCCTCATCAACTGTATCTGACCGCGGTGAATGCGCGAGATATCCAGGAGGTTCTGTGCAATCGCATTGATCCTGTCGGCACCGCGGCTGATGGCGTCAAGCATCGTGCGGCGCGGCTCGGAGATCTTCTCCGCACTGCGTTGGAGCGCCTGGGCGTAGCCTTTCATGATTGCCACGGGTGTCTTCAGCTCGTGGGCGGCCACCAGGATGAACTGATCCTTGAGTTGGTCCAGCTCGATGATCTCGGTGATATCGGCGAAAATAACGTAGACCTGAGTCGGTTGGGTTCCCCCTGGTGGACAGCACGGAATCGCGTCGACCTGTATCCAGCGGCGGTCTTTGGATACGGGGTTGAAGATCCCCATGGTAGTACTTAGCACGGGTGCTCCAGTGCGCAGTGCCACCATGCACGGGTACATCTCCGCCGGGAAAGTGGAGCCATCTTCATGGATGATGTCCGCGAACAGGTGGTCAGCGGGGACTCGTCCTTGCATCTGATTCAGCGTCAGTCCTAGTATCCTCTCCGCGGCCGGATTGACCGAAAGGATTCTTCCCATAGCATCTTGGTACACGACACCCTGTGCCATTGTCTCATACAGGCTACGGTGCTTCTCTTCGCTCTCCCTCAGGGCATCATAGGCTTTCCGCAGTTCCATGGTTCGCTCGTGAACGCGTGCTTCGAGGCTGGTGCGCAGGCGGCTTAGCTCCAGGTGGGTACGCACGCGGGCCAGAAGCTCTTCGCGCTGGAACGGCTTGGAGACGAAGTCGACGGCGCCGAGCGCAAAGCCCTCCACGCGGTCCTCGAGGGCGGCGACCGCGCTGATGAAGATGACCGGGATATCGCGGCTTTCTTCGCAGGACTTGAGCCGTCGGCATACTTCAAAGCCGTCGAGACCGGGCATGCGGATATCCAGGAGAATGAGCTCGGGCGGTTTGGCCGCGACGGAAGCCAATGCGAGCTCCCCGCTGTTGGCAGGACGCACCTGGTAGCCCTCCGCGGTCAGGATATCCGTGAGCAGCTTCAGCGCGGCCGATGTATCATCGACCACCAGTATGCCGGTGCGGTTTGTCACGGTCCTGCTCCTTCGTCGCTCTGAAGTGCATGCAAGATCGCCGTGTAGTCAAGCCTCGCCGCATAACGTGCCAGAAGTGCGCCAAGCGCGGTGTCCTGGCTCGCGATGAGGTCAATAGCGCCGCTGATTCGCTTGGTGTCCAGTCTGATAAGGGCGTCCTGGAGCTCGCGGCGCAGGTCGGTCGGCAGCGGTGCTAGGACGGCCGGGCCAAGCGTCATCGACGGGTCCTCAACAAGAGGCGTAACGGGCTCTTCTCGGAGGTAGCGTACACCCAGGTGCTCGGCCAGACAGTCGAAGATCTCCTCGGCGTGGTAAGGCTTGCGCACGAGGTCATCGGTTCCCGCTGCCAGCACCTCGTCACGCTGTTCGTAGAAGACTGAAGCGGTGAGAGAAACGATCTTCACGTCCCGCCCGCCGTCCAGCGCTCGGATGCGCCGTGTTGCCTCCAGCCCATCCATGACGGGCATGCGGCGGTCCATCCAGATGAAGTGAGGATGCCAGGTCCTGAACAGCTCGATGCCTTCCGCTCCGTTGTTAGCGGCTTGCACGCGGAAGCCGACCCCCTCTAGCAGTCTTCTCAATAGTAACTGGTTATCCAGTTGGTCCTCGACGATGAGGATGCGATAGGCGGGCTGCCCCGGTTGAAGGGCAAGTACTGTGCCCGTATCTACCTGCGTCTTCAGCACTTGCGACTCGGTGGCAAGCTGGACGGGGAGGTCCACGCGGAACAGTGAGCCTGCTCCGGGGGAGCTATGCACGCTGATGGCCCCGTCCATGAGCTCGGTGTACTGGCGGCTGATGGCCAGACCGAGACCGGTGCCCTTTTGTGTGCCCGCCGTGCCGACTTGCACAAAGGGCTCGAAGATGCGGGACTGATCCTCCCAGGCGATGCCGACGCCGGTGTCCTCAACCTCGATGACAAGTCGGCGGAGATGAGGATCGTCTGTCGGCGTGGAAGACAAGCGCAGGGTCACATGGCCCTGCTGGGTGAACTTGACGGCGTTGCCCACCAGGTTGATGAGGATCTGCCGCAGCTTGGCCGCGTCGGCGGTGACGAAGCGGGGAAACGTGGAGGCTTCGTCGAGGCTCAGCTCCAGTCCCTTTTCGCGGGCGCGTTCTCCCATCAGTTCGGTGACATCTCGGATGATCGCACCCATATCGCAGGGCGCGCTCTCCGCCGCCATGCGTCCGGCCTCGATCTTGGCCATCTCAAGCACCTTATCAATGAGGTCCAGCAGATGCTCGCCGCTGCGGCTTATGATGTCCAGGTTATCGCGCTGTCCTGGGGTCGCGTCAGGGTCGCTCCGCATCAAGCCGGAAAAGCCGAGGATGGCGTTCATGGGGGTGCGCAGCTCATGGCTCATATTGGCAAGAAAGAGGCTCTTGGCCTGGTTGGCAGCCTCGGCCTGCTGTTTGGACTGCTCCGACTGGGCTGTGCGCACTTTGACGAGTTCTTCGAGATGCTCGCGGTACTTCGCCAACTCCTCCTCCGCACGCTTGCGGTCGGTGATGTCACGGGCTGTGGCGTACGTGGTTCCTTCATTTGCATAGTAGTTGGCACGCCACGAAAGCCACCGCGACGTACCGTCTTTGCATACATAGCGGTTTTCGAAGTTGAGTGAAGAGCCTACCCTCTTTTGCTGTGCCATTTCATCAAGTGTTAGCTGTTTGTCATCAGGGTGAACAAAATCGATGAATGGTCTTGACACAAGTTCTGCTTCGGCATAGCCAAGTAGCTCTAAAGCGGCAGGGTTCACTTTCCTAAAGGCGCCATCTGGTTCGGCGATTACCATGATGTCCGGAGATATCTGGAAGAAGTTGAAGAACTGCTCCCGCTCCTTCTCAGCTTGCTTGCGCTCGGCGAGCTCGACCTGCAACTGTTCATTGGCAGAGCGCAATTCGAAGGTGCGCTCCGCTATCCTTGTCTCGAGCTCTTCCTTGGCGGCTCGCAGTTTCTCCTCCGCCCGCTTGCGCTCGAGGATTTCCTGTTCGAGTTGATCGTAGGCCTTCTTGAGCCTGGTATCCCCCATAGTCGCATTCTTCTGCTGTCTGGCTACCCTGGCACCTGGTAACTGCCAAACTCAAAATCGGTGTTCCATCGGGACAATCCGTACTCAAATTATATTACTTCCCGATAAGGACTCGCCACGCAGCGGGGGAAGCCAGGGAGCAACACAGCCAGACTGGCATTAACTCAGCTTGAAGCCTTGCGCAGGCCCGCGTGCAATAGTATGGCGTCGCGGTTGAGATAGAAGCATCCATCTAGCTGGTAGATCCCGTCGCGACACGCCCTATCCCCTTCTGGGTCTGACGCTTGAGCGATTGTCTGGATTTGACCGTGCGTGCTGCATGGCCGTATGATTAATGCATGGCACAAAGTTATCTTCCCATTCTGATTCTAGTGCTGGTGGCTTGCGCCTTCGCGGGCGTGGTGATGCTGGTGTCGTCCCGGCTCGGTCCGCACCGGCCAACGGCCTTGAAGAGCATGCCGTACGAGTGCGGCATTCCGCCTTTGCAGCCGGCTAGACGGAGATTTCCGGTCCAGTTCTATCAGGTGGCCATGCTGTTCGTCATCTTCGACGTCGAGGCTATCTTCTTCTTTCCCTGGGCCGTCATCTTCCGGCGCTTGCAGCTCTTCGGGCTGATCGAGATGCTGATCTTCGTGATGATCCTGCTGGTGGGATATCTCTTCGTCTGGCGGATGGGAGCGTTCAAATGGGATTAGAGCTGTCGATCGACTGGCGAAGTAAGCTCGGAGGTCTATCACCCTTCGACCGTCCTGACGAGGGCTCTCAACCTGATGAGGGCAGACCTGCCGCGCGCGGTCTTGACGTTTCCGCGCCACACTTGCTAGCCGACCAGACATATATAAATGGGCTCATGGCGACCCTGCAGCACACCGATCGAGTTGCTGATGGCACGCCGCATTCTTTGCGTCCCATGCGTCAGTATGACTCACGGGCATCTGGCGGCTCTCGGGTTGATCGACCAATTTCCGGCGATGGTCTGGTGAACCTCACGCTGGGACGGATCAAATCCTGGGGGCGCAGCCGTTCGTTGTGGCCGTTGACGTTTGGGCTGGCCTGTTGCGCCATCGAGATGATGTGCACGGCCGCCTCGCGCTTCGACATCGCCCGCTTCGGCTCGGAGATGATGCGCGCCTCACCGCGCCAGGCCGATCTGCTGATCGTGTCCGGCCGCGTCTGCCAGAAAATGGTGCCGCCCATTATCGAGCTGTATGAGCAGATGCCCGACCCCAAGTGGGTCATCGCCATGGGCGATTGCGCTACCTGCGCCGGCATCTTTAACAACTATGCTGTGGTCCAGGGTGTGGACAAGATCCTGCCCGTGGACGTCTATGTGCCAGGCTGCCCGCCGCGGCCGGAGACCCTGCTGGGCGGGTTGATCGCACTGCAAGAGAAGATAGCCCGCAGTCTGTGAATTGCGGAACAGGGATTAGGCGGGGCGTGGTCACAACCGAGCGACGCTGTCTCCTGGGAGCGCCCGCCTCAGGCGGGCGCTCCCAGGGCGCGCTTCTGCGATGTGCACCGGCCAGGACCTGTGACCACGTTTCGATTACATGGCAGGGATAATAGCCATTCACATCAAGATCGAGGGGGCTGGGGACCCGACGGAATAAGGTCATGCCGTCAAACCTTGGCCGGCGCCATCGAGCCAGGATTGACGCGGTCCTTCCGCAGAAGGACTGCGGACTCGCTACCCTTCTCGATTGCCCGGCGATTGTGCCAACTGCTGTAGAGGGTGTCTGAAAAGGCGGACCTCGCATCCCCACCCCCAGGGCACATGCAATGTGCCCCTACGGGAGGCGCGCTGTAGGGGCACATTGCATGTGCCCGGGGGCAGGGACGGGGGACATCGGCTATGGCTTCTCAGACACCATCTAGAGGGTAGCGGTAATGGATGAAGGCGCGCGTGCGACATGGCCGGAGTGGGAGCAGGAGACGGTCCGGAGGCTTGAGGAGGGGTTTCCGGAAGCGGTTGTGTCCGCTTCCTTTCAATTCGGTGAGTTGACGGTCGTCGTGGCTCGGGAGGCAGTCCGAGAAATCTGTGCTTTTCTGCGGAATGATCCTGAGCTGCGTTTCGACCACCTGAGTGATATAGCGGGCGTGGACTACCTCAAGCTGGACGATGGGCCGCACTTCGGTGTGGTCTATCATCTCTACTCGCTCCAAACCGGGCGGCGTTTGCGCTTGCGCGTGCGCATTGGAGAGGGCGAGCTAGTGCCCTCGGTCGTGAGCGTGTGGCCGGCGGCCAACTTCCCCGAGCGCGAGGTTTACGACATGTTCGGCGTAGGCTTCGAGGGGCACCCGGATCTGCGGCGTATCCTGATGCCAGACACCTGGCAGGGGCATCCCCTGCGCAAAGACTACCCGCTCACCATCGAGGAGGTGGAGTTCTCCTTCTCCGTCGGCAAAGTGAAACAGCAGCAACGCGAAGGATATTAGCTATCGACTACCAAGCGGCCCCAGACGAGCGCGAGACGATGGTTCTGAATATGGGCCCCCAGCACCCCAGCACCCACGGCGTGCTGCGCTTGATCGTGGAGCTGGAGGGCGAGCGGGTCGTGGGCGTGAAGCCGGATATCGGTTTCTTACATACTGGCTTCGAGAAGACCTACGAGAACCGCACCTATCACCAGTGCGTCGTTCTGACCGATCGTATGGACTATTTGGCTCCGCTCTCCAACAACCTGGCCTACGCGCTGGCCGTGGAGAAGCTATGGGAGGTGGAGATCCCGCCGCGGGCCCAGGTCGTTCGTGTCCTGCTGGCCGAGCTGACCCGCATCCAGAGCCATCTGGTCTGGCTTGGCACCCAGGCTATAGACCTGGGAGCAGTCAGCGTGTTCCTATATACCTACCAGGATCGCGAGCACATCCTGGATATCTTCGAGCTGGTCTCGGGAGCGCGCATGATGACCAGCTATATTCGACCGGGTGGCCTCTACATGGACCTGCCCCCTGGCTTTGAAAAGCAGGTGCACGCCTTTCTCGACTGGTTTCCTGCTCGGCTGGAGGAACTCCATCACCTGCTGACCCATAACGAGATCTGGCTGCAGCGTACGGTCGGGATCGGCAAGATCGCGCCGGAGGACGGGATAGCCCTGGGGCTTTCCGGGCCGAGCCTGCGGGCCTCGGGCGTGGATTGGGACATCCGCAAGAGCACTCCCTACTCCGGCTATGAGCAGTACGAGTTCGATGTGCCGCTGGGCACCAACGGTGACGTCTACGACCGCTACATGGTGCGCATGGAGGAGATCCGCCAGAGCTTGCGCATCGTCGACCAGGCTCTCCAGCGCATCCCGGAGGGATCTTACATGTGCGCCGAGCGCAAGATGGTACTGCCGCCACGCGCCGAGCTGGCCACCAGCATGGAGGCGGTGATCCACCATTTCAAGCTCGTCACGGAAGGCTACCATACTCCGGCCGGCGAGGTGTTCTCATGCATCGAGTCACCGCGCGGCGAGATCGGCTTCTACATCGTTAGCGACGGCAGCGGCCGTCCGTATCGCTGCCATGTCAAGGCGCCCTCGTTCATGAATCTCCAGACGCTCCCCCAGGCCGCCCACGGACAGCTCCTGGCCGACCTGGTCGCCATTATCGGTAGCCTCGATCCCGTGCTGGGAGAGGTGGACCGGTGAGGTGGGGGGTGGGGTCCAGCCCTCAGGCGTGGGCAAAATCTGTGTCAATGCTTGGGCACGAGGACGTGTCAGTCCCCTCTCCCTTCGCAAAGGGAGAGGGTCAGGGTGAGGGTTCAGCCCCTGATGCCGATGGGTCGCCAACCGGAGCCAATGATGACTGGTGAATCGGATCCTGCTGAAGAAAGAATCTGTCTTGGAGACGATATTGCCGGCAGTGGCAGGGGGACCCTCACCCTAGCCCTCTCCCTTTGCGAAGGGAGAGGATGGCGCGTCAGCTATCCCGATGTCATCGACACCGGAACCTGCCCACTCCTGAGGGCAGTGCTGACTGGTGTACCACCTTGTTTCGTTGGGGCAACAGGAGAATCGCATTGCTCTTGAAGCAAACACAGGACAGGATCCGCCAGGAAATACAAAAATACCCCTCCCGGCGCTCGGCGCTGGTGGGGGCGCTGCGCATCGCGCAGAGAGAGAAGGGCTATCTGCCGCCCGATGTCCTGGGCGAGGTGGCCGCGCTGTTCGAGTACGACCCCAACGCCCTCAACGAGCTAGTGACGTTTTACAGCATGCTCTACCGCGAGCCGGTGGGCAGGTATGTGTTGGCGGTCTGCGATAGCCTGGCGTGCTACCTGGTCGGCTCCGATCGAATCATCGACCATCTCTCGCGCTTCCTGGACGTGCCGGTGGGCGGGACGACGGCCGATGGGCTGTTCAGCCTGAGAAGGGCAGAATGCCTGGCGGCCTGTGACCTGGGACCCATGATGATGGTGGACGAGCAGTACTACGGCAATCTGACACCAGAGCGCGTCGAGTCCATCGTGAACGAGCTACGAGCGCGGGCCAGCGAGGGGAAGGCATGAGCTTTGAGCCGGTCCTGCTGCGCAACGCCGGCCATCCCGAGGTCCGGGATATCGACGGCTACCTGGCCCGCGGAGGCTATCAGGGGCTGACCAAGGCCGTCAAGGAGCTGAGCCCGGCCCAGGTCATCGAGATGGTCAAGAGCTCGGGGCTGCGCGGCCGCGGCGGAGCCGGCTTTCCCACGGGCAACAAGTGGTCCTTCATTCCGGCCGACCCGAAGCTGACCAGGTACGTGGTCTGCAACGCCGACGAGAGCGAGCCGGGTACCTTCAAAGATCGCGCTCTGCTCCAGGCCGACCCTCATCAGTTGGTGGAGGGCATCGCTATCGCGTCCTACGCCATCGGCTGCCAGCGGGCTTTTGTATACATGCGCGGTGAGTTCGCCGAGGAGGCCGACCTGCTGGAGCGAGCCATCGGTCAGGCCATGGAGAAAGGCTATCTCGGTCGCAAGATCCTGGGGACCGATTTCGCGTTGGAGATCACGCTGTTTCGAGGAGCCGGGGCCTATATCTGCGGCGAGGAGACGGCCCTGCTCGAATCGCTGGAGGGCAAACGACCCATGCCGCGCTCGAAGCCGCCCTTCCCCGCGATAGCCGGCCTTTATGCCAGTCCCACGGTGGTCAACAACGTGGAGACGCTGGTCAACGTGCCACACATTATCGTCAACGGCCCCGAGTGGTACGCGAGCATCGGCGTTCCGCCACGCAACACTGGGCCGAAGATCTACTGCCTGAGCGGTCTGGTGAAGCGGCCCGGCTGGGTCGAGTTGCCGCTCGGCGTGACGGCCCGGGAGTTGATCGAGGAGCACGGCGGCGGATTGCGCGAGGGGCGCCGCCTCAAGGCCTTCATCCCGGGCGGAAGCTCAGCCGCCCTGCTCACGCCGGAGCATCTGGACACGCCCATGGAGTACGACACGCTGATGAAGATCGGATCCATGCTGGGCTCAGCGGGCGTGATCGTGATGGACGACTCGGTCTGCATCCCGCACGCCATGCTGCGCACCACCGAGTTCTACTACCACGAGTCGTGCGGGAAGTGCACGCCCTGCCGCGAGGGGACCTTCTGGATGGTCAAGGTGCTGTCGCGCATCGTGGACGGCGCGGGTACCAGCGAGGACATCGACCGGGTGCTCGCGATCTGTGAGATGGCGCACAACAACGCGCTCTGCGCCCTCCTAGAGGGAGCCATCGCCCCGCTCACCAGCAGCATCCATCTCTTTCGCGATGAGTTCGAGTACCATGTGAGGCACGGACGATGCCCAACGTAGGCGGCCTTCGGCCGCTGGGGAAAAAGGGGAAAAGGGAAAAAGGCGAAAGCAGATGGTTACATTGACAATCGATGGCCGCTCGGTCACGGTGCCCCGTGGGACGCTGGTGGTCGAGGCGGCCCGCCAGTTGGGGATTGAGATTCCGATCTTCTGCTATTACGAGCGTATGGTGCCGGTGGGTGCCTGCCGGATGTGCCTGGTAGAGATCGAGAAGATGCCTCGCCTGCAGACCGCTTGCACCACTCCGGTGGCCGATGGTATGGTCGTTAATACCGGCACGCCGGCCGTGGTCCAGGCTCGCAAAGCCATCCTGGAATTCCTTCTGATCAATCATCCGCTGGATTGCCCCATCTGCGACAAAGGTGGTGAGTGTCCGCTGCAGGACAACACCTTCAAGTACGGGCCGGCCGTCAGCAACTACGCGGACGTCAAGCGTCATTTCGTCAAGCCCATCAGGCTGAGCAAGTACATAGTGCTCGATCGGGAGCGCTGCATCATGTGTACACGCTGCGTCCGCTTCTGCCGGGAGATCGCGGGCGACGAGAGTCTAACCTTTGTCAATCGCGGGACCTGGAGCGAGGTGGGCGTGCTTCAGGGTCGGGTGTTCGACTCACCGTTCTCCGGAAATACCATCGATTTATGTGTGGTGGGCGCGCTCACCAGCGCTCTGTACCGATTCCGGTCCCGCCCCTGGGATCTCTGTCCCACGCCCAGTGTCTGCACTCGCTGCAGCGTGGGCTGCAACGTGAATTATGACATGCGCACGGAGGGGGTCCTGCGCAAGCAGGCCATTCAGCGCGTATCGCCGCGTACCAACGAGGACGTCAACGAGCCCTGGCTGTGTGATCGCGGTCGCTTCGAGTACAACTTCGTGAACTCGCCGGAGAGGCTGACTACGCCGCTGGTGCGCCGGAACGGCAAGCTTGTGCCGGCCACCTTGGCCGAGGCGCTGACCGAGCTCGGTCAGCGCTGGCGCGAGCTACACGAGACGTACGGCTCGATGGCCAGCGGCGGTCTGGCCGCGCCGAATCGCTCCAACGAAGAGCTATACCTCTTTCAAAAGCTCTTTCGCGTTGTGCTAGGAACCAACAACGTCGATCATCGCCTGGACGGGGCAGCCGTCACCCTTCCCCTCGCGTCCTGGACTCAAGCCAGCATCGCCGATCTGGAGCGGGCCACGTGTGTCGTTCTGATCGACGCCGACCCGCTAGTGGAGCAGCCCGTGCTGGACCTGCGCCTGAAAAAAGCGGCCCGACGTGGTGTCCGGCTCATAGTCATAGGACAGCGCGAGATCGACCTGGTCGATTACAACGCTCTGTGGCTCAACGTTGGACGCGGGCGGATACCTGATCTGCTGCGGCAGTTGGCCGCCGAGATCAGCATCGGATCGAACGGGACGAACAATAATTCGGAAGTCGGAATGCGGAATGCGGAATTGGGGGCACGGAGGGGGGCATCGCTTCAGTGGGCGCAAAGGCTCGGTGTGCGGAGTGAGTTTGCTGCGGAGGCTGTGCACCTGCTCGGCGTGACCGAACCGGTTGTCGTGCTCTACAGGCTGGACATCGAGGGCAAGCAAGACGGCGATGAGCTTCGGGAGTCGATGCAGGAGCTGATCGCGGCGCGCGGAGAGAGTCCCACCGGCGTGATGGGGCTGGTGCCGGACGCCAACTCCTGGGGTGCGCTGGAGCTGGGGGTCCTGCCGGATTTGTTGCCCGGTCGCCGTGGCCTGCAGGATTTCGCCATCCGAGCCGAGCTGATGCAGCTCTGGAGAGAATCCGTGCCCGCGGAGCCAGGCCGTAGCTTCCGCCAGATGCTGTGCGGACCGCAGCCACCGGTGCGCGCCGTGTACGTGCTGCACCGCGACCCTGTGGGCGAGCGTCCCTATGATCCCGAATTGCGTCGGGCCATACACGATTTGGACCTGCTGGTGGTTCAGGACCTCTTCTTTACGCCCACCGCCGAGCTGGCTCACGTGGTTCTGCCGGGCGTCAGCTTTGCCGAGCTAGAGGGAACGCTGACCAGCGTGGAGCATCGCGTGCAGCGGCTGCGGCGGGCCATGGAGTCGCCGGCAGAGATCACAGAAGATTGGCGTCAGATCTGTGCCGTCGCGCGCGAGTTGGGCGGCAGCTTCCGCTATGAGTCGCCGGAGGAGGTTCTGGCCGAGATCGGCCAGGCCGTCGAGGGATATGCGGGCGCTTCTTATGTCGCCCTGGGGGAGTTGGGACTTACCTGGCGCGAGCTAGAAGAGCTGCGCCGATCCTGCGCACCTGTGTCCGAGGGCCGGGCTGCGGGCGACGGGGAGTCCGTGACATGACCACCGTCGTGCTGATGGCGCTGGTCAAGACCATCGTGCTCCTGGTGGTTCTCCTGACCCTATTCGGTTTTCTGGTGTGGGTGGAGCGCAAGATGATCGCCCGCTTCCAGATTCGCGTTGGCCCTAACCGGGTGGGCCCGTTCGGTCTCTTGCAGTTGCTGGCCGACGCCATCAAGCTGTTGTTCAAGGAGGATACGCTGCCGAACGGGGCCAACAAGCTGATGCACGCCCTGGCTCCGGCGATCTCCCTGGCCACCGCTCTCGCTGTCTTCGCGGTGATACCGTTCGGTGAGCCGGTGAGCCTCTTCGGGCAACAGATCGAGCTGTGGGTGGCCAACGTGGACGTGGCCGTGCTGTATGTGATGGCCGCGGGCGCTCTGGGCATCTATGGCATCGTGCTGGGTGGCTGGTCGTCCAACAACAAGTACTCGCTCCTGGGCGGGGTGCGCTCTTCAGCCCAGCTCATTAGCTATGAGATCTCGCTGGGGCTGGCGCTGGTGGGCGTGGTCATGCTGGCCGGCTCTCTTAGCCTGGTCCAGATCGTCCAAGCTCAGAGCATTCCGTTCATCCTGCTCGAGCCGCTTGGCTTCATCGTCTTCTTGATCGCGGGCATGGCCGAGTCCAATCGTCCGCCCTTCGATCTGCCCGAGGCGGACACCGAGTTGACCGGCGGGTATCTTACCGAGTACGGGGGCTTCAAGTTCGCCATGTTCTACATGGCCGAGTACCTGAACATGGTGGCCATCTGCGCGCTGATCACCACGCTCTACCTGGGCGGCTGGCGCGGTCCCTGGCTGCCGCCGCTGGCCTGGTTCGTGATCAAGGTCGCAGCCCTCATCTTCCTGTTTCTCTGGCTGCGTGCCACCTTCCCGCGCGTCCGCTACGACCGCCTCATGCGCCTTGGCTGGCTGGTCCTCCTGCCCCTGGCGCTGGTAAACATCTTCGTGACGGCCGCGTGGATGATTGTGCTAAAGGCCTAAACCGGGAATGATTCCGGGGAGCGAAACGTGGTTAAAGACACACAAGAGACCCAAGATTGCCGAGTCCCTTGGGAGCATCGAAAAGCGGCCGATGCGCCTGGGAGCGCGGGCGAGACGCCCGCGCTCCCAGGAAACACGCCTCCTGCGCCAAACTCAACGGGCATCGTTCTGGAGACGACCTCACGCCCAGAGAGGGGTGGCGGATGAGTGTGTCGCATTCCGCTGGGGGTTCTCCTGACCACGGCCAAGATTCGCGCGGGCGGGACGCCCGCGCTCCCGGGCAGGATGCGCGCGCCTGGGAGCTGGAGTCCACGCCTGGCCTACCGGGCAGCGTTTTGGCTATGGCTCGGGGCCTGGCTACCACGCTGAAGCATCTGTTTCGGGCGCCGGTGACGGTGCAGTATCCGGAGCAGAAGCGGCCTGTGGCGCCGCGGTTTCGAGGGCGGCATGTCTTGCGACGCTATGAGGATGGGCTGGAGCGCTGCATCGGGTGCGAGCTGTGCGCGGGGGTGTGCCCGGCCTGGGCCATTTATGTGGAGGGGGCGGAGAACACGGACGAGGAGCGTTACTCGCCCGGCGAGCGTTACGGGAAGGTCTACGAGATCAACATGATTCGCTGCATCTACTGCGGCTATTGCGCGGAGGCTTGTCCCACGGAGGCCATTGTGCTGCAGCACGAGTATGACTACTCGACCTACGATCGGGCCGGCATGATCTATACTAAAGATATGCTGCTCGAGCCTTCGCCGCCCGGAGTGCCGGGGACGCCGCAGCGTTCAACAACGCCTTCTCTGGACGTGCCGTGATGGGAGGAGAGACTGTCTTCTTCGTGGTGGTGGCGATCATCGCCGTGTTGGCGGGCATCGGGGTGGTTGCGGCACGCAGAGTGGTGCACAGCGCCGTGCTGTTGGCGCTGAACCTGCTCTCCGTGGCGGTTCTATTCGTGACGCTGAACGCGCAGTTCCTGGCCGCCGTCCAGGCCCTCATCTACGCCGGGGCCGTGATGGTCTTGTTCTTGTTCGCGATCATTCTGCTCCCGATCGTGCCCAGCCCAGCCTCGCGGAGCTTCATGCGACGCGCCGGCTTCGCCCTGGGACTGTCCATAGCTCTCCTCGTAGAGGTGATGGCGGCCGTGCTCCTATTCGCCAACGGCGGGCTGCCGGAGCTTCCGGCGTCGTCCAACGAGGTTGCCGGAAGCCCGGAGGCGATCGGGCAACTGCTTTTCACCGATTATCTCTTCCCCTTCGAGGTGGCGTCCGTTCTGCTTCTGGTCGCCATCGTGGGAGCCATGGTTCTGGCCGGAAGGAGGCGCTGAGTGGTCCCGATGCCCTACTACCTGATCCTGAGCGCCGTGCTCTTTAGCACGGGCGTGGCTGGGGTGATGGTGCGGCGCAATCCCCTGGTCATCTTCATGTCGGTCGAATTGATGCTGAACGCCGCCAACCTCAGCTTCGTGACCTTCTCACGGGTCTGGGGCGTGCTGACGGGACAGGTCTTCGCCCTGTTCGTTCTCACCATAGCCGCCGCCGAGGTGGTCGTGGGCCTGGCCATCATCTACACGATCTTCACCCGGCTGACCACGGTGGACGTGGATGAGGTAAGCAGTCTGAAAGGCTGAGCCAAATGGCGAATGCGGAATGCGGAATTGGGAATACGGAACGGAAGCTTTGGGCTGAATCGACCCGCGACCGAGGGATGAAATGATCTGGGTGGTTCTGCTGCCGCTGCTAGGGTTTCTGTTTGCCGTGTTCTTGGGCGAGCTGGTGCCGCGCAGGGTGGTGGGCTATTTCGCGTGCGCGGCGGTCGGGCTGGCCTTTGTGGCGGGGGTAGTGATGTTCGTGGGGCTGCTGGGGGTGCCGGAGGACGAGCGGGACTACGTGAGCACGCTGTACAGTTGGATCGTCTCGGGGAGCCTGTCCACCGGTGTGTCTCTGCTGGTCGATCCACTGTCGGTTGTGATGGTGCTGATCGTCACGGGAGTTGGCTTCCTCATTCACGTCTACTCGCTGGGCTACATGGAGGGCGACCCGGGTTATCGGCGCTTCTTTGCCTACATGAACCTGTTCGTCCTGTCCATGCTGCTGCTAGTGCTGGCGGACAACTTCGTGCTGCTGCTGGTGGGCTGGGGTGGCGTGGGCTTCACCTCCTACGCGCTGATCGCCTTCTGGTTCCGCCGGGAGGACGCGGCCAGGGCCGGTGTCAAGGCCTTCGTGGTCAACAGCATCGGCGACGTCGGCCTGATGCTGGGCATCTTCCTGCTCTTCCTGCAGGTCGGGGCCCTGGACTACCAGACGGTCTTCGGTGCGCTGGCGCAGGGCAGGTCCATCGACCCGACCATGCTGACGGCCATCACGCTGCTGTTGCTGGTGGGGGCCGTGGCCAAGTCCGCGCAGTTCCCATTACACGTCTGGCTGCCGGATGCCATGGCCGGTCCCACGCCGGTCTCGGCCCTGATCCATGCGGCCACCATGGTGACGGCCGGGGTCTATCTCATCGCGCGGGCCTATCCCCTGTTTCAGGCCGTGCCGTTCACAATGGGACTGATCGCCGTCATCGGGGCCTTCACGGCGCTGATGGCCGCTATCATCGGTCTGGTGCAGCCGAACATCAAGCGCGTCCTGGCCTACTCGACGATCAGCCAGCTCGGCTACATGTTCCTGGCCCTGGGCTTGGGTGGCTACACGGCGGCTATCTTCCATCTGATGACGCACGCCTTCTTCAAGGCGCTGCTCTTTCTATCCGCGGGCATGATGATCCACGCTCTGGACGGCGAGGAGAATCTTTTCAAAATGGGGAGTCTGCGTAAGAAGTTGCCGCTGGCCTTCTGGGGATTTTTGATTGGCTCCCTGGCCCTCGCTGGACTTCCTGGGTTTTCGGGGTTTTTTAGCAAGGACGAAATCCTTTCGCTGGCCCTTCTCGGCTCGCCCGGCGCGGTGGTGCTCGGCGAAATCGCGCTTGTGGCGGTGGCCTTCACGGCCTTCTATGCCTTCCGAGTCGTCTTTCTGGCTTTCTCTGCCTCACCGGCCAGCGAGGGGGTGGCGCCCTCCCGCGTGCTGCACAAGCCCGGCCGGGACATGGGCGTGCCCGTTCTCCTTCTCGTGTTCCTGGCGGCGCTGGGCGGCTACCTGCAGTTTGCCGGCTCCGCCGGGTCGTTGACGGGTTTCCTCGCGCCCGTCTTCTCTCGCTATGCCCCGGGCGCTGTGAGCGAGGTCAGCTTCGGTCAGGATTACTGGCTGGTCGCACTGGCCAGCACAGCACTGGCCATACTGGGACTGCTGATCGCGGCCGGATTCTACCTCTTGCGTCCAGGGTTGCCCGCCGTTCTCACCCGGCAGTTGCGCCCGCTCTACAACCTGGTATTGCAGGGCTTCTACCTGGACAGAGCGTATGGCGTACTGGTGGTCAAGCCGCTTCATGCTCTGGCGCGCTTGCTGGCGTTCGGGCTGGACCAGCGTGTGATCGACGAGGCCGTCGCGGACGTCGGGCGCATGGTGCTGGATCTGAGCGACGCATTCAGCCGGCTGGAGACCGGACGCGTGCGGGGCTACATGATGGCCATCTTGCTGGGGGCCGTGCTGATCCTGGCCTTTTTGCTGGGAGGAAGGTTGTAGCATGACGACCTCTTCTTTTCCTCCCCTCCTGTCGATCCTGATCTTCTGGCCGGTGCTGGGCGCCATCCTGGTTGCCGCCGTGGGAAAGTCGCATCCGGAGAGGGCGCGCTACTGGGCGTTGGGCGTGGCCCTGGTCGAGCTGATCCCAGCCGTGCTGTTGCTGGTCTTGTTCGATTGGTCGAAAGACGGGATGCAGCTCGAGGAGCTTGTAGGTTGGCTGCCTGCCTTTGGGCTAGCTTACCATGTGGGCGTGGATGGGATCAGCGTCTTCCTGGTGGCCCTAACCGCGCTACTGGCCGTGGTCGCTCTGCTGCTCTCGTGGGATGACGCGGCTGGACGGCGGCCGGCCTATGCCGGTCTTGTCTTGCTGCTGGAGGCCGGGGTGATCGGCGCCTTCGCGGCCCTGGATCTGGTGCTCTTCTTCGTCTTCTGGGAGGCCATGCTGGTTCCCATGTACCTGCTCACCGGCGTGCTGGGCGGACCGCGCCGGGTCTACGCGGCACTAAAATTCTTCCTCTACACCTCGGCCGGAAGTCTGATCATGCTGGCGGGCATCCTGGTCGTGCGCTTCGCGCAGCCGACCCCGACGGGAGCGGGCAGCTTCGACATTCAGGCGCTGGCCGCCACGCCGCTACCACCGGGCACGCAGGGCTGGCTTTTCTTCGCCTTCGCACTGGCCTTCGCCATCAAGGTGCCGCTGTTCCCGCTCCACAACTGGCTGGTCGACCTCTATAGCCAGTCCCCGCTAGGTGCGCTGGTCCTGGCGACCATGCTGGTGAAGGTCGGGGCCTACGGCTTTCTGCGCATCGCCATCCCGCTCTTCCCCGACGCGGCCCGTGGCGCAGCGCCGCTGATCTCCATCCTGGCCGTCGTCAGCATCCTGTACGGCGCCATGCTGGCCCTGGCCCAGCGGGATCTGGTACGACTGCTAGCCTTCTCTAGCATGTCGCACATGGGCTTCGTGATGCTGGGCATCTTCGCGCTGAACATGCAGGGCATCCAGGGGGCCAGCATCCAACTGATCAACCACGGCGTGACGGTCGGAGCGCTCTTCGCGATAGCGGCGCTGATCCGGCGCCGGACCCGAACGCTGGAGCTCAACAGGCTGGGCGGGCTGTCGGCGCGCTGGCCCATCCTTGCCGGCTTCTTTCTGCTGGTGCTCTTTTCCTCTGTCGGTCTGCCCGGACTGAATAGCTTCGTCGGCGAGTTTCTGATCCTGCTGGGCGCCTTCGGCAGCAATGTCACGCTGGGCATCCTGGCCGCGTTGGGCATCATCCTGGCTGCGGTCTACCTTCTCAACGCCTACCGGCGTGCCATGTGGGGCGAGCCACGGTCCGAGGTGTCTGGCGCCGACCTGCGCTGGCCCGAGATCGTGGCCCTGGCCCCGCTGGCCGCGCTGGTGGTTTTCATCGGCGTCTTCCCCTCCACCATCCTGCAGCCCTTGGCCGGCCCAGCCGACGCTATCGTCCGCGGCGTCACGCGGCCTAGCTCGCCTGAGCCCTCTGACGGTGCCTCCGCCGGTTTTCCGGCCGTCGTGGACGGCTCGATTGACCTTCCCGTAGTGGCGGACAGCTCTGTCCGCCAAGGGGAACCTAACCTGGGAGCGCGGGTGACGACCGCTTCTTGTTCAGCTTACTCGCCGGAGTGGATGGCTCCCGTCGCCTTCCCGCAGTGGCGGACGGCTCCCGTCGCCTTCCCGTAGTGGCGGACGGCTCTGTCCGCCAGGGGGGCGGCGGGGGGCAGACGTCTGATGCCACCGGAGGTCCGCTATGGAGATAACCCCCCCTCCCGTCGATCTCGCGGCCGTGGCTCCTCTGGTGGTGCTGGTGGTCTTCGCGTCCGTGCTTCTGCTGCTGGAGTTGGTGCTGCGCAGACCGAGCGGCGGTCTGCTGGCCGTGATAGCCCTGATTGGCCTGGCGGGTGCGCTGGCGGCCACGTTGTCCTTGTGGAACACGTCCGGCTCTGCCTTTGGCGGTACGCTGATTACGGACAACCTCTTCGTCTTCTTCGCGGCCCTGGCGCTGGTGGCGACTGGTCTGACCGTTGTGATATCGATCGACCACGCCGCGCCACGTCAGGGTGGCGGTGAGTACTATGCTCTGCTGCTCTTTGCGGCCGCCGGCGCCGTGCTGCTGGCTTCGGCCAACGATCTGCTGCTCGTTCTGCTGGGGCTGGAAACGCTCTCGCTTTCGCTGTACGCCCTGACCGGTTATATGCGTGGGCGCAGCGTATCGCTGGAGGCGGCCATGAAGTATTTCTTGATGGGCGCCTTCTCCTTTGCTTTTCTGGTCTACGGCAGCGCTCTAATCTATGGAGTGACCGGCTATACTAATCTCACCGGGATCTCGGCTTCTGTGCGGAGCGTGCAAGATCCGGCCGTCTGGATGTTGGTGGGTGGGATGGGGCTTCTGCTGGTAGGGCTCTGCTTCAAGCTCTCCCTGGTGCCCTTTCACATGTGGACGCCGGATGTCTACGAGGGGGCGCCCTCGCCGGTCACGGGGTTCATGTCGGTGGTCACCAAGGCGGCCGTCCTGGCAGCATTTCTGCGCATCTTGCTCGGGGCGCTGCCCGCCCTGCAGGTGGAATGGGCGGCCATTCTGTGGGCCCTCGCCATCCTGACTATGGTCCTGGGCAACGCGGCCGCCGTCACGCAGAGCAACATCAAGCGCATGCTGGCCTACTCCAGCATCGCCAACATTGGCTACATGCTGCTGGGTATCATCCCAGGCTCCGGGCTGGCCCTGGGGAGCCTTCTGTTCTATCTGCTGGCATACATCTTCATGAATCTCGGGGCCTTCGCCGTAGTCGTGGCCGTCGGCCGAAATAGCGAGGAGGAGACCCGGCTCGAACACTACGCCGGTCTGGCCACGCGCAATCCGTTGCTGGCCGCGGCCATGGTCGTTTTCATGCTGTCGCTGGCTGGGGTGCCACCCACCTCGGGCTTCATGGCCAAGCTGCTGGTCTTCGGAGCGGCCGTCCAGTCCGGCTACGTCGACCTGGTCGTGATCGGTGTGCTGACCAGCGCCATCGGCGTCTTCTACTACTTGCGGGTCGTTGCGCTGATGTACATGCGCCCGCCCATGCATCAGGTCCTGCCCGTGCGCGTCACCTGGCCCCTCGGCCTCGTCCTCGCCCTGACCGCGGCGGTGACCATCCTGGTTGGCGTTTTGCCCTACTTCCCAACAGAGCTGGCGCGCCAGGCGCTGGCGCAGGTTGGCATACCGTAGACTTATCCTCCCCGCTACCGGCCCATGACCAATCTGGCTATGTGGACGCAATTATGCTGTACGCAATCATGCTTGACTCGAGGCTAACGAGCATGCTATAGAGGTATATTGTTGGACGCCTCGCGAGGACCACCACGTCCGAACGTCACGTGAGGAGGCGGCCGAGGCGGAACCTTGCGGCCGGGTGGAAGAGCTATGTTACTGATCGCTGCGTAGAATCGTAAGAGGGTCCTCTACATCACAACCGAGCAATCGTTGAAAGAGAGTCTGCGCATTATGAAGAACCAAGAGGTCATGGAATTCCTCAAGGCGCAAAAAGGTGAAATCGCCAGCCGATTTGCCGTACGGCGTATCGGTTTGTTTGGCTCGCACGTCCGTGGTGAGGCAACGGAACAAAGCGATGTAGATATCCTCGTGGAAATGGACCAGCCTACCTTCGATGGCTACATGGACTTAAAGTTCTACCTTGAAGAACGCCTAGGACGCCCGGTCGATCTCGTCCTGACCGAATCCGTCAAGCCGCGCCTCAGGCCGATCATCAGCCGCGAGGTAGCCTATGCGTGATTTCCGTCTTTATCTTGACGACATTCTGGAAGCCATCGAACGTATTCGATCTTACGTGCAAGGTGTCGATCTGGAGACGTTTTCGAACGACAGGAAAACGCAGGATGCGGTCGCGAGGAACCTTGAAATCATCGGGGAAGCGGCAGGGAATCTACCTGAAGCAGTCACGCAAGATGTCCCTCAGATCGAGTGGCGCAAGATCAGAGGGCTTCGCAACATTCTCATTCATGAATACTTCGGTATTAGCCAATCTATTGTGTGGGACGTAGTGCAAAACAAGCTGGGAGCCCTGGAGGCGGCCTGCCGCGAATTGCTAGCAAAGGCCGCACAAGGTTAATGAGGCGCACTACACCACATTTGTATTGGCTCCCCGAGCAGGAGTCGAAGCAACACTACTACAGAAATACTCGGGCGACATCTCCGGAATCCCAGCGCTCGTGATTGCGAGCCCATGGCCGTAGGCATGCAACCATGCCACAATCGAGCTGGCGACATACGACAGTGGCGCGGAAAGAAAAGCAATGGCGCCGGCGGGATACGCTAGTGGCGCCTGGTGTAGCCAGTGGGAAACATTGGGGGCCGTGGGTATCGGCCGTGGGGTTGACTAGCGTGGGGATCGCGCCCGCTACCCCGCGATGCGTGATCCCCACGATGGTATCTGTGTCAGCGGTGGTTCTGCTCGACCATACTGAGACCAGCCTCGGAGAGTTCCCAGACCCCATGGTCAGAGTCCTGGCGAAGTAGCCCCTCTGTAATTAGGTTCAGGCGTTGGAATTGTGCTCGATTGCGCCAGCGTGGTTCGCCTGATTTCTTGAGTGCTAGGTCGAGTTCGGTGAGCCTGTCTTTGAGCTTTACTCCCACAATATCCAGGACCTGTGCGCATGGTGCTCTCCCGCCGAGTTCGTAGAGTGCCTCGAGGATGGGGAAAGTATATTCGCCTAAAGGTAGTAGCTTGTTTCGCGGTAGACGCTTGCGCAGTAATTGCTGCGTCTCGGGTTGGTGTTGGCTTGACCTGACTGGTGATCCCGGGCCCTTGGGCCCTTGGTCCTTGGGTTTGGGTTTAGTGGTTGAATCCGTGTCGTCTCCCCACAGCTTCTTGATAGCGTCGATCGCCTCCTCCCGCTTCTGCTCATACTCGGGATCGTCCGGCAACCAGGGGAACCAATCTGCATGGTCGCGCTGGTAACGGTCGAAGACCTGCGCGTAGGTAAGCCCTTGGCGCTTCAAGCTGAGAAGATAGGCGGCCGTTTTGGGGTCCTGCCCCAGCCCGACGCGTACGGACGAATGGGCTCGCCGAGCTGCTTTCTTGCCCCATACACAAAGCAATGCTATACTATGTGTATGACCAAGAGGAGGATACTCGCATGCTCCGAACGAACATCGAGCTCGACGAAAACCTGGTGGACGAAGCAATGAAGCTCACGCACATCAGGACCAAGAAGGACCTCGTGAACTTCGCGCTCAGAGAACTCGTGAACAAAGCAAGGCGTAAGCGCATTCTCGAACTCGAGGGGAAGGTGGAATGGGTGGGCGATCTCCATGAAATGAGAAAGAGCAGGGTATGATCGTCGCGGACACCAGCGTGTGGATTGACCTCTTCAGGGGCATAGACTCGCCCCAACACCGCGCCCTTCGGAAGCTCATTGAGGAGGAAGAGGACGTTTCCATTACCGAGATAATCATCGCCGAGATCTTGCAAGGCATAAGACAAGATAGCGATTTTCAGAAGGTGAAGGAGTATCTGCTGGAATTCCCTGTACAGAAGCCCGAAGGTACCTCCACCTACGTGAGGGCGGCTCAAGTGTACAGGGAGTGCAGGAAGAAAGGCAAGACGCCCAGAAAGACGGTTGATTGCATTATTGCCGCGATATGCATAGAAAACGACCTGGCCCTTCTCCACAACGACAGGGACTTCGACGCGATTGAGGCATACGCCGGACTCAAGGTTCTGAGGACGTGACGATCAAACTGTCGCCTGCGGCGTCATAACTCGGCTCCCCGATCAGGAGTCCAACCAACAATACTACAGAAACAGCACGGTGGAGAAACAAATAGGATTCCTGCCCCGCTTCTGATCATACCCCGGGTCGTCCTGCGTCCAGGGGAACCAGCCCGAATTGTCAGCCCGGTATCGGTCGTAGGTCCGCGAATATGTCAGCCGCTGGCGCCTCAAGGCGAGGAGATAGGCGGCCGTCTCGGGGTCCTGCCCAGACTGATGTTTCGGGACCCGAACGCCTCTTGGCACGTGGCACAAAACGCCACGACCAGCATGTCAGGTTCTGCGCTATAGTGGGTGCACGCGATAACGAACGGCTGGCCAGCTCCGCGATGGGCACCGGCGACCGAACAGAAGCTTGAGTTGAGGCAGTTCGAGTGCTACAATCCAGTGAGTGGACGCTATGGCACGATAAGAAAGGGAAGCGGCAACATGGCCACCAAGAAGTTCATCTACTATCAGGAAGATGATATGTTCGTAGGTTGGCTGGAGGAGTACCCAGACTACCGGACGCAGGGACAATCCTTTGAGGAACTCAAAGAGAACCTGATTGACATCTACAAAGAGCTTACGTCAGGCTTTATCCCATGTGTTCGGAGAGTCGGTGAGTTGGACGTCGCGTGAAGCGCACTGAGCTGATTCGAACCATTGAGGAAATGGGGTGCGTGCTCATCCGCCACGGCGCGAATCATGACTGGTATCAGAACCCAGCAACCAAGGTAAGCCAGCCTGTCCCGAGACATCGTGAGATCAAGGACAGTCTGGCGCATCACATTATAAAGATGCTGAAGTAGCATCGGAAGGAAGTTAGAAAGAGACAGCAGAGCCGTTCTAGAGGTTGCCAGGGGATGTGACATCTAGGTCCTCAAAAGGGTAATGACGGGTGTTCTTCGTAGCCAGGCGGAGGCTGTGGATGAGGGCGGTTGCGGCTATGAAACAGTCGTCGAGCTCCAAAGCGTACCCTTTGGTCTCCTGCTTTAGACGACCGGCGAGCTCGGCGATCTCGGACGTGATCGGCAGCACAACCATGCAATCGATGAGATCGCGCGTCGCCACTTCCTCTGACGGCCTCATCCCCGCGTATAGCTCGGCTACGCTCACGACCGAAACGTGAGGAGTTTCCTGGTCGGAAAGAGCCGCCAGGAAGGCCCGGGCGCTCTCCCGCCCCCTGAGGAAATTGATGAGGATGTCCGTATCGACAAGAGCCGGACTCACTCGCTCTCCAGTGACCTGGCGCGCGTGGAGCGACGCGACGCGCGAATGTATGCCTCCACACCCTTTCCCAGCTCAGGATGAGGCTCCTTGGCCCACGCCCCAAAACTGGTGTCCAACACTCGGCGCAGCTTCAGCCGCCTCAACTCTTTTCTCAACGCATCCGCAACCACTTTGCTCTGCTCTCGACGAGGAACGCTACGTCGCAATTCCTCCACTAGCTCGACAGGCAACATGAAATTGGCTTGCGTTACATCCGCCCTAGGCATTCAAGGCCTCATTCTGTCTAGGTATTATTCTATATTTCAGTCTACATCACACTAACCTCCCTTGTCAACGCGCCAGGACCTGAGGACCTGAGCTTGAGTTCGACTCCCCCGGGGGGCTCGGTGCGATTGAAGTCCGCGAGGAGCCTCACCTCTCACCAATTCTCCACTCCGAGATCCTGTGCTGGAGCTCCACCGATGTGTACTGATCGCGCAAATCCTTGAGTGCCCCAGCCCATCCAAAACTCAGCTTGCCGTGACGCTTCGCGGACCGTTTCTCGAGCAGGAAATCTACGAAATCCTCGACCTCTCGCCGAAGCTCCGGCTGCAGCACCTTGATCCGGTCTTCGATGGTATCCATCGTTACACCACCTGTGAATTCTTGCGCAGGCTCTCATCTCATCGCCATCCATCTTACCAGGTGTGCACAGGTTCCAGACCCAATTCACGGCGGTTGCCAGGCGGCGGTAGGCGTAGGTGATGACGGCCGGGTGGACCAGCCGGGGAGAGGTATGACCAGCACATCGCCCAGGCATGCCGGCGGGAAAGTAAGGGACGAGCCGGAGAGATTGCGAGCAGTTGGGCTTGTTGGGACCCATCTATCGGAGTTGTGAAAGCCGATAGCGGACCGCTACCGTTCGTTGTTTTCGTCTTCCCGCCATCCCACTTCGCTCTCCAGCGTGGAAATCAACTCGCCCAAGCGCTCAATCAACTGCGGCAGGTCATCCGTTGTGACACGGTAGACCCTGTCGAGATCTACCGCGCCATAGTCGTGCGCTAGGACGTTTCGCATGCCAATGATGAGAGACCACGGGATTCCCGGAACTCGCTGGCGGGTGTCCTCAGAAACTTGCCTCGCGGCCTCGCCGATGACCTCGATACAGCGGATAACAGCCGCCTGAAGCAGCTCGTCAGCAAGGAAATCATCCCAGGACCGGGCACGGAGAAACCCATGGGCCCGGCCTGCGTAGATGCGCATGTCCTCGCACTTGGTGAGGTCGCGCTCGCGGGCAGATAGGGGGCTCATAGAAGCAGCTCGGTCGAGCGAAGGGCGAAACGGCGGAAGTACTTGTTGGGCGACTGTTCCACCGAGGCGCGGGTGAGGAGGTCCACCGGCCGTCCGAAGAGCGCCTCCAACTCGAGCTTGAGCGCGATGAACTCGAGGCCAATCTTGGCATCCGGTTCGAAGGTCACGAGGAGGTCGAGATCGCTCTCCGGCGTCTCGTCACCCCGAGCGAAGCTGCCCATCACCTCTAGCCGTGCCACACCATACCGACGGCAGATATCCATCAGTCTGTATCGATCGATGTGCAGATCTGCTACAGCCATCGATGAATCCACTCCCTACCATTTCGACCCGGTCGGAGTTCGCGGGCACGTCCGCGGGCCGATCTATTACCATCCGCTCGCAGTAGAGACAACTTCGACATGCCCAGGGATGAACCGATCCATCAGTCGCTCACCTTCGGACTACCGTCGAACGGCAGCCCCAACAATTATAGCATGTGCACGGGATAGACTCACTACTCCGCAAGCGGCTGCCTGCTACGAGCGGGTGGTCCATATGTGCGGCCCATCAACGCTGTCTCACGCAGTCAGTCAGGCTGATGCACAGCTCAGGAAGCCTCATAACAAAGGCCTTCGGATGACGTGTTTCGCTATCCATGGAACGACGCACTTACTGGAACGATTTCGGCGCTGCTATAATAGCTGGCGAGAGGGGGCTGAACGATGGAGGAACGCAGGGAGCGCCTGGCGCCTGACGTAGCCCGGATTCGCGAGATGCTGGGTCAGTTGCCTGCGGCCATGCCGCGGCCGGTGCTGGTGATGGTGGCCGGCTTGCCGGGCTCCGGGAAGTCCCACTTTAGCCGTCTTCTATCCCGTCGGCTATCCGCCGTGATTGTGCAGAGCGACGCCGTGCGCCAGACCCTCTTTCGTCACCCCACCTACTCCCCCGAGGAGAGCTTCTGGGTTTTCTCCGTGATCCACCAACTGCTGCGCGATCTGCTCCGCGAGCGGATCCCCGTTATCCTCGACGCCACCAACCTTCTCAAGAGCAACCGCGAGCAGGTGTATGACGTCGCGAAGCAGACGGGAGCCAAGCTGATCATCGTCTGGGTGGAGGCCCCGCCGGAGGTAGTGTTCGCCCGGATGGAGCGCCGCGCCGCCCGCGCCGATCGGAGCGACCGCTCGGAGGCAGGCTGGATCGTCTATGAAAAGCTGCGCGCCAAGGTCGAGCCGATCAGCCAGCCCCACTTTGTCGTAGACACCTCCCGCGACGTGCGCCCGATCGTAAACAAGGTGGTGCGCGAAGCACGGCGGTAGGCAGGTATGTCTGCCTGAACAGCGCAGCGGAGCCGTCCGTTCTGGCAAGCAAGATACCACTTCTCTTCTACATCAGTAACGTGAGCGGCAGAGGATGCCTGAAAGAAGTCGATCCAAAAGGGACGCACTGCTTCCTGACCTGATACGACGTGCCATGATTTACCAGTTAAGCGCTCTCGAAAGCGCAATCCGATGCCACCATCGCAATCAAGCACTTGACGTTATGTATGTTCAACGCGTCATTGAGCACCTTCAAGATGAAAGCTACCGTCCGGGTAGATCAGTGGCGAATTGGAAAATTGGCGCTTGACTTCTCGCCCGACTCTGCTGTAATCTGCCTTCGAGTTGCGAGGGATCAGGCCCATATTGTTTTGATGAAACGGACACCAGATCTGAACGCAAGAGGTCACATGGTTCCGCAGTTCTTCGGTTCACAGATCTTGCCTGGAAACTGCGTTCAATTATTGGGAAGCCAAATGGGAACCCGGGAGCAAGGCAATGCTGCCAGGCATTGTTAGAGAACAGGTGTAGATCTGATGCCCGAACTTCAGGACATGGACGTCACTCGCGCCCGCGCCGTGGCGCTCTACACGTTCCTCAAGGAGTTCACCGAACTCCGCACCAAGACGGTCCGCTCGGTCGATCAGTACGACCAGGTGCTTTGGTTCTCGGACGTTCCGGAGCAACCCGGATGTGACTGCGCGGCAAGGCACCGCGGCCGGGACGAAGAAAACGGAGAAGTCTGGCTTGAGATTCACCAGCCCCGCCTCGTATCTGCCCCCAAGCCCCCTGCCGAACTCGAACCGTGGCTAGTCCGAGAGCAGATAACAGACTCGTCTATCGAAATGCCAGAGCTCAGAGACGAAATCGAGCTGCCGATCCAGGACGAATCGGGTGAGAAACGGTTCGAGCGCAGGGCCATCAGGGATTGGCTTGACATCAAAGAGTCATGGGGACGGTACGTAGAAGCGAGATGGTGGCCATGGGCGGAGGCGGATCGTCGGGCTCAATCGGTACAGCGGGCCTATACTCAGCTCTTCTCCATTTACCAAAAGCAGCAGCGTCTTGGCGAGCAATACGAGGTCGTACTTGGCCTGGGGCTGTTGTCTTGGCGAACATCTGATGGCCAGGAGATTCGGCGCCACCTAGTCGCAGCACGTGCCAACGTCGCCTTCGACGCTGCGCGGAGCATCATGACCGTTCGCCCAGCCGGGGAGGGGGCGCAACCGTTGCTCGAGCAGGACATGCTCAATCCCGAGCTCCGGCCGGACCCAGAGCAACTGCGGGCGTTTGAGACGCAGCTTGCGGAAGTGAGCAGCCAGCTATGGGACCCCGCCTTCATGGACGCCATCCTTGCAGGGTGGGTTCATTCCGTATCTCCGAGGGGTATCTATGACGAGGGACTCTCTCGTCCGGACAAGATTCTGTCCGACCCACAGGTTCATCTCGCTCCCGCCCTAATCCTTCGCAGACGAACGGAGCGCTCGTACCTGAGAGCCTTCGACGAGATCATTAGGCAACTCGAGTCCGGAGCCTCGATCCCCCCGGGTGTAAGTCGTTTCGTAACGATCACCGAAGATCCTGTACATTCCCGAGACCAGCAGGATCCTCCCAGCGCAAGCACTTCTGCGGATGATATGTATTTTCCCCTTGAGTCGAATGAGGCCCAGCGACAAATCCTTGCGCGACTCGCAAGCCACCAGGGCGTCCTAGTTCAGGGTCCACCCGGAACTGGCAAGTCGCACACCATTGTCAACCTGATCTGTCATCTGCTGGCCTCTGGACAACGGATCCTGGTGACCAGCCATACGGCACGCGCACTCAAGGTCCTCCAACGATTCATCCGCGAGAAACTCCCGGAGATCTCCCCTCTTGCCGTTGTTCTCCTCGGCGATGACCTCGACGCCCTTCACGCGATGGAGGACTCGGTCCAAGGAATTACAGACTACCAAAATCGCTGGGAACCCAATGTCAGCGCGCAAAGAATTGAAGAACTGGAAGCACAACTGATCCAGGCGCGCCGAGAGGAGGCGAAGGTTCTTTCAGACTTGCGTGCCATTCGGGAAAGAGAGACCTACGTTCATCCCGCCCAATTCGGCGCCTATGAGGGAACGCTGCAGACCATCGCTACTCGACTGCGGGAGGAAGAAAACGGGTTCGAGCGGCTTGAAGACCGTCCGACCGAGTGGCAAGAGCCACCTCTGTCATCACAACAGTTCCAAGACCTGCTGGTTTTACTTCGCGACGCTGAGCTCAATGAATGGCAGTCAACAGGCTGGAATGCGCTCGAGTGCAGGGCGCTACCTTCGCCCAAGGATGTCGCCGTTCTCGTTAACCGCGAGGTCCTGGCACAGGAGGAATATGATAGAGTTGCGCATGTGCGAAGCCGTCCCGAGTATGCACCCCTCGCTGCTGCAACTACCGAGAATCGTGAGCGATTGATTAGAGAGATCTCTGAACTATTGGTGCAGGCTGATCAGATCAGCCAGCATTTACACGCCTGGCCCAAGCAGGCCGTTAGGGAGATCCTTGGCGACCACGACCGCGCGTGGAGGGATCTTCTTGATGTGACCAAGGCACATCTGTCCCAAACAGCTGGCCGCGCACGATGGGCGGATGAAACCCCAATCTCAGGTCTTGGTGAGCGCGATCATCATGAGGTCCGCGCTGATGCAGAGGCGATGCTAGCTCACATGGAGAGCGGACGGGGGTGGGGGCTCGGATGGTTTCGAGCTGGACCCGCAAAGCGGGCCCAGTATCTGCGCCGTGACGTGAAGGTTGCGGGAAAGGCGTGTGCAACGCCCGAGGAGTTGAAGTCTCTCATTTCGTGGCTCGATGTTGAGAACCGTCTTGGGATGCTTCGTGAACGGTGGGCACATGTCCACCATATAGCTGCTGCTAGTGCTTTCTCGACCCAGGTTCATGATCTTGAGGACCTTTGTGAGCCCCTTGAGTCCGCTCTTGCCCTTTACGAACGCAAGTTGCAGGCCCGCGCCGCAATCCAAACCGTCTCGGGGCTCTCCGAGCCCATCTGGCATGAACCGGACCAATTGCAGTGGTTGCGGGATTGCGCGGCGGCAGTCGACCTCAACCTAGGGGTTCACGATGCCGCCGCAGCATTGGCACAAACACGGGAGCAACTTGCGGTCCAGGTGAGCCAAACCTGCGCCGATCCAGCGGGAAAAGATCTTCTTCGTGCCCTGGAAGCGCGAGATGTGCGGGGTTATGAGGAGTCCTATTCGCGGGTGTGCCGTAACGAGCAGTTTGCCAACGGTCTGATGTGTCGTGAGAGCCTTTTGTCGCAACTGCGGGGCTGCGCGCCCCTTCTGGGTAACGAGCTCGCGAGGACCTTCAAGGACGAAGCCTGGGACCGACGCGCATCCCGATTCGAAGCAGCTTGGAACTGGGCACGCACCGTGGTGTGGCTTGAGCGCCTGTCTGATCCAGGCGCCGAGCAGCAGCTTCGCATTCAGCTCGATTCCGCTCGTGGTCGTATTCGTAACCGGCTGGTAACTGTTTAGCCCAATTGATTTGCTAGCGTGCTGCCAGCAAAGGGGCGTAGCTACCGAGGCAGATACCCGGTGATCGAGTGCTGGACAGCTTTGTTCGCGATGGGCTACTATTAGGT